>NZ_JBFTLN010000005.1:0-471241 GCF_056396465.1 Chitinophaga sp. 05T412
GCGTTACATTACCTGTACCACTGCTGCTACCTATTATCTGCGCTGCGCCACTGGTACTCGCTGTCCAGCTTACACCAACGAGTGTATCAGAAACGATATCGCTGATCTTCACACCACTTGCATCAGATGGACCATCATTCGTAACGGTGATAGTATACCTGAGGCTATCACCTGCAATGGCCGTAGCTGCAGCTGTTTTCACCACATGTACATTCGGTTTCTTCGTTACAGGGGTGATCACAGAATCACTTGGAATGGAATCATTCAGTATCGCAATGTTTGTCAATGAAGCAGCGGTGGCGTTGGCTGGCACCACACCCATGACGTTAACGACTATCGTATTGCCAGCACCCGCATCGATATTGCCTTTCACTAATAAGCTATTGCCACTGCCGCTGGAGGTACCTATTACCTGAGACGTACCATTAGCGGTAGCTGTCCAGGTAACGTTCGTAATCGCCGATGGCACCGCATCGGCAATGCTTACGTTCTTAGCACCGGATGGTCCGGCGTTCGAAGCCGTGATTACATAACGAATCGTATCTCCTGCATTCACGCTGCCTGCGCTCGTTTTGGTAATGCTCAGGGCCGACTTACTGGTTACTTGCGTAGTAGCGGTGCCGGTAGTAGTGTTGTTATTTACATCTGTCGCACTAGCCGTATTCGTGATGGTACCTGTGAAGTCAGGATTTATCTTACCTGCAATCTGAATGTTAATGGCGTTACCAGTACCCGCGGAAATATTACCCGTCAGCGTTACATTACCTGTACCACTGTTACTACCTATTATCTGCGCTGCGCCACTGGTGCTAGCTGTCCAGCCAACGCCACTGAGCGTATCAGAAACGATATCGCTGATCTTCACACCACTGGCATCCGATGGGCCATCATTGGTAACCGTGATGGTATACTTAAGGCTATCGCCTGCGATAGCTGTAGCTGCAGCTGTTTTCACCACATGTACATTCGGTTTCTTCGTTACAGGCGTGATTACAGAATCACTTGGAATAGAATCATTCAGTATCGCAATGTTTGTCAATGAAGCAGCAGTTGCATTGGCTGGTACCACACCCATAACGTTAACGACTATCGTATTGCCAGCACCTGCATCGATATTGCCTTTCACCAATACAGTATTACCACTGCCGCTGGCGGTACCTATTACCTGAGATGTACCATTAGCGGTGGCTGTCCAGGTAACGTTCGTAATCGCCGATGGCACCGCATCGGCAATGCTTACGTTCTTAGCACCTGATGGTCCGGCGTTCGATGCCGTGATCACGTAACGGATGGTATCACCTGCATTCACGCTGCCGGAACTGGTTTTGGTAATGCTTAATGCGGATTTACTGGTTACCTGCGTAGTAGCGGTACCGGTAGTTGTGTTGTTATTTGCATCTGTAGCACCGGCCGTATTGGTGATGGTACCAGTGAAGTCTGGATTGATCTTACCTGCTATCTGTATGTTAATCGCGTTACCCGTACCTGCGGAAATATTACCCGTCAACGTTACATTACCCGTACCACTGTTGCTGCCAATAATCTGCGCGGCGCCACTGGCACTCGCGGTCCAGCTTACGCCACTGAGTGTATCAGAAACAATATCGCTGATCTTCACACCGCTTGCATCGGATGGGCCATCATTTGTAACGGTAATAGTGTACTTGAGGCTATCACCTGCAATAGCTGTAGCAGGAGCTGTTTTCACCACATGCACATTCGGTTTCTTCGTTACAGGCGTGATCACAGAATCACTTGGAATGGAGTCATTCAGTTTTGCAATGTTCGACAACGACGTAGCGGTTGCATTGGCAGGCACTATACCGGTGATATTCACCACAATCGTATTGCCTGTACCCGCTGCTATATTGCCTTTCACTGATATACTATTACCGGTGCCGCTGGCAGCTCCAATTACCTGAGAAGCGCCATTGGCGGTAGCTGTCCAGCTAACGTTGGTGATGACAGCTGGTACATTATCTGTAATGGTTGCTCCCGCAGCATTGGAAGGTCCATCATTGGAAGCAGTGATGAGATAATGAATGGTATCGCCGGCGTTAACACTGCCCGCACTGGTTTTGGTAATATGCAGCGATGGCTTGCTACCTACTGCAGTGCTGGCCGCAGCGCTGCTCACTTTTCCGGCAGCATCGGCTACGGTAGCAGTATTGGTAATCCTGCCCACAAAGTCAGGATTAATTTTTCCTACCACCATTACCTGGATGGCATCCGCTGGGTTAGCACCGATATTTGCACGCAGAGATACATTCTTTCCGGTTCCCTGTGCGGCACCAATAATTTGTGCATTACCGGTAGCTGTAGCCATCCATCTTACGCCGCTAAGCGTATCACTTACCAGATCTGTGATCTGTATATTCTTCGCATCAGAAGGTCCATCATTAGCGATCGTAATATTATAGCGAAGACTATCACCCGCATTCGCGGTAGCCGGTGCTACTTTACGTATAGTCAGCGCCGTCAACTGACGGATCTTCGTATTCACCGTACTATTAATGGTGGTATTATCCGGCTTCCTGAGCGTAGCTGTATTCGTTACAGATTCCGCGATGGCATCTGGCGGTATAAGTCCATCCACTACAATCTGTATTTTATTTGCTGTTCCTGCCGGAATGTTTCCGTTAACGGTGATATTATTACCGGTTCCGGAAAGCGGACTGGTGATTTGTGCGCTACCAAAAGGAGAAACGGTCCAGCTCACATTAGTAATGCCCGCTGGTACCAGGTCTGTGATACTAATGCCACTGGCATCTGATGGACCCTGGTTCATAGCGGTAATAACATAGCTGATGCTATTACCTGCACTCACTGTATCAGGTCCTATTTTTTCTATGGTTAGTAAGGCCGAATTTTGCACAGTCGTTTTAACACTTGACGTATAAGCGTTACCGTTATCTGTAGCCTGAGCTGTATTGGTGATATCACCCACGAAGCCAGGTGCTACCGTACCTGCCACCAATACAACCACTTCGTTATCCGTACCAGCGGGAACGTTGGCAGTGAATGTAATTTGATTACCGGTACCGGAAACAGGGGTGCCGTTCGCCAATGCAGCAGTTCCCTTTGTGGTAATATTCCAGCTAACGTTTCCTATCTGCACAGGTACCAGGTCTGCTACTTTCGCATTTATCAGGTCAGATGGACCGGTATTACCCAGCGTGATGGTATAATTAATAGCGCTTCCGGCTACAGCGGTGCGTGGTCCGGATTTGGTGAATTGTACACCAGGTTTATTGATGATGTGCGTATTCACGGAATCGCCGGCCACTACTTTTTCATTATCACTGATGGTTACCTTATTCTGTATAATACCGGTAGCGGAAGGCGTTACTACCCCACTGATATTGATCAGCACATTCCGCTGCGGACCTGCCGGTATGCTGGCGTTGACGTTGATGTTGCCACCAGTTCCACTATTGACACCATTAACCGTAGCTCCCGTTGCCACCGCGTTCCAGCTCACCTGCTGAATGGTAGCGGGTACCAGGTCACTGATCAGCACATTATTTACATCAGACAATCCTTCGTTGGTAATCAATAACGTATAGTTGATTTTACTACCAGCAGCGATGGTGTCTGGCGCTGATTTGCTCACCTTTAACTTCACTTGTTTAGTTACGGCCGTGATCACCGGTGGTGTATTCACACTGTTTCCATTCAGTGAATAACTTGCCAGGTTAGTGATATTGCCAGAGAAAGAAGGCTGTATAGTACCACTAACGTTAATTACTACACGATTTCCTGCTCCTGCCGGTACACTCGCTACCAGGTTTACGTCGCCGGACTGATTAGTTACATTACCTCCGGTAATAACAGCGGCGCCGGTGGCCGCAGCGGACCATACCGGTTGCAATATCTGTGCAGGCAGTATGTCGGCTATTTTGATATTGGCGGCATCTGATGGTCCGTCATTCGTTAAGATGATGCTATAACTGATGGCATCACCTGCAATGCCGGTGGAAGGACCAGACTTAACAAGACGTAATCCTGGTTTGCTTACCACATGTGTTACCACATTATTAGAAAGATAATTCACCCCTCCTGCAGTAGCAGTGGCTTGGTTATTCACCGCACCGGTATAATCAGATTGTACAGTACCGGTAATCATCACATGTACTACGTTGCTGGTGCCTGCTGGAATATCAGCGGTGAAGGCAACATTACCGGACTGTTGTTGCAGGTTACCACCATGTACTACCGCGGCGCCGGCTGCAGTAGCAGACCATTTACTGTCTTTCAGCTGTGCAGGTATTACATCTGCCACATTCACATTTACCGCATTGGAAGGTCCATCATTATACACGTCTACTGTGTAAGTAATAGTAGTTCCTGCGGTAGCAGTATCCGGCGCTGCTTTCAGTAATCGCAGGCCGGTTTGTGTAGTCAGCTGGGTAACAACGGTATCGGCCATTGGTGTGCCATTGGCCAACGTAGCATTGGCGATATTGGTTAAGCTGCCGGTGGCGGCGGCATCGATAGTACCGCTGATGTTGACTACAATCGTGTTACCACTTCCGGCCGGTACATTGGCTTTGAAGCTCACATCTCCCGGATGATTATTAATATCACCACCGATGATAGCAGCGCTGCCTCCAGCGGTAGCTGACCATACTGGATTTTTCAGATTCACCGGTAACACGTCGGCTACGGTAATACCATTGGCAGCAGATAATCCGTTGTTGGCAATGGCAATAGCATAAGAAATTTGTGCGCCAGCAGCGGCTTTGGCCGGTCCTGACTTACGGATGGTAAGACCCGGTTTATTCTGCACCAGCGTGCGTACATCATTGCTGACAGATGTTTGTCCGTTACCACTCGCTACCGCATGATTGATCATGGAGCCTTCAAAAGCCGGATCTGTTTTACCTGCGATATGTACGGTAACAGATCCACCAGCAGGGATATCAGCTGTAATAGCTACTATATTACCTGCGCCGGTACCCGGATCAGTAATAGTGGCATTATTAATAGCAGCTGACCAGGTAACACCTGTTACGGCGCCTGGTATGGTATCTTTAATAGTAACACCGGTGGCATCTGATGGACCGTTATTATGTATTAGCAGCGTATACGTCATGGTATCGCCGGCAATTACCTGTGCAGGTCCTGATTTCACCACAGACAAGCCCGGCGTAGTGGTTACATTGGTACTCACCAGCACCTGTGCAGGTGTTGGATCTACCTGACCAAATCCGGGAACGGTAGCTGCCGCATTTTCTATTATACCTGTAGTGGCCGGATTTACGGTGCCTTTTATGGTGATGGTCACAACACCGGTGTAAGCTGGAATATCAGCTGCCAGGAAGATACCTGCAGCACCGGTTCCACTGGTAGGCGTAACATTGGCGCCACCGGTAGCCGTAGCGGTCCAGGTAACGTTCTGCACATCTGATGCGGCAGGCATGGCGTCTGTAATAGCAGCGCCGATGGCATCTGCCGGACCAGCATTGGTGACGGTAACCACATACGTAATTTCTTCTCCTGCTACGATATCGGTAGGCGCTGTTTTATTAATGCGCAGATCTACTGAATTATTCACAGAAGTTACTACGGTGCTTGAACTGCTACCATTGGCAGTGGCTGTCACTGTATTCGTAATAGTGGCAGCAGCCAGTACACGCACCGTGCCAGTAACAATGATGGTGATAGTGCCGGAGTTACTACCCCCTACCCTTGCAGTTAAATTAATATTGTTACCACTTCCGGAAGCAGCCGATAAAACACCTGCATTACCGGTTGCTGTGGCGGACCACGTTACCCCGGTAATGTCTGTTGGTACTACGTCAGTTACGGTTACTTCACCGGCATCAGAAATACCGCTGTTAGTTAATACAATGGTATACGTGATCTTATCCAATACATTTACACTGGCAGGTCCGGATTTTGAGATCTGTAATCCGAGACTGGTAGAAATAATGGTACTAATGGCGCTGGTATTATTCGCCGGATTCGTTTCCTGCACATCTGCCGGAGGCGTTACGGTAGCGGTGTTGGTAATAGTGCCGGTAGCCGCAGGATCTACTATGCCGTCTATATTCACCACAATACTGTTACCTGCACCGGCAACGATATTACCCGTCAGCGTAATATTGTTACCATTAACAACCGCTGTACCAGCGCTGGCACTGCCGGTAGTCGTCACCGTTACATTGGTGATAGCCACGCCCGCAGGTATCGCGTCACTAATGACGGCATTGGTAACATCCGAAATACCCCGGTTAGTGACCAGCAACTGATAACTAATATTTTGCCCTGCTGCAATATTGGCCGGGCCTGATTTCACGATCACCAGGTCTGCCTGTTTGCGAACCAGTGTAACTGTAGTTGAATTAACCGGATTCGTGTTTTCAAAATTAGCCGGTGGCACTACAGTGGCGGTATTAACAATAAAACTACTATCAGTTGCAGACGGATCAATGGTACCATTAACGGTAATGGTTATACTATTAGCAGCTCCGGCCCGCAGATTGCCGGTAAGATTAATATTGCCGGTGCCGCTCGCAGCAGAGACTGTGCTTCCCGTACCTACTGCGGTAGCTGTCCATACCGGTTGTAATATGGCCGCAGGAATAATATCTGTAATCGTGAGGCCCGTTACATCAGATGGGCCATAGTTATTGACCGTAATGGTATAATTGATTTTTTCACCGGCAGCAGCAGTACCAGGACCGCTCTTCACAATCCTCAGATTAGCCCGGCGCATCACCAGTGTATTCACAGTAGATACCACAGGTTGCTGACCCGCAAGCGTAGCCACCGCGCTATTGAATATACTATCACCGGTGTAGTTCGAATTTAATATACCCGTTACCGTTATATCAATATTATGACCGGCACCTGCTGGTATATTTCCATTCAGGCTAATATTACCGGTGCCGCTGGTGGCATCGATACTGGTACCTGTACCAGTGGCAACAGCCGTCCATGCGGGGTTTAAGATAGCAGGATCAATCACATCGCCAATATGCACGTTTACTGCATCAGAAGGCCCGCCATTTTGTAAGTGAATGGTATAGGTAACGGGGTCACCGGCAAACAATACCGTAGGGCCACTCTTACTGAATTTCAGCAATGACTGTGTCAGCACGCGGGTAGTAGCAGTGTCCTTTACTGGTATTGGTTGGTCTATGGAAGATGCATACGCAATGTTCCGCAATGGTACACCGGTATATGCCGGATCTATTACGCCTTTCACGAGGATAAGGATATTGCTGGTAGCGGCACCTGCCGGAATATCACCTGTTACGGCTACCTGGTTACCAGTACCTGTTGCGCCTGTAAGTACCACAGCGCCGCCGGTTTTAACAGCCGTCCATGTCACATTTTTAATAGCAGCAGGAATAGTATCGAAGAACTGAACGCCTGGTGCATCCGAAGGTCCGTTATTACTTAATCTCAGCAGATAAATAATATTCGCACCGGCAGCTTCCTGGGAAGGACCGGATTTAGAGAGCGCCAGCGCTATTTTTTTCACCACATGCGTCACCGTAGTATTGGAAGAAATAGATGGCTGTGTACCCGGTGTAGCCAATGCTAAATTGTTAAGATCTCCGGTAAAGGCCGGATCAACGGTACCCGTAATGGTCAGGGTAATCATATTATTGGCGCCGGCAGGAATACTACCCTGAACAACCACGTTATTACCTGTACCGCCGCCGGTTAATACCGTTGCATTACCCACTGCTGTAGCTGACCAGCTGAYGTTCTTCACAAAAACAGGCAGCGCATCTGTAATAGCTACCTGTGGCGCATCAGAAGGACCAATATTAGTGGTAGTAATAGTATAGGTAATAATACCTCCGGCAGCTACTGTATCTGGGGCTGTTTTCACGATTTGTATTCCCGGTTTGCTGGCTACTGTTGTGGTAACAGTATCACTGCGGGTGGTATCCCTGTTATTCACCACCGCACGGGAGCTATTGATAAACGTACCGGTAAAGTCGGGCGCAATGGTTCCGGTAACGGTAACGAATAAATGATTTTGTGTACCTGCGTTCACATCAGCCAGTACGGCTACATTATTACCAGTACCTGTGGCACCGCTATTCACGGTGATAGTGCCGGCAGTGGTTGTGGACCAGCTTACATTGGTTAACTGCGGCGGTACCAGGTCGCTAATATTTACATTTCTGGCATTTGATTTTCCGTAGTTGGTCACCACCAGTGTATAACTGATTGATTCTCCCGCATTAGCCTGCGTAGGGCCCGTTTTGCTGATACTAATCAACGGATCATTAATCACCACAGCAGATGTGGAAGCCGTGACAGGAGGCATTCCGGCAACAGTAGCAGTAGCCGTGTTACTCACTGTTCCAGCAGCACCTGCGTTGACAGTTCCATCTACATAAACAATGATACTACCGGTACCTGCAGGAATATTCGCTACCATCGCCACATTATTTCCATTACCTGTGGCGCCGCTGCTGATACTTGCACCACCGCTAACAGACGTCAGCCAGCTGGTAGCCTCTATTATTCCATTCACCGGATCAGTAATATTTACATTCACGGCATCAGAAGGTCCCGAGTTGGTGATCTGCAAAGCATACCGGATAAAACCACCGGCAGAAACACTTCCCGGTCCTGATTTAGTGATCTGCAATGATGGCTTGCTGATAACATGCGTTACCACGGTGTCTGATGGCAATGGCGTACCTCCATTGACGGTAGCAGTAGCAAAATTGGAGAGATCACCCGTGAAAGAAGGCGTGATTGTTCCGGATACATTGACGGTGATAAAGGCCTGTTTACCTGCGGGAACAGTGCCGGTAACGTTAATATTGCTACCAGTGCCGGTGGCGCCGCTGGAAACAGTAGCACCATTCACCAGCGAGGTAGTCCAGCTCACATTCGACAAACCTGCAGGAACAGCGTCCTGTATATTTATATTAACAGCATCCGACAAACCAGTATTGCCAACAGATATGGCATAGTTCAACGGCTGTCCTGCAACAGCGGTGTCCTTACCTGCTTTAGTGATCGTTACAACAGGTTTGTTAACCACCGTAGTGATCACTACATTAGAATTTACGACTGGTCCGTTATTCGCACTAATGAATCCCTGATTTGTTATCTGACCGGTAAATGCAGGATCTATTTTTCCAAGAATAATAACATCAATGGAATTACTATCTCCTGCTGGTATATTCCCTGTTACCTGTGCAATGTTGCCTGTGATCTGATAAGAAGCAACAGTGGCGTTACCGTGCTTGATCGCTGTAATTCCGGGACCCTGTATCATAGCGCCCAGTGTATCCAGCAATACTGCATTTAAAGCGTCAGAAGGACCTGTATTGGTAATTTTCAACAGGTATAACATAGAACCTCCTGCAGTACCTGTAACTGGTCCTGTTTTAGTAACTACTAATCCAGTGCGATTGGTAATCTGTGTAATCACTTCGTTTGATACTACCGGCTGCTGCCCGGTTACCGCTACGGTTGACGTATTACGGATACTTCCAGCGGCTCCGGAAAGAATAGTACCCTGCACAACAATCGTCACGCTGTTATTGCTTCCAGCAGGGATATTAGCATTCACAGATAACGTGTTGCCGTTACCGGTAGCGCCACTATTGATAACCGCATTGCCGGCAGCGGTAGCTGTCCAGCTTACATTGGTCATAGTAGTAGGACCTACCACATCTGAAATCACGGCCTGCAAAGCATCTGAAGGGCCGCTATTATTTACCGTAATGGTGTAAGTAATATTCGTTCCGGCATCTGCGGTAGCAGGACCAGCTTTTACAATCTGCAAACCGGGTTTATTATCCACTGCTGTTTTGTTAGACGCTGTAACAGTAGTGTTGCCGGGCAACGTTGCAGTGGCGGTATTTAGCAAGGTATCAGTGGCCGCTGAGCTTACAGTACCATTGATTTGTAATGTCACCACATTCGCCAATCCGGCAGGTATGTTTACAGTGGTACTGATATTATTTCCGGAGCCGCTGTTGGCGCTACCAGCKGCTACTTCGGCGGCACCAGCGGTGCTAACTACCCAGCTAACATTTGTAATAGCCGCTGGCACTACATCTGATAAAACAATTCCAACCGCATTAGACGGACCTGCATTCGTGAGTTTGAGTTGATAACTGATAGGTTGGCCAGCAGCGATATGCCCTGTGGAAGGCCCTTGTTTTACCAAAGTAAGCCCCGTGCTGCTTTCCAGCACAGTATTTACGGTATTGGAAAATACCAGCGCTGATCCCGGAGGGGTAATGCTGGCGGTGTTCGACAGCGTACCGACAGCCGCCGGATCTATGGTACCACTGATATGGATAGTAATGGTATTAGCGGCACCGGCAGGGAGACCAGCAGTGAAGCTAACATCACCATTACCACTGGCTTGCGAAGCCGTGGCACTACCCGCTGTTGTTACTGTCCATATAGGATTCTGAAGCACTGTAGGCAAATGATCTGCTACTGCAGCCCCCGTAACATCGGAAGGGCCATTGTTTACAATTGTTATATCGTAACTCAGTGATGTACCTGCAGCAGCACTGGCAGGGCCGCTTTTATTTACCTGCAAACCAAACTGCGGGGTCGGTGTATCCGTATCCGTTGCACTATTACCTGAAGGATTAATATTGTTATATCCGGATGGTATCACTACGCTGGCCGTATTGGTTAACGGACCGGTGTAATTAGATGGAATAGTTATCGTTAACGTATATACGACGGTGCTTCCAGCAGGAAGACTGATTATCTCATTAATAGGCCCATTACCGGAGTTGTTGGCCTGACCACCATGAGGAGTTACGGCAGTCCAGGAAGCGGTAGTAATACCAGCTGGCAGTGGGTCCTGGAAGGTGGCTCCTACAAGATCCGCCGGTCCATTATTCACCACCGTGATCTTATATTGAGTAGTGGTTCCCGGAACATACGTGGTAGTATTATCCGTTTTCGTCACCACCACTTCTACTGATTTGGTAACCGGCGTTACCAGCGTTGTAGTAGCTGGCGTAGAATCAGGTATGGCTGGAGGCGGCGTAGCACTCGCCGTATTGGTGAGACTGGTACCCGTAAAGGAAGAAGCCACAGTTCCGGCAATGGTCAATGTCACAGAAGCGCCAGGCTTCAGCGTTACACCGGTCCAGTTGCCATTATTATAAGTTCCTGCTGAAGGCGTAAATGTACTGGCAATAAATCCTGCCGGTAACGTATCTACTACTGAGAAGGTTTCTGTACTTAAAATAGTAGACGGACCATTATTGGTAACCGTTAATGTATAGGTCAGTGGTCCTCCTGCACTGGCAGTAGCCGGTGTAGCTATTTTAGCAATAGTAAGATGGGCCATTCCTTTCGTCACCGTAATGGTTACCGTAGCCTGGGAGCAAGCCCCCTGGTTATCACACACCTGGTATATGTAAGTATCTGTACCCACAAAACCCGGTGCTGGCGTATAGGTAAAGGTGCCATCCGTGTTCTGTACAACGCTGCCGGAAGCAGGTGATTGTATCAGTGTAGGCGATACCGTTATAGGTTGATTTTCAGGGTCGCTGTCGTTGGTTAATACGTTACCACTCACGGGTACATCCCGGATGGTGGTGTAATTATCATTCACCGCTATAGGCGGGTTGTTAGGTACAGTGCCTGTTACCGTAGAACTATTATTTCCGGGCACCGGATCTGGCAATCCTGTTGGATTACTAACAGTAGCGGTATTGGTGATCACATTACCACCAATGGCATTGGCGGCAACGGTGCCGGTTACGGTAATCACTATTTTATTGCCTGCTGCAAAAGGAATATCGCCATTGGCAGCTATAATATTACCAGCACCAGAAAGCGGGCGCAAAGCCACGTTGGTACCTGTAACTACTGAAGTCCAGGAAGCACCGGTCATCAGGGCAGGCAGGGTATCCTTCAGGGTAAATCCGTAGATGTCTGATGGCCCGGCGTTTTCAATGGTAATGGTATAGGTTAATGTACTGTTAGTTTTGTAGGTATTGCCGGCATCAGATTTTGTTACTTTCAGGTCTGCCTGGGAAGTATAAGTGAGTACGACAGTATCAATACTCGGCGGACAGTTACCATTGGTAATCGTCCAGGTGAGTGTTGCGGTGGTATTGGGTTGCAGAGTAGCCGTGGTAGTTGGTGATGATGGACTGCCAATCACCGCATTGCTGCTCACCACTGTCCAGGAGCCGCTGCCGCTGGCAGGCGTATTACCACTGATGGTAAATTGCCCGTTGTTATATTTCGTCTGGTCCGGACCTGCATTAGCCGAGGTAGGTGCAGCAGCAATAATTAACTGCATGGTATCGGCCGAAGGTGCACAGGAGCCGCTGCTGATAGTCCATACCAACGAATAAGTGCCGGGCTGCAGGTTTTGCACCACCGTATTGGATTGGGTGGCATTCGCAAAGGAAGCCGTGTTAGGTCCTGCGATCTGTGACCACTGGCCGGTTCCTGCGGTGGGTGTGTTACCGGCAAGTGGTGTACTGGTTGCATTACACAATTGCTGGTCGGGCCCCGCGTTCGCAGTGGTCGGCGACGGGCTCACATTAATCACTACCGTATCCATGGAAGGCGTACAGTTAGCATTCCTAATAGTCCAAACAAACGTATAGCTTCCTGATACTAATCCGCTGATACCTGTAGTGGGATTTGTAGTATCTGCAAACGTCGCATTATTGGGGCCGCTGATTTGTCGCCAGCCACCCGTACCGGTTACAGGTGTATTCCCAGCCAATGTAGCGCTGGTAACATTACACGGACTCTGATCAGGTCCGGCAACAGCCAGTGTAGGCAGGGCATTCACGGTAATCTGTACCGTATCTGACGATGGCGTACAGCCGCCATTACTGACGGTCCATACAAAAGCATAGATACCAGGTATCAGGTTACTGATGCCGGTATTAGCCACGGCCACGTTGTTGATGGTGGCTGTATTAGGTCCCGATGCCTGTTGCCAGTTGCCGGTACCGGATACCGGCGCAGTAGCCGCTAATGTAGTGGTAGTTGCACCGCACAATACCTGATCAGGTCCGGCATTAGACTGTGACACTCCTCCGCTCACAAAGGTGGTATCTCTCAAAATATTATTACACCCTCCTCCGGATGGAGCTGCATCACACTCGTGCAGCGGATCAGTAGGGATGGCAAGTGCAGGATCTGATGCGTCTATATCCAGATCAGTGCCTGAACGCAGCAGGCTGGCCTGTGCAATAGCCAGCATGGCGGGTGCGGGAGATGTTACGGTAACCGCAAAAATATATCTTGCGGTGGCGCCGCTGCTTAGTGTCACGGAATCTACGTAGCCCGTAGTGCTTACGGAACTACCGGTACCAAAACGGCCACCGCCTGAGGTGATGGTTCTGCTAACCAGCGAAATATTATTCAGGGCAGTAGGTACACTAAAGTTCAAACGTCCGTTTACGGCGGAATCGGGGCCATTATTGCGGATATTCACCTGCACCTGGTAAGGCACATTCAGGCACCCCAGCTTGCCGGGCGGCATGATCAGGGACACCACCTGCAAATCCATATTCCTGCGCGTATCTACCGGATCTTTGGCGGTATTGTTAGCCGTATTGGCATCAAACTCGTTGGTAACAGTAGCCGTATTGGTAATACTATCGGGTGCATTGGATGCAACGGTAACGGGTATACTAATTGGCGGATAAGCGGCGCCGGGGGCCAGTACATCCGACCGGATGGCGGTGATGTTATTACCAGTGCCGGAAAAAGCCCAACCGGTGCCGGAGGGGGCTCCTGCGGTCATCCCCGCAGGGACGATGTCCGTGACAGTCACCGTACTTACACCAGGTTTGGCATCAACGCCTACATTGTTGACATTGAGGGTATAGGTACCGCTCAATCCTTTTCTCAGATTACCGGTATGCGTTTTCGCGATGTTGAGGTCAGGTGCAATAATTTGTGTGCTTACAGACGAAGTGTCGTTGGTTGGATCACCATCACTGATGCCAGTTGGCGTAGGATCTACATAAGCTGTATTGGTGAGCATGCCGTTGGCGGGCTTACTGGCAACGGTACCGGTTACAGTAAAGGTAGATACACTATTGGCCACCATGTTGAGTGAGGCAGTCGATAAACTGGTACTGTTATAACCTGTTGCGGTGTTTCCGGTAGTGCCGCTGAAGGCTACATTGGTAATATTAAATCCATTGTTCGGCGAAAAAATATCTGTTAGTGGGAGATTATTAACGGCGGAAGTAGTTTCGTTATAAACGTTCACGGTATATACCAACTGATCCCCTACTTTAGCCACCGTTTTATTCACCAGCTTTTGTGTACGGATATTACCAGGTGTGGTAATGATCAGATTTCTCACTTCATGTTTGTTGATAGAGCCTCCGGTAGAAGCAGCGAATCCAAGTTTGAGTCGTGCAGGTGGCGGGGAAGTAAGTGTTAGGGGACCAAACAATGTAGTGAGGGTACCACCGGGTGTGGTGGTTGATTTTACGGTGAGTACAAATTGTCCGAGTCCATTAGGTTGTAGAATCACCTGTACTCTCCGGTAGAATTGGGTGGGTGTGGGTCTTGCCGTGAGTACCGTGGTATTATCATAATCAAGGGAGGTACCCACGTTCACGCCGGAAAGGTAAGAATAGTTAGGCCCCGGGCCTCTTGCAGAAATAAAATTAGGATATAGGGTTCCACAGTTGGCAGATTGTCCTCCACTTTTTCCTTCACTACAGTTAGAGTAGTTACCATATTCATCGATGCCTACGCCTATATAGCCTCCTCTGAGGCCGGTATTACCAGTACTGGTGGATTGTGCATATCCGAGGCTACCACCTCTTGAACCAAGACTGAATGTGGTGCTATTCACTACATCATCAAACAGGAATACGGAAAAGCCATCTGCGCCTGCAGTCACTTTTCGCCTCCAGGAAATATATTCAAAGTCCATCAGGACACCTAACGTAGAAGGGAATCCCTGGTTTACGAAGGCATAACCTACCTGGTTGGTGGTATCTTCTGTTAGTCGCAGCCAGCCCTGGCCTGCGGGATCTATTGTACCAGAGGTGAGCTTTGCGGCACCACCCAGCGTGATATTTCCCTGTGAATTCCCTTTAAAGTCCTGTGTAATAGTGAACTGCGCGCTGGCGATCAGGCATACGCATCCCAAAGAAAACGACAGAATAGTAGTCTTTAATGCGCATCTCAACGTTGAGATGGAAAGTAAACTTACATCCATGCAGTAAGGTTTTAGCAACAAAAAGGGGCGAATAAAAATCGGAGGTCTAACGTACTGTTCCAGCACAAGGACAGGGGCACATGACAATCATGATCACTTGTAAAAAGTCGTAGTAATCTAAAAATGAGAGGTTATGAACAAATAAAAATCTGTGTGTTTTCCGATGGTTGACCGGGACGTTTTCGTAACAAATGTATACCAGCCCGTTAAATAAATAATAAAAAAAAACGGGAATTTTATACCATATACAGGAATACTTATATATTATTAAATATATCAATTTATTTAACCCGCATAAAAAAAGGGCTTTACCATTGCTGGTAAAGCCCTTTAATATGTTAGGCAGATATTAACTGCTTATGCGAATCTTGGTTTCAGTTCGTTAGCCAAAGTAACCATTTTCTTGATACCATCTTCTGGCAGGTTACCTTTTTTGAACTCGCCCAGTACTTCTGGTAAACGCACCTGCATTTCATTCAGGAACGCTTCTTCGAAAGCACGAACTTGTTTAACAGGAACGTCGCGCAGCAAACCGTTGGTACCCAGGTAGATCATGGCTACTTGTTTTTCTACGGCATACGGGCTAAACTGAGCTTGTTTCAGGATTTCCACGTTACGGGCACCTTTGTCGATAACTGCTTTGGTAGCAGCATCCAGGTCACCACCGAATTTGGAGAAAGCCTCCATTTCACGGTATTGTGCCTGATCGAGTTTCAGGGTACCAGATACTTTCTTCATGGATTTGATCTGAGCGTTACCACCTACGCGGCTTACAGAGATACCTACGTTGATTGCAGGACGGATACCAGCGTTGAACAGGTTACCTTCCAGGAAGATCTGACCATCGGTGATGGAGATTACGTTGGTAGGGATGTAAGCAGATACGTCACTCGCTTGTGTTTCGATGATAGGCAATGCTGTCAGGGAACCACCACCTTTTACCAGGTGTCTGATAGACTCAGGTAAGTCGTTCATTTGTTTTGCGATTTCATCGTTGCTGATGATTTTCGCAGCACGCTCGAGCAAACGGCTATGCAGGTAGAATACGTCACCAGGATATGCTTCACGACCTGGAGGACGTTTCAGCAACAGGGATACCTCACGGTAAGCCACCGCCTGTTTAGACAGATCATCATAAACGATCAGGGCCGGACGACCTGAGTCACGGAAGAACTCACCGATAGCAGCACCCGCAAATGGAGCGTAGAACTGCAGCGGAGCCGGATCAGCAGCGTTCGCAGCAACGATAGTAGTGTAAGCCATTGCACCTGCTTCCTGTAATGTTTTCATTACACCAGCAACAGTGGATGCTTTCTGACCAATCGCTACGTATATGCAATAAACAGGTTTACCTGCTTCATAAAATTCTTTCTGGTTGATGATCGTATCAATACAGATAGCTGTTTTACCTGTTTGACGGTCACCAATTACCAGCTCACGCTGACCACGACCAACAGGGATCATCGCATCAATTGCTTTTACACCTGTTTGCAGTGGTTCTTTTACTGGCTCACGGTACAATACACCCGGTGCTTTACGCTCCAGTGGCATTTCGTACAGTTCACCTTTCAATGGGCCTTTACCATCTATTGGCTCACCCAGTGTATTGATAACGCGACCAACTACACCTTCACCCACTTTAATGGATGCGATTTGTTTGGTACGACGTACTTTATCACCTTCTTTAATACCTGCTGACTGACCCATCAATACCACACCTACGTTATCTTCTTCCAGGTTCAGTGCAATAGCTTTAACGCCGTTGCTAAATTCAACCAGTTCACCGTAACCTACGTTACCCAAACCGTAAATGCGGGCAATACCATCACCCACCGACAATACAGTACCTACCTCTTCCAGGTCGGCAGAAGCATTGAAGTTGCTCAACTGCTGGCGTAATATCGCCGAAATTTCATCAGGTTTAATATCAACCATAATTATGATTTTAAAAAAAAGTCGTTAAAGAAATTTAGTATAACGACAACAGCTTTGCGTGTACGCAGCGGCTGCTGTATTGATTAACGTATGTCAGATACGTAAATGTTCTTGTTAAACTGTTGTTTGATGTCTTTCAGATCACGCAGAATAGACGCATCAAACAGCTGATCATTTGCTTCCAGTACAAAACCACCAATCAGATCAGGATTCACAGCTGTTTCCAGTTGAACCTGCTGAGGTGTTTCGCTGGCGATCTTTTGTTTAATAACATCCAGTGTGGCGTTATCCAATGCAACCGCAGTAGTGATTTTAACCGGGCTGATATTTTTCAGCACCATGTATTGACGGGCAAACTCAGTGGCCATTTCAGCCAGTGCACTTTCACGGCCTTTATTCACCAGCAGGTTAATAAAGGAAATAGTAGTAGCGCTTACACGACCATCCAGAATAGCGGTTAATATTTTTTGCTTTTTATCAGCCTTAATGATCGGGCTTTTCAGCAAACTCACCACATCAGGATTGCTTTTCATCACCTGCTGTAAAAACAACATGTCAGTATGCACCGCTTCAAGCTGGTTCAGTTCCTGTGCCAGATCTATCAATGATTTTGCATACCGGGATGCTAAACGGGGATTCTGCATATAGCTTTTAGCTTTTAGCTTTCAGCCTTCAGCAATGAAGCCAAAGGTCAAAAGTTAATCTCTTAATTTAATTTGATTTCTCCTGCCAGTTGTTTCACGTAACCTTCCTGTGCTGTTTTATCAGCCAGTTCTCTTCTCAACACTTTCTCTGCTACTTCAATAACGAGGTTACCTACCTGGTTCTTAACATCCGTTAACGCAGCCATTTTCTGGTTTTCGATAGCAGTGTAAGCTTCTGCGATGATCTTTTTAGCTTCTGCCTGCGCCTGTGTTTTGGCTTCGCTGATGATCATATCTTTCGCATCCTTTGCTTCTTTCAGGATCTTACTTCTTTCAGCCTTCGCTTCAGCCAGCACGTGCTCATGTTCTGCTTTCATCTGTGCCATCTCTTCCTTCACTCTTTCTGCTGTAGTAATGGAATCAGTGATGGAATCTTCTCTCTCCTTCAAAGTAGCCAGGATTGGAATCCAGGCAAATTTCTTCAGGACCAGGAAAACGATAACGAAAATGATAAATGAAAAAAGAAACAAGCCTAACCCGGGTTGTAACAGATCCATATAATTAGAATTTTATTATTGTTGTTATATTGATACTAACTAATTTCAAAATTGGCATAAAAGATTACTGCATCCATTGCCCTGTGCGCCGGATGCAGTAAAAAGTTTCGGCTTACATAACTACCGCCAACAGACCAGCGATTACACCGAAGAGGGCAACACCCTCAACCAGCGCAGCAGCCAGGATCATGTTTGCACGGATGTCGTTAGCAGCTTCTGGTTGACGAGCGATAGACTCCAGAGCGCTCTTACCGATGTTACCAACACCAATACCAGCCGCGATAGCAGCGATACCAGCACCAACAGCACCACCAGCTTTAGCCAGACCAGATGCAGCAGCAGCCTGCAATAAAATAGACAAAAGTGCCATAATGAATATGTATTTGAATTATTAAAAAAGTTATTTCTAAAATTGGAAGCTGTCAGCTATTGCTGTCAGCTTAGTGATGTGCGGCATGTGCATCATCATGTCCACCTTCCATCGCCTGACCAATAAATACTGCTGTCAGGTTAGCAAAGATGAAAGCCTGGATAAAGGCTACCAGCAACTCCAGCATCATCATAACGAGATTGAACAGGATCGTTATCGGCATAAAACCAAAACCAGCAATCGGACTCATGGCGCCAAATATAAATATCAGGCAGATAATGCTCAGAATGATAATGTGACCCGCCAGAATGTTGGCGAACAACCGGATCATCAGAGATACCGGCTTAGTGAATATACCAATCAGCTCCACTGGAACCAGGATGATTTTTACACCCATAGGTACCGGAGGATTGAAGATGTGACCCCAGAAATGTTTATTACTGCCCAACATAATAGCTATAAAGCTGATAATAGCCATTGCAGCTGTTACTGCCAGATTACCGGTTACGTTCGCAGAACCAGGTACCAGACCCAATAAGTTGTTGATCAGGATGAAAAAGAATACAGTCAGAATAAACGGAGTATACTTAGCAGCGCCTTTACCAGGAATGTTAGGCTTTACTACCTCGTCACGCATAAATATAATCACCGGCTCTATCAGGCTTTGGAAACCTTTAGGCGCTTTCTTGGAACCACGTTGTTTGTAAGATTTCGCTACATTCAGCATAATCACCACCAACAGAATAGCAGCAATGAACATGGATGTGATATTCTTGGTGATAGACAAATCATAGATTTTCTCACCAGTTGGATTATCATTACCATCTACTGCAATAATATCACCACTTGGATATTTGGCAGCATCCAGCCCTTTTTCAGCACGGTAATGCTCAGTAATCAAACGGTATCCGTCATGCGACTCATGCCCATGATGGAAAGCGGAAGACATAAATACGGAAGTTCCACGTGTTGGGTTATGGATAATCACCGGTAACGGAATAGTTACATGTGTTTCACCCAGCTCGAACAGATGCCAGTCGTGCGCATCCTTTACGTGTCCGAAAATAGTTTCCTTAATATCCAATTTCTTAGGTTCAGCCTCCGTGCGCTCACTTGTCCCCTCACTGCCAGTAGCGGCTTCCACTACTTTCTCATGATGACTGTCCTGTGCAAAGGAAAAATTACTAATACCGTGAAGGCCTAAAACCATCACAAGTGCTACCATTCTATGTTTGAACCAATTGAAAGAAATCACCGTTTTCTGAAATTTTGCGCAAAGATACTCGTTTTTATCTTCAAAATTAAGCGACTACGAAAAAAAAGACCGATATATTCTAATTATATTGATAACCAGCCCCTTGCGTTTTGAAAAATATCATTTTTTTCGATAAAAAAAGACCGTTAAAATGAACGGTCTGCGAAAGTAATTCATATTATTATTTTCACTATTTGTTGAATCTTTTTTTTCCCGCTCCTAATGCTATCTTATAATTAAAATAACATATGTAAATAACAAAAGGGCAATCGGGTGATTTATTCCCCGTAACCATGGCAAGTTGGTTACGTAAAATAATTTCACAGTTATTGCCCTTTATAATTTTTAGGGAGATGGATACCTCTTAGTCACCTTTATTGACCAACAGGCTCCCCTTCCCACTATTTAAACGAAACATACTTTTGCTCCGCCTTTATAATTCCATTGAAAAATGTTTCCAGTTGCTTAAAGGCCTCCGGCGGCACTATCTTATTACAATTGGTTTTAAAATACCGGTTAATCAATAACTGGTCATCTCCCTCTTTTTTGAAAGCCAGCGCATAACTCATCTCATCCAACTGCAAACTGGCATTACCTGGCACCTGATCAAACTGTTTACCTGCCGGCAAACGAATACGAATCTCCGTACTGTAATCATCCGTGTTTTCATAATCCCCATACAGAAAAGGATGCACACGCGCCTCCGGTGTAAAAATGTCTGCCGTAGCCACAATGTCCATAAACGCAGGTTTAATCATACTGAAATCGCCCACATTGATCACATCATTTTTTACCGTAAACGTAGTCCGCAGCCACACCGTATCTTCCAGGTTATCCAAATTGCGGAAAGAAAAAGTATCCAATACCACCTGATTCTTAAACGTACCGCTAATGCTCTGCTGCACGGCATCCCTGGTTTCTTCTGCCGTTTTATGCTGATAGGTATGCCTGATATGCGAAGCCAATTCTCCACTATAGGCACATTCAGAAATAATCCGCTGATCACTACCCGTTAAATCTACCTGCAGGCGGCGGCGAACAGACTTAGGAGCAAAGGTAGCACCAGACAATACACTTATCTTCTCACCCGCTTTATAATTGTACGGAATATTCAATATCTGCGCACCCGCCAGGGCGGAAGACAAAGAGCTAAACGGCAAGGCATTATCCGTTAATTCCAGATACCGGTACACGCTGTCAGCTTTATATCGTACAATGCAGTGGTTAAAATCCATGGAAGGCAACTGCATGTTATGCTCGCCGTAGTCCTGGGTACTCACCAGTATCAGGTTAGCTTCCAGCCCCGACTTCCGCGCAAACGCCAGGAACAGGGTGGATAAATCCTTGCAATCGCCCAGCCGCGTTACCAACGTTTTACCCGCACGCTGCGGTACATAAGCACCCTGACGGAAGGATACTGAACTATAAGCAATATTCTTTTCTATGTATTCGTATATCCTTCTGGCTTTGGTAACATCATCCAGCTTATCCACACCTGCCGGGAAAATTTCCTTCCACGCCGTGTTAATCTCAAAGTCCTCCTTCGACTGTACCCGTGTAATATCGCTGTACCACTCGCCTATCACATCCCAATCTTTTACGGTCGACACGTGCAATACTTTACCAATATCATTCACACTGGGCATATACGATTCATTACGCAACGCCGGGATATTTTCTTCTTTCCAGCTGTACATCTTAAACTGCTCATACTGGCTGATCTTAGGCTTTATCCCGCCTCCTTTTACATACTCATAGTACAGTGGAATACTGTCTGATATCAACAAGTTATAACTACAGATATGCTTAGGCACATAAGAAGAAAAATATACCTTGTCCCAATACTCTCTACCCAAACGTCCGCGCCCATAACTGTTGATTTTGTAATTGAAATAAATCACATCTCCCTCATCCAGCTTGGTAAATACAATCTCGTTATTATTGGTTTCCGCAGGTATTTTTGATCCATTGGCTTTAATCACTTCTGCCTTTACAATTATCACGTCCTGGTATACGGTATTGTAGGGAATGGAAACTTCCTTCCAGCGGGAAATACCTTTTTTGTTATTAATGCAGATAGCAGTATTGATGGTTTGCTCGCCTGCACCTTCCGGGTAAATGATCACATTCTTTTCATCAAAAACATACGCATAGGACTGAGATGAATCACGGGGAGCTTTCAACGCGGTAGTAATCTCTTTGTAATAATCCAGCACCGGAAAATACTTATCCATAGCCGGTTTATTTTCCAGCGTCCGCACTTTTTCGCGATAACCAAATCCACCGGCATACATCGTCAACGCCTGCTTATAATAGTGGATCGCAGAATCAATTTGCTTTTGCTGAAGGAAGCAGTTAGCCATATCCCCAAATGGCCCATGACTATACGGGCTTATCTGATGCACGATACGCAGATAATGCATAGTAGAATCGTATTCCTGCCGGCCATAGTAAAACTTGATAAGTCTGTTATAAGATCTTACGTCAAACTCCGACAAGTTTTTCATTTTATGCATCACTTCCAGTGCGGCGGCTGTTTTACCCTGATTCAGGTACTCATCGGCCAAAGCCCCCTGCATATCATAAAGTGATCTCTTCTCACAAAATTTCTCCAGTACTGCTAACGCTTTAGCTGGATCATTATTCACCTTGCCTTCATACAGATACATAGCTTGCGCGATATCGGAAGAAAACGGATATTTTTCATACGCAAACTTCAACAACTGCAGCGCGCTATCTACTTTCTCCTGCGCCAATAATAGTTGTAATTTCCGGTAGGTAGTAAAACGATGTTCCCCGTGTATGGCAATCATTTGATTCAGCACATCCATGGCTTCAGTATAGTTTTTTTCCTCCTGCAGCTTAGTCACTTTGCCACCTAAAATCCAGTAATTATCCGGTGTTAGCATCTTCACTGTTTCCAGCTTTTCTGCTATTTCTGTACGGTCATTTTCGCTGGAGAGACAATCGATATAGCAGCTCTGCAGCAACATATCTTTCGGGTATTTCTTCTGCCACTCATACATCACTGCCTTTGCTTTATCCCAGGCTTCATTACGAACATACACCCGGCTGAGTAAAACAGCCAATGCCGGATCTGTTGGATGCAGTGCACATTCTTTTTTAAAGTATTCTTCTGCAAAATGCCCTACAGAAATTACTTCCGTTTGAGATAGATCCGGATGATAAGGCTCCGGCTGTGCTTTAGATGTAATACCGGCAACCGGGTTATACTGGTTGTCTGTTAACCGCACAATGAAATGGGGAGTGGTATTACTTTCCGTGTATCCCAGTTGTACCAGCACACGGTTGTAGCCTTTATTCAAACGCACTTTCGCTTTCCACCAATCCAGCTCGGTAAGTTGTTCTTCCGGCTGGCTGATGATCAGCTTATCATTTATCCATAGCTTCAGGGTACCGTTACCCGCCAAACCTACCAATGCTTCCATGTCATTGGGCGATTTCACAAAAGTCTGCAGATAGCCTACAGCGCTACTGGCAGCGAAAGAAGAGCCTACAAAATTCCAGCCTTGCCGGGTAGTAAATAATGGCACATACCAATTCACCGGTGCGTTGTTACTGGAAATAAAATTTTTCCCATTCGGCTGATTTGCCGGACCATAGTCCTTGTCAAAACCACTACCCATAATATTATCAAATGGCCCTACATATGCCCATTCTTCCAATGCACCCATTTGCGGATACAAGGCTTTAGCAAGGGGGCTCTGATTACTCATCGTGTAGTGATAGGCCTTAAAATACCGGGCAGCGGCCCTCAGGGAACCGTTAAAGTTCACCGTATCGGCTATAATACGATCCAGATTTTCCAGCTGTGTACCGTCTTTGGCGCCATACTCACCCAGCATCGACCCATTAAACCACAAAGCATATACATAAGGCGCCGGATTAATAAAATTGGTAAGCGGATTAAAGTAGGTGGTAGAAAATTCATCGGCATAACCAGTGCCGGTTTGTATGAAGATCAGCGTACTAATGGCGCTGTTCTTTTGTGGTCCGTTGGATTTAATAACTTTCTGTAAATACGTGACAGCCAGTTTCAGATCGTTTTTATGAATCGCTTCCCAGGCTTTTTCATAATCGCCTGCAAACAATAAAATGGGGCACAGCAACAGGACAAGAATAGCGTTAACAACTCTTTTCATCAGGTATAGGATTTAACTGCAATAAATGTACAAATAAATTTATCGCAGTTATATCCAACTTACGGTGTATACCGTTATACTTTGCTAACGTTGAACTGCATACTATGTAGTTTGTAATAAAACCCTTCCAGTCGTAACAACTCTTCGTGGGTACCCATTTCTTTAATTTCACCTTTGTCCAGTACAATAATCTTGTCGGCCTTACTGATGGTGGACAACCGGTGTGCAATAATGATGGCGGTACGATCGGCAATGAGCTTATCGATGGCTTGCTGGATCATCATTTCAGATTCTGTATCTACTGAAGAGGTAGCTTCATCCAGCACCAGGATCGCCGGATTATACAGGAGGGCACGTACAAAGGAAATCAACTGCCGCTGACCAAGAGATAAGGTGCTCCCCCGCTCCATCACCTGGTAATTGTAGCCACCAGGCAACTGCATAATGAAATCATGGATGCCAATGAGCTTAGATGCACTCTCTACCTGCTCTGGCGTGATATTGCTGTTATGCAGCGTAATATTATCGTAAATAGATCCGGCAAACAGGAATACATCCTGTAACACCACCCCTATTTTGCTGCGCAACGATTCAAGGGAATACGATGGCAGATCTATTCCATCAATTTTAATGCTTCCCTGCTGAATTTCGTATAGCCGGTTCAGGATACTGATGATGGTGGTTTTACCGGAGCCGGTATGTCCTACTATGGCCACGGTGTCGCCGGGTTTAGCATGGAAGCTGACATTCTTCAGTACATAACGGTCCTCTACATACGCAAAACAAACGTTATCGAAAGTGATCGCACCTTTCATATTTTCCGCCCGCTCCTTGCCATTGTCGGGGATATAGTCCTGGTTGTCGAGCACTTTAAAAACGCGCTCGCTGGCCACCATTCCCATCTGCAGCGTATTAAATTTATCTGCCAGCATACGTAATGGTCTGAACAGCATATTCAGGTACATAATAAAAGCAATCATTACGCCCTGCGTTACTTCGTAGTTTAATACCTTATTAGCGCCCCACCATACCATTAAACCCAGGGAAATAGCCAGGATAATTTCCACTACCGGGAAAAATACGGAATAGGCAAAAATGGCGTCTATATTCGCTTTGCGATGCTCTTTGTTAATGTGTTTAAAGCGGGCAAATTCCCTTTTCTCTCCTGTAAAGGCCTGTACTACCACCATACCAGTGAGGTGTTCCTGTACAAAGGCGTTGAGTGCCGCAACGGCGTTGCGCACCCGGTAAAAAGATTTATTTACACTTTCTTTAAAAATGTAAGTCGCAAAAATTAATATCGGAAAGGGCGAAAGACTAATCAGCGTCAGGCGCCAGTCTTCTATAAACATCACCACCAGAATAGCCACTATCATCAATAAATCCGCCACAATAGAGATAATCCCTTCTGAAAAAACGTCATTAATGGCTTCAATATCATTGATGGTACGGGTAGTGAGTGTACCAATAGGCGTTTTGTCAAAAAAGGCCAGGTTCAGGTGCACTATCTTTTTATATACCGTTACCCGCAGATCCTTTACCACCGACTGTCCCAGCCAGTTAGTCAGATAAGAAAAGAAGAAGCGCACAATCGTTTCCAGTATCAGCAATCCCACCTGTACAATCGTTACCAGCAGCAACATTTGCATCAACTGGTTGGCAATGTATTTATCTACCGTTACCTGAATCAGGTAAGGGCGTAAGGGAGATATAGCGGCTAAAACAACCGTTAATACCATGGATATGTAGAAGGAGCGTTTGTAGGGGGCTGCGAACGAGAATATGCGCCGTAATAAACTAAAATCGAATACTTTCTTTACCGCAAGATTTTCCAATGTGCCAGGAGGTTTATTTGTATTATACAACAAACCTACGATAAATAGCAGAAAGCTGAAAGCATAAAGCAAAAAGCTATTAAAGCGAATGACCGGAGCGAGTATTCATCATTATTGAATCGCTCCGGTCATTCGCTTTAATAGCTTTTTGCTTTATGCTTTCTGCTTTCTGCTGACTATTTTTTCTCGTCCTTCATGATTTGCTTGTATGCCTTGATGAAGATGGCACCGAGGTTTTTATGCGGTGGTACATAATCACTGAACAGGTCTTTGTTACGGGCGTCTCCGGCAAATCTTTTTGTCAGCTGTGCCCACATAATCACCCAGTCTACATTTTTACCGGCGCGTACCTGGTCCTCCAGTGTATGAATGATTGGTTCGTTTACGAAACGGGTACCCACCTGTTTAGAAGAGATGATATGTGCTTCCGGAGATTTTTCCAATACAGTAGCGAGGTTATGATAACCACCACAGGAACCCAACAGTACAATTTTTGCAGAGCTTTGCAGGTTCTCGAGGGTAGTATTGATATGATAACTGTGACCACGGTGAATGAAAATGGTAGGGTGTATATCATGTTCATCCAGGTATTCGGAAAGTTTCTGAATAGCTTCTTTATCTGCTGGCTCATCGGTAGGCAGATTCGCAAAAATAGTAGTAGGTCGGCCTTTGGTGGAAGTAATGGTAGTCCAATACTTATTTTTGCTGACTCTCCACTCGGCGCCAGKGAAATTAGTCATGAAGCTGGCGTAAGACTCCTGTCCGTCTTTATCTCCATAGAAAAATACCTGCTGGTAAATTCTGCCGCTATCACTTTCCAATGCTGCGGAAGACACAAAGTTGATCGGTGGCAACTGCAGCTTGCTGGCCATATCTGTTGCTTTAGAAGAATCATTTTCATCTTTCGACTCGGTTTCGAACAGGCTGCTCAATAACTGGTAAATAACAGTACCACGCTTATCATCGTGTTTTCTCACGTAAGCCAGATTCTTCTTTACTTCTGACCGCAGGAATTCCAGCAGCTTCTCATCACGGATGCTACCGAAGGAATTCGCTACGTCTACCGCATCTTCCAGATCTTCCGTTTTCTCCAGGTTCTGCACATATTTCTGCATGAGATAGTTGGAGTTGTCCGGTGCCATAGACTTCAGGAAGTTGTCCAGGGTATTGAAGCCGGCAGCCATCGCGATGAACTTCTTGAAGCGGTCAAAGTTCACCATCATCAGTAAGCTGTCGCCACGGGGTGGCTTCATACGAATCATCATCTGGTCGTATAAGCCAGCGTTGTTGTGATTGGTATAACTGGAAGTATATAACTCCTCCTGACCGTTGATGATCAGGTAGTACAGTTCTTCGGGTGTAAAAACTTTAACGCTGGCGAAGCGAACGGGTGCTGGCTCTTCGTGCAAATCATTCACATCGCGGATATACAGCAGTGATTTCGCCTGCATATTTTCCATCATCGCTTTCAGTCCGAATGGATTTTTGCCTTCGTTTTTCAGCTTTTGTAAGGCGATGGTGGATTTCACCATTTGCTTATAATACTGGTAATCGTTGTCTACGATGCCTTCCAGCTTTTCCACAGTAGTGGTGCCGGCCAGTATTTCATCGATAAAAGGCAATATTTTGGTGCTTTGTGGCGACTGTCCGATACGTACAATGGTTTGTACAATAGGGTCCTGATTGCGCTTGATCACGTTCGCCATTGGCGTAAAGGAAGTAGCATAGGTCAGTATCTGGTTAGGATATTTCCGTGCTACTGCCGCAATGATAGAGTCGATACCTGGATAATTCATGTATTCTGCCAGTTTAGGCATCACTGTTTCCAGGTTATTGAAAGCGTATTTGGTAAACACTTGTCCTTTGGCTTCTTTGTAGCCGGAGTTGTCCTGGAAGGCTTCTATCAGTCTTTCAGACCCTTCATACGACAGGTGCTGGATATAAGGCAGGATGCTTTGGCCTTTGATGTCGGCGTGCATCATATTGCGGTATGCCTGCACCATAGCGGGGGCTTCTTCCGGATCGATGTTATGATGGGCGCGTTTCTGATTGTAGTCTTTCAGCATCATGTAGATGCCGGAGAGGTACTTAACTTTCAGGCGGTGGTCCAATGCATCGTTGTCTTCAATTTCCTGCTGCATGTCATCCACTTCTTTCAGAAGGGCATTGGTGACTTGCAGGTTAATGGTTTGATCGTCTGATACCTTTACGAGGTCGTCTGCCTTACCATCGAATTTAGCGGCGGCAGCCTGTTCTTTGTCGATGTTATCATGAAATCCCTGTCTGCTGATCGGAATTGGATGATGGCTGCTGCTTTGTGCCTGTAGCTGGCTGACTGCCAGTACAGTCAGCGATAATATTAATAGAAATCTTCTCATACTAAATGATCTTTTCCCGAGACCCAGATAGCAAATTTACAACCAAAATACAGAGTTTGCCAGTGTTGTGTTACTATCTTTTGTTTTTAAAGCAAAAACACATATAATAATTATATCTATGATCGATATTTGCCATTTTTGGGCCATTATTTCGAACTATGGACCGATTAAAAAATTGCAAAAGGATCGCGTCTTTAACAATCAGCCCCGTATGAATAGTGAATATTCGTCATGTAGTTGGTATATTGTTATTTGGCGTACCTTGCCGGTAGTCTCGGAAAACCAAGCTGATATTGAATTAACAATTTCATAATGTTAATTTTCCATTAATCACGGGAATGGCTTTATAATTTTGTCCCGTCTTTTTAAAAGCAAAATTTATGATAGACCAAGCGGTTGCAGGAAAAATTCTGGTTGTAGATGACGAGTTGGATATTCTGGAAATTATCAGTTACAATCTAAAAACAGCGGGTTATGATACCGTAACTGCGAAAGACGGAAGCGAGGCTATCCAGAAAGCAAAAATATTCAGACCGGATCTGATTATGCTGGATATCATGATGCCTAACAAAAACGGCATTGATACCTGCCGTGAAATCAGGAAAATCCCTGAGTTCAAAGATACGATGGTATTATTTTTAACCGCCCTGAACGACGAGAAATCAGAAGTAGATGGCCTGAACATGGGAGCGGATGATTACATTGCCAAACCCATCAAACCCAAATTGCTGGTTAGCAGAATCAACGCGCTTTTCCGCCGTTTACACAAGCCGGAAGAAACACGGGTAACCCTCGGTGATCTGATTATTGACCGCGAAAAATTTACCGTTACCTACAAAGGACAGGAAATAATTCTGGCCAAGAAAGAATTCGAATTACTACAGTTACTCGCTTCCAAACCTGGTCGTGTATTCCTGCGTAACGAAATTCTGAACCAGGTATGGGGTACAGAAGTCATTGTAGGCGATCGCACCATCGATGTGCATATCCGTAAAATACGCCAGAAAATAGGCATCGATTTAATTACTACTGTAAAAGGAGTAGGTTATAAATTCGAGATGTAAGCACCCGCAGCTGTTAGCATTTAGCTGCTAGCTGCGCGGGCTAAACAGATTGCCCTGACATCTCCATCTCAAATTCAGTTTTCTGAAAATTTTCCACCAAAACACTCGTTGGCTAGTAGCTAAAAGCTGGTAGCCAACAGCTTTTCTATGGTAAGTAAGAAATTTAAAGTAATTTCCCATTATTATACTAATTACTCACTTTGGAGTATGTTTAAAGCAAAAAACCTATCCCCGCAAAAGTTAGCGGGATTTACCGCCCTCGTGATATCAGCTATCATCGCATTGGGCAGCCTTCTGGTGGACGGCAAGTGGCAAGTAGTAGTGGGCGCTTTCGTGCTAACCTTTCTTGTATCCTATTATCTGTATCTGTATACGCTGCAGAATTTTATTTACAGGAAAATAAAGCTGATTTACAAATTCATTTATCAAACCAAGGCTTCTAAAAGGGAAGAATTTTTTCAGAAAAATATTCTCCCCCTGAAAACCATTGAAGAGGTAAGTGAAGATGTGGAAAAATGGGCCAGTCAGAAGAAAGAAGAACTGGAAAACCTCCGCCGGAATGAAGAATTCCGGAAGGAATTCCTGCTGAACCTTTCCCATGAACTGAAAACACCCATCTTCGCTGTACAGGGCTATATCCACACCCTGCTGGATGGCGCACTGGAAGATCCCAACGTAAATAAACTCTTCCTGAAAAATGCGACCAAAAACATTGATCGCCTTTGCCGCCTGATCGATGACCTGGACGAAATATCCAAACTGGAAAGCGGTGAAATGACCGTCAACGCCGAAGTATTTGTAATCCAGGACCTGATCAAAGATGTATTTGATACCCTGTCACTGAAAGCCAATACCAAAGGCATTAAATTCCATATCAAAAAAGGCTGCGAAGCACCTCAACCCGTGTTTGCTGATAAAGAAAAAATCAGACAGGTACTCATTAACCTGGTTGATAATTCCATCAAATACGGCAAGCCGGATGGTCATACCATTGCCAGCATTTACAGCATGGACGGCAAACGGGTACTGGTAGAAATATCAGATGATGGTATTGGAATGGCGGAAGAACACCTCCCTCGTGTATTTGAACGCTTCTATCGCACAGACAGAGCCCGCAGCCGCGATATCGGCGGTACCGGTCTGGGCCTGGCGATTGTAAAACATATTGTGGAAGCCCACGATCAATCTATCACCGTACGTAGCAAGCCTGAAATAGGCAGCACGTTTGGATTTACGATGGAGTCCGGAAGAGACGCGTAGAAAAGAATTACGAATTTCAAATTACGAATTACGGCTTAACAAGAAGATAGTAAACGCGAAGGTGATTCGCTTTGCTCTTCTTGTTAAGCCGTAATTCGTAATTTGAAATTCGTAATTCTTTAAAATCTGTACTGCATTCTGCAGGTCAGTACATTATCTTTCAAATCCTGCTTATACCCTTCCAGTTGTGTATCTTCATTGGTTACCCAATCATAGTAGAACATAAACTTCAGATGTTCGTTAGCATAATATAGATAGCCAACTCCCAGTGTGTTATAGCGTATATCCGCTGCCGTAAGCCCGGCGCCAGGTTCACCAATTTGTTTACCGGATACTTTCTTATTAGGATCATACCAATCATATTTTACCACTACCTGGTGCTGATCGCTGCCCAGGTTTTGGATGAAATACAGGTAGGCACCATCGAAACTGCGGATATATAGCGGTTGCGGCTTTCCTTGCGCGTTAACGGGTATCACTCCCGGTGTTTCTGTGGTAAGGGCGGTGGCGGTTTGTTGCCCACGAATATACTCTGCACGGAACTGTGTACTGCCTTTGCCGGGGCCATTGGGTATTTTCAGTTGTATATCTGCCCCATAGTAGTGCCTCGGGGCTATTTTTCCCATGTTGGTTGCGGAAGAATCCACCTGGTAGCCTGGCTTCCCATTCACCGTTCCCATGGTATAAATAACATTGGTAAACTGCTGCATACCACCGTATAACACGGATACACCACCCGATAATAATGCGCGATTTTTCAAGATTTTCCGGGGTTTTACGGCAATTCTGCCAATAAAGTCTTTATGACTATCGAAGTCGGTAGTGGCGGTAAGCCCCTGGCCGTTGAAGGCGCCGGCATCTATTCTCAGAAAACGTAACGGGTGGTCTTTACGCCGGGGTTCAAAAGTAATCATCGCCCCCAGGTCACGTTCCGTTTTCATCAGTATTTGCGACATACGACCCCTTTCCGGCGTTTCCCTGTCGGCAGACGAGAGATTGACCTCATACCCAAAAGGACGGGCAAACATCCCCCCTACAAGCGACAATACATTGAACTTGTTCTCAAAAAAACGTCCGTAGAAATCACGGATAAATACGCCCCGCTCGGTACCGTCAAACTGAAAGGCAAACTGCACAACGGGCATATCATATTTGTTGAAACGCTCGTAATCCATACGGATACGTCCCCTACGCAGGGTAAAACGGTTATCTACCGCTGCTCCAAAGTCGCCACCGGCATAGCTGGCCGCTCCCCTGGCCTGCGCCATCTGAAACTGAGGCTGAATATAGCCACTGAAGCGCAATGCATCGTACTTATGGTACATCGATATCATGCCCTTACCCAACTCGGTGGTGGTGTCAATCATGTCCATCAGGAATTGCGCATGAACAGCCAAAGAAGAGAATACTATGAAAACAACGATTGGAAAGATTCTGGCGATGCGCATCACGAAGTTTAATTATTGCGCAAAAGTATAGAATTAGCAATTATTTAATCTCAATAGGAAATAACTATTGTTAACTATTTGTTAATCCAACCCTGTTTCGGTAGCCATGGATCTTCAGAGTATCAAAATGAGTAGATTGGAATCCTCCTCCAAAATACCAAAATATGCCTCCATGAAAGCAGCCACTATTAACCATTGGGAGAAAAAGATACAACAGGCCATCGCATTATCTCATGACGACCCTTTCGGCGAAAGGGACTTGAAAACGGTAGCAGATATACTCGGTGAATCACTGKACAACTTCTCCCATAAGTTTGTTGAATTCTACGGTGAATCGTATATCCATTTTACCAAAAGACGCAGACTGGAAGCAGGTGCCGGCTATCTCCGCCACAGCGATTTCACCATCGGACAAATCAGTGAAATGTGCGGATATACACACTCCAGCTTCACCAAAGCATTCCGGGAAGTGTTTAATGAAGCGCCTATCAGCTTCCGCGACCGGATCTATCTGCCCAATGAAGAACATACCCTGGCACGTACCAAAATAGCGACTACGCCACATGACGATCCCAGTAGCCTCATTTTTACGCCGGATAGAACGGAAGACCTCCGGTTACCCGACTATGTGTTGTACTATAATATTCTTCCCCGTAATAATGATCCTGTGAGAAGTATGGTGGAGTATATGAGCATCTACCAACAACAGTTATATGCTATCAGAACCTCTTTGATGCTACCTGGCGCCATGGTCATCACCGGAACACTGGATGTAGTGCCAGTAACCAACTACGCTAAAATGATGATGTATGTGGGAATTATGGTGCCTGTCACGAAAGCATACGATATGGCCCATCTGCAGATCCGGTTGGCCTTCCAGGAAGCGTTTGGCTTATTTACCAAACACATTCCCGGAGGATACTATAAAAAGTTGCCGCTACCCATGAGCTTTGTGGCGGCCGGCCTGCCCATGTATGAATTCATTAACAACAGTTGCCGGGCCGGCTATTTTAAAATGAGTGGCAACCACTTCTTTATTTCATTAACCGGCGCAGAAAAATGTGAAATCTTCATTCCCTGGCAACGGCGATATTAGAACTGGAAATAGATCGGAATCATCGGCTGAGTACTCTTTACCTGCACCAGCAACCACATAAAAGCTACCATAATGGCTATGCTGCCGGCAACCGGTATGCGTCCCAAAATGCTTTCCATAGAGAATTCCGCTTTAGCCGGCAGGAAATGCAGCACAAAGCCCATTACCATTACCCAGAACACTGCCGTGTAACCATTATACAGTTCCATCGCTATTTCCGGCTGGAAATCATAGAACACCTGGTGTATCAGCGACCACGCATCGTGGAAGGTAGCGGCCTTGAAAAACACCCAACAGAAACATACAAAGTGGAAAGTGACCAGGATACCTACGATTTTGAAGATCGTTCCTTTGGCACCGGTGAATACTTTTTTACTTTTCTTCAGCCAGTCGATACGCACTTTGTCGATGGCCAATGCACCACCATGTAACGCCCCCCAGAAGATAAAGTTCCAGCTGGCGCCATGCCAGAAGCCACCAATCAGCATCGTTAACGCCAGGTTGATATACTGGCGTACCTTGCCTTTACGGTTACCTCCCAACGGAATATAGATGTAATCTCTTAACCAGCTGGACAAGGAAATATGCCAGCGGCGCCAGAACTCCGTAATAGAAGAACTCTGGTAAGGAGAATCGAAGTTAGGCGGAATTTTGAAGCCGGTCCACCGGGCAATACCCAGCGCCATATCGGAATAACCAGAGAAGTCACAATAAATCACTAACGCATATCCATACACGCCTATTAAGCATTCCAGGCCCGTATGTTTGCTGGGATCATCGAAAATATATTGTACAAAGTTCTGGTAGATAAAATCCGATATCACTATTTTCTTAAATAACCCGGCCATGATCAGGTACATCCCCTTCCCGATGTCTTCTGAATTCAAACGATAAGGCTGGGAAATCTGTGGTATAAAATCGGCCGCACGCACAATTGGCCCCATCATCAGTTTAGGGAAAAACGACAGGAAAAACAGGTAATCCATGAAGTTGCTCACCGGCTTAATTTCATCCCGGTACACATCGATGGTATAGCTGAGGTTTTCGAACGTATAGAACGAGATGCCAATGGGCAGAATTAACTTCAGTGCCGAAATATGTCCGGCGGTAAAGTCGTTGATAATACCGATGAAGAAGTTGGTATACTTGAAATAAAACAGCAACCCGATATTAAGCAGGATGCTGAATATCAGCAATGATTTTTTGACTTTCTTATCATGACTTTGATGAATCCATCGCGACAGGTTAAAGTCAACAATAGCCGAAAGGATCACCAGGCCTACATAGTAGCCACAAGCCTTATAAAAGAAATAAAGGGAAAATATTGTGTATATCCATACCCTGGCCTGTTTGCTTCTGCTGGCAAGCAAATAGCAAAACATGAACAAGGCAAAGAAATAGAAAAAGAAGCCGCTGTTAAAGAGCACTGGATTTTTCTCGTCGTACAACAGCTCTGAAAGCAGTTCATTAACGTTGATCATTGGAGATAACTGAATTTTTCTTTGTTTGCTGTAAGTAATGTGAGTACGACTGTTGCAGGGCTTCGTACAATAATTGACCCTGTAACTGATATCCTCTCACATTGAAATGAATATGATCTGGCGCCCATGCTCCTGCAAATCTATCCTTCTGCGCTTTATTAACGGCATTAAAATTCCAGCAGGCAATGCCATGCTGTCTGGCATATCCCACGATTTGCTGTGTTACCATGGAGATATATGGATTAGGATAATACGCGGTGTGGTATATCATCCTGTATTTCTTCTTACCTACTTTCTTCCTCACGCCTTTTCTTACTGCCCGCATACAATCCGGAGGGGTAGTCAGCAGAATATTTACGGAAGGATTTTGTTCCCGGATGAGCGTTACGGCTTTATCTATTTCATCGCGGAAGGCAAGCGGGTCCAGTCGGCCATAGGCTTCATTTGTTCCCAGGGAGATGATCACAAGTTGTGGTTTCAACACGGCCATCTGCGCCAGGAGGATATTACTGATTTCATTATACTGCTGATACTGGGCGCCATTGATTCCAACGCTATGATACAGCACTCCATTACGTCCGTTTTGCATAACGGCGCCGTAAAAACGGAATGGGCCAGTACCGGTACCTTCCCATCTTACCTGAAACGATTGCGATGTCTGGGGAAAATCGAGGGTCGCCATGCTCAAGGTAGGCGAGCCTGGAAAAGGCGCAGGTGTTACCGTTACGGTGGCATCTGGCGTCACTATGGTATTGTTGGTATTGCCGGCGTCGTATAGCAGTTGCACCTTACGGAAGTTGTTATCCATGGCGCCGTCCGGCTTTCCGGAGAAAGAAAGGGTGGGTGCTTCGTTTTGTGAAGTAATCACAATTGCGCCAGGCCCAAGTACATCCGACTTATTCCGGTCTACTACTCTTTCTGAAGACCATCTTACGGTGCTGTTCCATTTGAAATCTTCCGGACCGTTGGTACCTGCCAGGTTGTAGGGGAAAACATAGCCCCTGCCTGCATAACCTAATTGCTGTTGCAGCAATGAGGCGGTTGCCAATGGGAAATAACCAGCCTGCACATGGGAATCTCCCAGGTGAAGAATGGATATTACATTACTATCTGCTGCAGTGAAGGAATGAAAAACATTGTACAAAGCAGTGTCCTGCTGAATGCTGTTAACGTTTACCTGTTGTGCATAAGTTGTAATACCGGCGAGTAACAATGAAAACACTGCCACCCATTTTTTACTAAGGTTGTGCCAGTCTGTATTCATCCATAATAGCTTTATAAAGCAGCGCCCCTACTTTGGCTGCTCCGGTTCTGTTAAAGTGTGTATAGTCCTTGTTGGCCATCACTGTATCTCCCTCTACCCACTTTACCATGGAGCCTTCGCCGCCCATAGCGGCATAAAGGTTCCAATACGCGGTACCATGACCGACAGCCAGGTCGTGCTGTACTTTCAGCAATGCTTCTACACCTGGTGCGGTTATATATTTATCTGCTTTTCTGTAAGATTTATCGGCGGTACCGACCATCAGGAAAGAGGTTCCCGGCAAATCCTGCTTCAGGGAATCCATTACTTTCTTCATGGGACGTTCGTACCAGCTATAGTCAGTCAGTTCCGGGCGGAACAATACGTTGGCGCCATAGTGCATCACTACGAGGTCGTAAGGTCTTTCCTGTTGCATGCGGCGTACCATATCGGCAGACAGGTGGCCCAATTCCACTCCACTGATACCTCTGAAGGAGTAGTTATCTACATAAATTCCATTGCCGCTTTCAAAGCAAACACCATAGAAAGGCATGGCGCTGCCGGAATAACGCAGCATCACAGATGGTTGTGCTGTGTCTTGTTGCAGATCCAGTCTGTTTACCTCGGCATTGCCGGAAAGCGTATAGGCTTTATCGTTAATAGTAACGGTGCCTGCAGCAGTAGGGCCATACAGCAGGGATACTTCCTGGAACTTATCCAGCAGCGGCTTTTTCACCGGAGAATACTTCACCCAGCTGTTGCCACCAGGGTAAAAGGTATGTCCGGATAAACCGAGAGTAACATTGGAAGGGGGTGAATTTTTATAGTGGTAATCTTTCCAGTCGGTAGAAAAAGTGTGGGTGATAGTTGTTCTGAAAGATGCTACCACAGAGGTTACTGGCACAAAACCAACACCTGCGCCACCAAAGAATCGTTGTAAGCTGTCGCGGAGATCGCCGGTGATGAGATCACCTTCAATCATGGAGTCACCAAAATAAGCGATGCGTACTTTGCGGCGCTTGCCGGCTTTCAGTTCTCTGAGGGCTGCCAGGAATTGTTTCATCCCAACAATGGTATCGCCGGGTACCGGTGAGGCATATTCCATGATGCCATTGTACGACATAAAGTCGTGTGTATGGTCCGGATTAGGTACATGTGGGTTAGCAGCAATGCCAGTGCTGTCTAAACCAGAAAGCTTACTGCTGTCCTTTCCGGCAGCAGTAAGCTTTTGATTGTCCGGGGAAGCGGGATTTGTTCTCAGGTCTGATAACATATCCACTTTCCGGAATTGAAAGTCTTTATAAGAAAAGCTGTAATTAAGCTGTGACAGCCCAACCAGGCATACTAATGTTCCTAAAATGATATAGAACGGATAGGCAGACTTATTTTTGCCGGACATAGTTTAAAATCGGTTAGCATATCACCGGTCGCCTGCTGCCGGCATGCCTACGGTTAACCATTCTTTGGAGTCCGTTGCCACGCTATCCATGCTTGCGTCCAGCTTATACAGTTTATAGCGGTTAATAATGTTCGTCACTCTTCTGATCCATTCATGACCGGCAGAGGAATAGCCGCTATGGTTCATTTTCTTGAGCCAAACGGAAAATTCCGGATTACCTTTCATTTCTCCAAACCATTTTTTGCGAGCCAACATTTCCACGAAATGCTCGTAGGAAGCTACGTCGGTTACATATTGTTTGTACACGGACCTGTGTCCCGGTTTGATTTGCGACATGTTATTCTTGCCCACAATACCGAAGTGATTATGCAGCAATTTAGCATTTCTACTGGTTCCGGTACCAGATTCCAACATGGCTATTCCAAGAATAACACTGGCTGGAATACCAGTTTCCTGCATTAGTTCTACAGATACTGGTTTAAATTTCTTCAGATAATTGTTTATGGATTGTTGTGCAAACCCAACATTGCTGAGCATTAGCAATAATAACACCGCACATAACCATACTGTCCTCTTAAAGAATGTTGAAATTCTCATGGTAGTATTTTTTGTATCAGGTGATAGTTTTCTCTGTGTTTTCAGCATCACTTTTCTCCTCACATATCAACGATGATCACACCGCAATATTACTTTAAAAATTTAAATAATACGTCTCTTCGTCTTCTTATCTATCCCGTTAATCGTTTGTTAAAAATATTGTACCTTATATTAGTGTCAATCCCCTTTGATGCGGCAATTTGCCATACCAAAGGGGATTTTTGACTACAAAAGCCTTGCTTCTTGCAAAGACTATACCAACATCCCTGGTATGCTCCGGTCCGATAGCTTTTAGCTTTCTTTTATAATTTATGGCTGGTAGCAAGGGCTACTTCACCAGACTGATTCTCAACTCGTTAAGCTGATCCTGACTGATCTCAGCAGGCGCATCCATCATTACGTCACGACCTGAATTGTTTTTTGGGAACGCGATAAAGTCACGGATACCATCACTGCCACCCAATAGCGAACACAAGCGGTCAAATCCGAGGGCAATACCTCCATGTGGTGGTGCACCATATTCAAATGCGCCTAACAGGAAGCCAAATTTGTGTTCTGCCTCTTCTTTCGACATACCCAGGGCGGCGAACATTTTCTGCTGCAAATCGCGCTGGAAAATACGAATGGAGCCACCACCGATCTCTGTACCATTTAATACGATATCGTACGCATTCGCCTTAATTTTGCCGTATTGGGAACGATCGTCCATCAGGGCTATCTGCTCAGGCTTTGGTGACGTGAATGGATGGTGACGAGCTACCCAGCGATTTTCTTCTTCAGCGTACTCAAATAACGGAAAGTCTATCACCCACAACGGTTTAAACTCGTTTTTGTTGCGTAAACCGAGGCGTTCGCCCATCTCCAGGCGGAGTTCGCTGGCAGCTTTTCTAGTGCGCTCTTCCTTGCCAGCCAGCACCAGGATCAAATCTCCAGGTTGCGCCTGACATTTTTGCGCCCATAACTTTAATTGTGCCTCATCATAAAACTTATCCACAGAGCTTTTCAGGGTGCCATCTGTGTTGTAACGCACATACACCAGGCCACTCATACCAATTTGCGGACGTTTTACCCAGTCTGTCAGCTCATCCAGCTGCTTACGGGTGTATTCGGCACAGCCTGTTGCAGCAATAGCCACTACCAGTTCTGCATCATCAAATACCTTAAAGCCTTTATTTTTTACGGTATCGTTCATGTTTACCAGCTTCATTTCAAAGCGGATATCCGGTTTATCGTTACCATAATATTCCATCGCGTCATCGAATGTCATTCTTGGGAACGCATCCGGGAACTCGAGTCCTTTTATTTCTTTGAAGATGTGCTTCAGCATATGCTCAAAGGTGGTCAGGATATCTTCCTGCTCCACAAAGCTCATCTCACAGTCGATCTGTGTAAACTCCGGCTGACGATCTGCACGCAAATCCTCATCACGGAAACATTTTACAATCTGGTAGTAGCGGTCGTAACCACTTACCATCAGCAATTGCTTGAACGTTTGCGGCGACTGTGGCAAACCATAGAACTGGTTAGGGTTCATACGGCTGGGTACCACGAAATCGCGGGCGCCTTCCGGTGTAGAGTTAATCAGGAAAGGCGTTTCTATATCCATGAAACCAGCGCTATGTAAATAGTTACGTGCTACACGTCCTATATTATAACGCAGCTCCAGATTTTGTCTAACTGCATTACGACGCAGATCGAGGAAGCGGTACTTCATCCGCAGCTCATCGCCCCCATCGGTATCATCCTGGATGGTGAAAGGCGGTGTTTTAGCCGCATTGAGGATGGTAAAGTCGCTAACCGTGATTTCGATATCTCCGGTAGGAATATTTTTATTCTTGCTGGAACGCTCTGTAACAGTACCTTTTACCTGGATCACAAATTCACGGCCCAGGGGCTGTGCATCCAGCTTGGCATTCAGGCTTTCGCCGAACAACAATTGCGTAATACCGTACCGGTCTCGCAGATCAAAGAAATTGATGCTGCCAAACTTTCTTACTGTCTGAATCCATCCGGCCAATGTTACTTCCTGGCCCACCTGTTCCATTCTTAGCTCCCCGCAAGTGTGCGTCCTGTACATGCGTAAATAATTGATTTAGTTAGTTTTATGGTTGAAATACGGGAAAAGCTGTCATCAAATGGCGACCACTATCCAGTTGTTCACTTCTACCCATAAGGGGGGCAAAGATACGGTTTGGATCGGGCATTTTATCCCCGTAGTATGTTAAAAATATCGTTTCAGGGCTATTTCCGGCATCAGTGGCGTATTTGAAACAAGCACATCCTTGAAGTGAGCCGCCATAAAAGGCGCCAGCGAACATCCTTTGGTGCCAAGCCCATTGAATATACCGATAGCCGGATAATCCGGGTGAAAACCTGCAATAGGACGCCGGTCGTTGCCCGAAGGCCGCACCGCCGATAAATGCCCTACCACCTCATAAGGCGCCTTTAACAGCTGCGAAAGCCGCTGTTCCAATACTTCGCGCTGCAGCACCGTTGGATGGTCATCTTCATAATCCCATACAAAAGAAGATCCTGCCCAGAATACCCCATTTTCCTGGGGTACCAGGGTAATTCCCTTCTTAATAATATCTGTGGTCTCCAACCCAGGTACTTTTATCAGCAACACTTCCCCTTTATTCGGCAAAAATTTGACACGCTGAAAAAATGAAAGCGCCGTAGTGGCCACCCCGTCACAAAAAATAAGCTTGTCCGCCTGTATATCTCCATAAATAACCCCGGTGGGCGTTATTTCCAATGCGTTGACCTCAAAATGTGTTTCAGCCAATGCCTCCCGGTCTTTTAAATATTGCCGGTAGGCAGGTAACAGGGAAGGCAGGTTCACCGTAGCCCCATGCACCACAGCAGCTCCGAAAGGCTGATCCAGGAATGTTTCATACTTTAATGCCGCCGGTAATTCCGTATAGTCATTACCGGTAGTTTTATGCAGAAAGGCATCTCTCATTTGGGCAGATGGGAACACGGTCCATAGCTGACGTTCTGTGAAAACCGGCACCTGCAGCAAAGCCGAAAGCTGCAGATAGGTATCTTTTGCAAACGGATAAATAGTATCATACATCCAGGCCGGCTCAAAACGGCGGCCAGACACGGGGTTAATAATCCCGGCAGCCACCCTTGATGCACTGTTGGGTTTGGCGTCATCCATCACGATCACGCTTTTGCCCGCCTGAAGCAGGAACCAACTCAGCATGGTCCCCGCAATTCCCTGCCCTATAATAAGGTAATCTGCTTTCCTCATGATCACGCGAAGATATAAAAAGGGGGATTTCCGAAAATCGAAAATCCCCCCAAGGTTTGTTATTAGCAATATTTATTCTGTCACTTTCACGTTCAATCCACCACTGTGTGCAGTAAATTCCGGTGCATACATACACTGTGCTGTGCTGATGCCATTGGAGAACTTACCCTGATGGGTTACAAACAGCGTATATTCAAATACGTAAGTACCCTTCGGTAAATAGCTGAAGAAGAAATCAGTAGACGCATCTTTTGTGCTTTCATAATAGCTCAGACCATCCTGCCACTTACTGCTGCTGATAACATTGGTAGGCTCAAAACAAGCTGCCCGCATGTCTTTCAGATGAATGTATTCCATGGTACGGTCAGCACGCAGCACGATTCTTACTTTCACCTTGTCTCCTACTTTCAGTTCATTACCGTCTTCAATTTTAGTGAGTACCGGGCCTTTGTCGCTGTTGACTTCTTTATACAATTCCTTTTCCAGCACCAGCGGTGTTTGTGCAGCCGTGATCTTATCCAGTTCTTCAAAATACTGCCAGTACACAGCGCCCCAGGAAGGTTGCCCTTTGCTATCCTGCACGGTAACACTGATATTGCCCATATCTGGTTTCACTGATTTACCATCTATTTTCTCCTTGAAATATCCGGTACCAGCTTCAGTAGCAGCGGGCTTAATAGTGGTATTGCCTAATTGTACAGTTACCTGCGGATTGGCGGCCAACCAGTTGCTGCCTTGCAGTAACATGGCGTAGCAAGCGTCTGCAGTGGCTTTGGTGGTATGCCAGTTATTGGTTTGCTTGTTTTTCAGCAACCAGGTTTTCAGATCTGCTACGGCTGCTTCGTCTTTACCTACTGTCTGGAATGCCTCAATGAGCAAGGCCTGTGTTTCAATAGGCGCCTGCTCCCAGCGGTAGCCACCACTATTATCCTTCCAGTACATACCCATTTCCGGGCTGTTCATTGACGTTTCTTTCAGCGATTTTAATATAGCCTTTGGCGTTATGGCATCGTTCTTTTTGAACAGGAACAACGCAATCATTCCTTGTGAATATTTGTTCTGCTTAGTCCAGTACTGGCGGGCCTGTCCGTAGAAGAAATCAAATGATTTTTTCATGGCATCAGGTACCGGTTTATTAAAGAAACTACGTGCATACAGGTACTGGATTTGCTGGGCGCTAATTACTTCCCCTTTCATATTGCTTTTTGCATGTACCAGGTCGTAGTAATCTTTATCCAGCTTTTTATCCAGGTAGTCAATGGCTTTGTTCGCCATTGTCATTGCTGCATCATCGTCAATTTTTGCCAGTTGTTGCAGGTGGCCGATACCCGCCAATATATATTGGGTAATGTAGCGGTCTTCCCACATGCCGGTGAACCAAGAGAATGCGCCGTTAGGTAGCTGTTTTGCTGCCAGCTGCTCCAGTGCCTTCTTTCTTTCTGTCTGCATGTGTTGCAGATCAAACAGTAAGGCAATATTCTTTTTCTGTTGCGCTTCACTCTTCGCTTCCAGCACCCACGGTGTTTGCTGCAGTAATACTGCTTTCAGCTCTTCATTCTTTTGCAGATTGCTTTGCAGTGCTGCGGTATCTGAAATTTTCCATTTTTGGAAGATGTCTTTCAGACCGGGAGTAGCATTCGTGATATGCGTAGCCAGGGCATTGGCGTAGTAACGGTTAAATACCTGTTCTGCGCATTCGTATGGATACTCCATCAGGTAAGGCAACGACTGCACTGCATACCAGGCGGGATTGCTGGTGTATTCTACTGTTACCGCATGTTGCACCAATGTTTGAGAACTATCGCTGTGCAACAGTTTTCCGAAAGTAAAATCGTGCTTACCATCGCCTCTTACAGGCAGTGGCAGTGCTTCTGTTACCAGCATGCGGTTGGTCAGTACTGGCAATGCGTTTTCTTCTCCATCGCTGAAGTTGCTTGCTTGTGCAGTAACACGATAAATGAGCGCGCTCTGGAAACCATGAGGAATCTGGATCGGGAAGCTCACCAGTGTGCTTTGTCCTGCTTTGGCAGTGAAGTGTTGCAGCGGGAAAATATTCTGGAACCATCCGTCTACCGGCTGCAAGGTGTTGGCATCCAGTAATTCCAGATGCGCCTGGCCAATCAGTAAGGTATCGGAGAGATTACTCACTTTAGCAGTGAATTCCATTTTATCGCCTTCACGTACAAAGCGGGGCGTGTTTGGCTGCACCATCAGCACTTTCTGCGTAACGATGTTGGTGCTGGTCATGCCAAAGGCCAGGTCTTTTGTATGGGCCAATGCCTGGAAGTTCCATTTGGTGAGGGCTTCCGGCATGGTGAATTCGAAAGTGATGTTGCCGTCTTTATCAGTGCGGAGATCCGGGAAGAAGAAGGCGGTTTCCTGGAAGTTGGTGCGGATGGAAGAAGAAGGCGTTTCATTTTCACTGGCGTTACCAGTTCCAATTTTCTTCTTCATTATTTCTTTGTCCTGCGCCGGGACTGGGGCCGCTGCTGGCGGTACACCAGCACCTTTCGCATCTTCCGCGTATGCCACGTTCTCCACACTTGCAGCTACCATGCCGCCTCTTATACGCACATTTGACGCATTTTTCCTCAATGCTATTCCCGGTACGCGGCCACTTGAAGCAGGATGGCCCATCCATCCTCCATCTTCCATTGCCCAGTCAAACAAATTCAGCATATCATACGTTTTCGCTTCGCTGATATGATCAGGTGTTGCATGGTCGTAGATATAAGAGGACACTTGCATTTTAAAGTTCTCATTCCCCTGAAACTCCTTGATACCATATACACCAGGATAAATTCCAGGAATGTTCCAGCGGTGCGGTACGAAGGCATCTAAAGACGCATCGTACATAGATGCCAGCATTTCTGCCGCTACTTTTTCGTTTTTATATCCGGAGATCTGCGCGGTCCATTTTTCCTTTTCCCCTGGTAATAACTTATCACGATGCGTACCCAGTGTCACTTTCAGGTCTTTGTTACTCCATGGAACGGCGATGTTCATTTGCGCATTATACACGCGGTTGTCTTTTACAAACACGTAGGCCAGCTGCATACCTCCCCGGGTATTTTCCGTAATGGGGAATTCCAGTTTTTTGATGTCGGATAAAGACAGTTCAGAACGTTCTTCTTTGGTAACTGCAGTGATACTGGATTGAATGATATGGAGGTCTTTGGCAGATGTACCTAATAAGATTTCTGCTGTTTTCCCCGGTTCTATTTGCTCTGATGGCTGATATGACCAGAGGTAGCTGGGAGCCGACAGGTTTTTAGCCTTTACGTCAATCAATTCAAACACCGTTTTTTGAATAACGGGTTCATTGTTTTTATCTTTTGTACTTACCTCCAGTTCATAAAATCCGGGCGTTAATTTACTGGTATTGAAAGCAACCTTACCATCTTCCTTGCTGGCAAGGCTTTCGCTAACTACCGCTGCTAAACGAGGCCAGCTTTTGATATCATCTTCATCTTTATACACATCTACCGGAAACGCCTGTATGTAACTGGCTTCATCCATTACAAACTGGTCTGGTATATCCCAGAAACGGTGGCGTAACAACCGTTTGTTAGGCTGCAGCGGCTTCAGTTGTACCTGTAGCGTAGCTGATTCATAGGCGCCATTGAGGTTTTTAGAGAAGATTCTAATATCTGCCAGGTCCTTTTGCTCCATGCGATCCGGTGCAGTCACTGCAATTTCCATAGACTGATAACCGACGCTTACAGATTGATCGCTGCTGCGGGTTTCGCCATTCAAGTCCGTTACATCCGCATGTACTACGTAAGTAAAAATCGGTTTGTTAGCCGGGCTTACGGATTTATCCGCCAATGCCGGGAACTTCACGGTAAAGGCGCCGTTAGCATCTGTAGTGGTTTCTCCATGTATGATTTCACGGGAAGAACCGTATGGGATGGATATCTTATAAAATAACCACGGGTAAGGATAACGTACCCTGCGTTCTACTCTATACTTAACTTTAGCCCCGTCTATATTGTTACCTGCATAGGCCAGTGCTTTGGCAGTAGCAGTAACGGTATCGCCTAAACGATAACTGCTTTTTACGGTATCAAAGGCTACATAAAATTTAGGACGTTTATATTCCTCTACTTTGAAGTAAAGATGTGCGTTCGCGTTATCATCTCTCAGCGTAAACCCACCATTCATACGGCCTTCCGGCAAAGTAAATTTCCCGGAATAAGATCCGTACTCATTAGTGGTTAACTTGATGGAATCTACTTTAGTACCGTTTACATCATACAAACACAACGTGGTTTGGAAGTTGGGTAACGGATTACTTTGTGTTCCCATCATACGTTTCCTCAGTACAATGCCTTTAAAGTAGATCGTTTGACCAGGGCGGTAAATACTTCTGTCWGCAAAAAGAAATGTTTCTGGCGCGGGTTCTGTCGGTTTTTCGCTATTGTAACGATAGAAATATTTGTACTCATCGATATACAGTTCATCCCCCTCTTTTTTCCAGTGCATACGCAGGCTACCACCATTTTTAGTAGGCGTTACGCTTACGCTGCCGTCTTTCGCGGTTACCAGTGATTGATGCAGTACCCAGTTACCATATTCATTGCCATTTCTTTCCTTCATCACGTCTACCTTCACACCGCTTAATGGCTTACCACTACTACGATCGAGGGCATAGTAAATGCTGTCATTTTCTATATAACTGATGCCGGATACCCAGGTCAGGTGCATGGCAATCAGGTTTTCTTTCAGCGCAAACTTTGGATCAACACTGGACAACAGCATATAATGTCCTGCTGGCAAGGCGTCTACCTTAATTTCTGCTTTGTGATTGAGATAATCTTTAGGATCTGGTAAAGCCTGTTCCCATGTTTTTAATGCAGGGCGGGCTACCACCATTTTCCAATACGCATTTTCTTTGGCAGTATAGTCGTTTTGCGCCTTCTGTAAAGACTGTAGAAAAGGTTCGTCCACCTTCACCAGACGCAGGTATATTTTATTGATGTTTTGGTATTTCACCAGTGTGCGGAAAGGAAGACCGGGCACATTTACGCTTTCTGTTACCAGTTCCAGCGACATTTCTTTGATCTGGTCCAGGATATAGGCGCAAGCTGCACCGCCAGGAGATTTGGGCGCCAGCTGTATCGCTTTTTCACAGATGGCTAATGCCTTTTTCATCGCATCGCCTTTTCCTTCATTCTCAGATCTGCCCTGCTGGAAATAATAGTCGGCCTGTAACTGCAACACCTCCGTTACAGTAGGAAGGCCGTTGTAAGCCAGTTCCATCTGTTCGAGCGCTTTCAGATAAAGGGCTTCTTTATTTTCCATCACCGCTACCTGGTTCATGTAGGATACTCTTTCTACATCTATATCCAGCAAAGCGGTTTTATCTCCGGCATGCAAACGGATCAGTTCCTGCAAAACGAGCAGGGCCTGATATTGCAGGGAAGTGTTGTCGGTAGTGGTAAAGGTATGTCCTGCAAAAGTAGCTGCAGGTGCAAAAGCGACAGGATCTGTCAGCTCAAACTGGTTGGCTGGCTTAGTCATCCCTGCTTCGCCGGATTTGAAATATTCCAGGGCACGATGCGCCAACAAATCGTATAGGGTACCGCGTAACGCGCGGGTATTTCCTTTCACGATGATAGGATCAAAATCGGCCAGGTTCGTTTTTTCCAGCAGTGCCTTATCGGACAGGGAAGCCTGGTAGGCGAGGATCAGTTCCTGGTGTAGCCGGTCTGCCGTCCAGGTAGTGATATCCGTACTCTGATCGTTAGCGATAGCAGTGCGGTTATAAAACCGGTATCGGTTGTTATTAAAATACCGGAACAGCATTTCGGCTCTGATACTTTGCAGGATGGCTTTCTGAGCCCCGGTGGCAGCGGCAATCTGCTGTTCCATTTTCTGGAGATTCTGCAGGGTACTGCTGTCGTTGATGGCTGCATTGTACTTCAGCTGAAAGATCAGGGCTTTGATTTGTTGCACCGTGGCCTTGTCTTTCACGGCATGGGCGTAGATGTCGTTCGCGATCTCCAGGGCCGACTTAGGCAGCCCTTTTTCTTCGAGCGCCGCTATTTTCTTCCAGGAGTTATCATAATTAAACTGGGCCATCATCTTATTACTACTAAAGATTAAAACAATGAATATTCCGATGAATAAACGCATATAGGATCATTTATTTACATTAAGTTACTGCTTTTAGAGAGGATGCAGACCTTCGCATGGTTTCCATAAATCAGGGTACAAAAAAAGGTGAAAAGTGATGGAATACTCCGCGTCACTTTTCACCTTTATATCTTTTACTGACTGGATAATTATACCAGTGCAGCTTTTTTGCTCAGTACTTCTGCCATTGTTTTACCAATGTTAGCAGGGCTTTCTACCACGGTAACGCCGCATTCAGCCATGATTTTCATTTTTGCAGCAGCAGTATCTTCAGCACCACCAATGATAGCACCTGCGTGACCCATACGACGTCCCGGAGGAGCTGTTTGGCCAGCGATGAAACCTACAACTGGTTTGGTACCAAATTCTTTGATCCATTTAGCAGCATCTGCTTCCATGCTACCACCAATTTCACCGATCATGATGATACCTTCGGTTTCAGGATCATTCATCAGCAGCTCTACAGCTTCTTTGGTAGGGGTACCGATGATTGGGTCTCCACCAATACCGATAGCGGTAGAAACGCCTAAACCAGCCTTAACTACCTGGTCAGCAGCTTCGTAGGTTAAAGTACCTGATTTAGAAACGATACCGATTTTACCTTTTTTGAAGATAAAGCCTGGCATGATACCAACTTTAGCTTCATCTGCAGTGATAACACCTGGACAGTTAGGCCCGATGAGGCGGGTAGTGGTGCCCTGCAGGAAGTTCTTTGCTTTGATCATATCCTGCACCGGAATACCTTCTGTGATACATACCACCAGCGCAATACCAGCTTCGGTAGCTTCCATGATGGCGTCAGCTGCAAAAGCCGGAGGCACAAAAATGATAGAAACATTTGCACCGGTTGCTTTCACTGCGTCAGCCACAGTGTTGAATACCGGACGCTCCAGGTGCGTGCTGCCACCTTTTCCCGGTGTTACACCACCCACTACCTGGGTACCGTATTCAATCATCTGCGTAGCGTGGAATGTACCTTCAGTACCGGTAAATCCCTGAACGATCACTTTACTATCCTTATTAACTAAAACACTCATCGCGCTTGTTTTATTGGTTTAATATTATATGTCTGATTCTTCTGGACGGCAAAAATAAGCCGATTTCTATAATTCTGCAATTTAGCACCTTTAAGATAAAGCTACCAAAACTGCATTCAAGGCATTTACGAATGTAAACAACTCATTTTCAATATATTTCATAGAAATACATTACAAAAAGAGCTACTTTTTCCCGCCGTCCTGTTCCTTTTTCAACTGATCCCGCCATTTACCATCTTTAAACATCTCCAGCTGACGCATTTCTTTGGCTTCCCGTAAGAATTCGGAAGCAAAAATGAAATCGTTTAACTTTTGATCCTTTGAGAATACGATGTCTTTATTGCTACCCTCCCATTGCTTTTGGCCCTGGTACATATATACAATATGGTCGCCGCTTTCCATCACGGTGTTCATATCGTGGGTATTGATAACGGTAGTAATGTTATATTCTTTGGTCAGCTCTGTAATAAGTTTATCGATCAGCAGGGAAGTTTGTGGATCGAGGCCAGAGTTAGGTTCGTCACAGAACAGGTACTTCGGATTAAGTACAATAGCACGGGCAATACCTACCCTTTTCTTCATACCACCGCTGATTTCAGCCGGAAATTTCTTTGCGGCTTCCTTCAACTGTACTCTTTCCAGACATTCTGCCACACGGGCTTTCTTCTCTTTCAGGGTACCAGTACCAAACATTTCCAGGGGAAACATCACGTTCTGCTCTACGGTCATACTGTCAAACAGGGCAGAACCCTGGAACAGCATACCTATTTCCTGGCGGATGGTTTTCTTTTCTTTATCGTCCATGGCGGTAAAGTCCTGGTTGTCGTACAGTACTTTTCCTTTATCAACGCCCATCAGTCCTACGATACACTTCATCATCACCGTTTTACCGCTACCGCTGGAACCGATGATCAGGTTTACTTTTCCGGGTTCCATGATAGTGGATACACCTTTGAGTATCTCCTTTTCGCCAAAGCTCTTTCTTATGTCTTGCAGTTCAATCATGATTACAGTAATATCGCCGTTAACGCATAGTCCATGAATAATATCAGCACACAGCTCACCACCACTGAAGTGGTGCTGGCTTTACCGATTTCCAGTGCTCCACCGGAAACATTATAGCCATAATAGGCCGATACGCTGGCAATAATAAATCCGAATGTATAGGATTTGGCCATCGCAAAAAATACGTTGTAGGCCCTGAATTGCTGTCGTAATCCCTGCATAAACTGTTCGCCGGAAATAACGCCGGACAGCTCACCAGCTGCTTTACCCCCGTAAATACCGAGGAAACCGGCGATGGCTACCAGTACAGGTATCATTAATATAGCCGCCATAATTTTAGGGGCAATAAGATATCCTTTGGTATTGATACCCATAATTTCAAGGGCATCAATTTGTTCAGATATCCGCATGTTACCCAATTCAGAGGCTATTTTAGACCCCACAACACCGGCCAGTACAATACAGGTCAGCGTGGGCGCAAACTCCAGGATAATGGTGTCACGTACCACCTGGGCGATGGTACTTTTAGGAATGATAGGACTAACCAGCTGATAAGCTGTTTGTAAAGTTGTTACCCCTCCCATAAACAGGGAAATAATAAACACTATCCCAAACGACCCTACGCCGATATCCACACATTGCTGCATAAACTGCTTCCAATACATCTTCATGTTCTCCGGACGGGAAAACATGCCTTTGAGCATGAGCAGGAAGTTTCCGAAATGATAGAAGAATTTGAACTCCATAACTGATCAAAGATAGGAAGGATTTTTTCAATCAGATCTTAAATTAAGATTTAATACAGGCGTTAACGTAAACTACTTACCAACAAACGTTTTAAACTGCGTTCTATAATTTCTCCCATCGTTTTACAACGGCCGAAAACCGCATCATGATAATATTCAGCCAGTTCATTACCCAGCTGCTGTATCTTTTCAGGAAAAGATACATGGTCGGTCATAATCACGTCCCGCAAGTCTTTGATACGATGCCGCTGCACTTTTATACGCCGGGCAATTACTGCCCGCTCTTCCTGTTGGTATTGTTTTACCACCTCTGCATTGAGATGTTTAATGGCCAGGTCTACAAATATCCGGTTTTCTTTAAAATACTGTGGCATATACAACGTGCGCCGGCCCTCATAAAATTGCTGGTCAAAATCGATCGCACGAATACGGAACTGCACATCATCAAAATCTGGCGTAATATCAAAAATGAAATTGTAGGAGCGCATATCGCCCAACAGGCGCACAAAACAACGCTCGTTGAATTTTACAAACTCCTTGGCAATACGTTTAGGATTGAATTCCGGCCGGTTCAGGTAATGCAAAATAAACTGATCACCCGGTACACCGGCAATATGCTCCTCCACCAGCGTATTACCATCTATCAGAAAGTTCATCCAGTAGGGAGATAGAATATGCTCCAGTTCTAAGCCATAGATACGGGATGCATCTGCTATCTTAATATAAAAATAGTCGTATACTTCGTTGTAATTATTGACAATTTTAATGCGGAAAGGATGAGAATTTCCAAAGGTGCAATAGTCGATCCGCTCAATATGTAAATGTTCTTCCGCCGCCTGATCCCCTCCCGCTTTCAAAATGGAGTATACTCGTTTTAAGCCCGCATGAATAGGCCCCACCATGCTTTGCGGATAAAACACCGTTTCCCACAATGTATCTTTCCCCTCTTTATCATACACGGCAATCGACTGATCATAATACCGCAGTTCCTCGTAAGATACAGGCAACTTCATCTCCCGCTCATACATTTTGAGATAATTACGGAAAGCGGCGTTAATCGGAAAAAATATCTTCTTACGGGAAATTGTTTGCATACAATAAATATATGGAAAAAGCGGACAGCACAAAGCCATTTTAGGGAATGCTCCTGCGTATATCACCGCAACAGGCATTTTCCAAAATGGCTTTGTGCTTATCTTTTATGCTTACTGCTTACTTTTTCTTCTTCTTCTTTCCCTTCTCTTCTGCGTCTCTGCAGCATTTCTCMTGAGCATCCACCACGGCGATATTCACCATGTTAACGATCTGTCTTACGGTACTACCCAATTGCAGGATGTGTACCGGCTTTTTCATACCCAGCAAAATAGGTCCGATGGCATCAAAACCAGCTACTTCCTGTAACAGGTTATACGCAATGTTACCAGCTGCCAGGTTAGGGAAGATGAGTGTATTTACTTCTTCGTCCAACAGTTCCGTAAACGGATAATTATCTTTCAGGATCTCCTTATTAAAGGCCATGGCTGCCTGTATCTCGCCATCTACAATGAGGGAAGGATCACGTTGTTTCACAATTTCACGTGCTTTGCTCATGGTTTGCGCTTCCGGCGTTTGGCTGCTGCCAAAGTTGGAATACGACAACATCGCAATGCGTGGCGTGATGTTAAAGTGTTTCACTTCTTTCGCTACCATCATGGTAATATCTGCCAGCTCTTCTGCAGTAGGATTGAAGTTAACGGTTGTATCGGCCAGGAACAAAGGTCCACGTTTGGTTTCAATAATATACATGCCAGCTACACGTTTGGCACCTTCTTCCATACCAATTACCTGCAGGGCAGGGCGAATGGTGTCAGGGTATTTACGGGTCAAACCGGAAATCAGAGCATCTGCCTCACCGGTTTCCACCATCATACAACCGAAGTAGTTACGTTCCCGCATAATTTTACGGGCTTCGTACAGGTTCAGGCCTTTACGCTTGCGTTTCTCGAAGAACAGGTCACCAAAGCGATGACGCATCTCCTGCATCTCTTCACTCTTCGGATCAATGATCACTACATCATCAATTTCAATCGCATTGTCGACCATCAGCTGGCGGATACGTGCTTCATTACCCAACAGGATCGGATAGGCGATTCCTTCGTCATTCACTACCTGCGCAGCTTTCAACACCTTCAGGTTATCAGCTTCTGCAAACACCACTTTCCTTGGATCGCGGCGGGCTTTGGTGCCTATTACGCGGAACAGCTGATTATCCAGTCCCAGACGGTGGTTCAGCTCATTGCGGTAGGCTTCCCAGTCGGTAATCGGACGATGCGCTACACCGCTGTCCATAGCTGCCTTAGCTACTGCTGGCGCCACAGTGCTTAATAAGCGTGGGTCCAGGGGTTTTGGAATGATATATTTAGGTCCGAAGAAAATATTTCTTTCGTTGTAAGCCAGGTTCACGATATCAGGCACCGGCGATTTGGCCATTTCAGCCAATGCTCTTACGGCTGCCAGTTTCATTTCCTCGTTGATTTGGGTAGCTCTCACATCGAGGGCGCCACGGAAAATATAAGGGAAACCCAGTACGTTGTTCACCTGATTAGGATAGTCAGAACGACCAGTAGCCATAATGATATCCGGACGGGCGGCAATCGCGGTGTCATAGGCAATCTCCGGATCAGGATTCGCCATGGCGAAAACAATCGGATTTTTAGCCATGCTCTTCACCATTTCTGCCGATACCACATTACCTACAGAGAGGCCCAGGAATACATCCGCGCCTTTCATAGCTTCCGCCAGTGTAGTGATTTTGGTATTGGTTACAAACTGTTTATGTCTGTCGGAAAGGTCTTTACGATCTTTGTTTAAAACGCCGTCTTTATCAAACATGATAAAGTTTTCGGGTTTGGCACCCAAAGCTACATACAACTTCACACAGGCCATGGCAGCGGCACCAGCGCCATTTACCACGATCTTTACTTTCTCTATTTTTTTCTTTACCAGCTCTAATGCGTTCAGCAATGCTGCTGAAGAAATGATGGCGGTACCGTGCTGATCATCGTGCATGATCGGGATTTTCAGCTCTTTCCGCAGCCTTTCTTCTATTTCAAAGCACTCAGGGCTTTTTATATCTTCCAGATTAATACCACCAAACGTAGGCTCCAGGGCCTTTACGGCTGCTACGAAGGTATCCGGATCTTTTGCATCCAGTTCTATATCAAAAACATCTATGTCGGCGAATATCTTGAACAACACCGCTTTCCCTTCCATCACCGGTTTCCCGGCTTCCGGACCTATATCTCCTAAACCCAATACAGCGGTACCATTGCTGATAACGCCCACCAGGTTACCCTTTGCGGTATATTTATAAACGTTTTCTACATCATTAAAAATTTCCTTGCATGGCTCTGCTACTCCGGGAGAGTACGCCAATGAAAGATCCCATTGAGATTTAGTGTTCTTTGTAGGTATGACTTCAATTTTACCCGGCCTGCCCTTTGCATGATAGTCTAACGCATCCTGCTTATTCAGTTTCTTTGCCATATAAATATTAAGATTGTTATTGGGCGTGCAATATACGAAGTATTGTATTAAAGCCGTCCACCCAAATAGTGTGATTCCCACCCATAATTAAGCATTCTAACCATTAAAATTACTTACTTTTACAGCGTTAAACATTCACAAATATCATGATACAACGCATCCAGAGTCTCTATCTGCTGTTGGCTGCCGCCGCAGGCGCTGCTGCCCTATCCTTCGATCTGTGGAAAGCCACGCTGACCAATAGCACGAACCCTGTTTATGTAAACGCTTCCAGCAACTACCTGTTGTTTGTACTTTATATCATCATTATACTGGTATCGCTGGCCACTATCTTCCTTTTTAAGAAGCGTAAACTCCAATTTCGCCTGACTATTTTTAACATTCTTTTTGGTTTTGCCGCACTGGCTTACCAATACTATGTGGTACAACAAACCGCAAATAAACTGAGCACCGGTGGAGTCGCCATTGTTTCGGCATCCTACCTGCCTGCTTCTTTCCTCCCTATCGTCGTTATCATTCTTTTATTCCTGGCTGTAAGAGGAATTTATAAAGATGAGAAGCTGATCAAATCACTGGACAGACTTAGATAATCAACAACATATATGACGGGGGCGCTCAAGCGTTTCAAACAAGGTGTATCTACTATGATAGCGGTGAAACAGGTGCAGCTAAGCCTGGCAGGCGCTATTACTGCCGCCTGATCMACGCGCGTTATAATACTAACCTCGCGGAACCGGCAGCGGCGCTGCTGAACGGGCTGTTGTTGCAATAGTATGCTGATTAAAAAATCGGTTGCAAGAAACCCATTGGTGTTAACATTCCTATAACATTCGATGCATATATTTATATCCGGAAGTGCATCAACTGCGAACTATGTCTGTAAGACCTGTCAAGACTCTTTTTGATAACATCTTTGAAGAAAATAATGCGAAGATCTTCCGGTTTGCCCTGAAGCTAACCGGCGATGAAGCGCGGGCGCAGGAAATTACGCAGCGGTGCTTTATCCGTTTATGGGAAAATATACACCAGGTGCAGGAAGGGCAGGATATTTTTCCGTTGCTGTTTGTATACGTAAAACACCTGGTGATTGATGAAAGCCGTAAGCTCTACCGTGAAAGAAAAGCCCTTGCCAAGGCTGCCGATGAACAGAAAAGTCAGTCTTCGGGAGATACCCATGGTGAACGTTTGTTTATCCACAAAGAGATTCAGGCGCAGCTGCACAAGGTAGTGAAACAGATGCCCGAACAACGCCGCAATGTGTACGTGATGAGCCGTCAGCACGGCTATAGTCATAAAGAGATCGCCAGCAAGCTTTCTATTTCCGCGGCTACTGTACGGAATCATCTCACTGTAGCCCTGCAATATATCCGGCAGGAACTGATGACTCATTTTGATGCCGACACTTCAAAATAAATTATGTGCTGTTGCTGGCGCCGCCTTGCTGCTGGCCGCCTGTAACAAAAAGGACCCGGTAGCACCATCACCGCCTACCGGCCCCGTTACCCGCCAGGAGATCAATAACTGGATGCTCGACAGCATGCGGTACTTCTACCTATGGAACGGTTCCCTGCCTGCAAAAGCAGATACTTCGCTGGATGCCCCTGATTTCTTTTACAGTTTGCGTAATCCCGATGATCCCTACTCGTTGTTATATGATCCGGGTAACCGCAGTACCATCCCCCGCAGTATGCTGTATAACTTTGGGATGGACTACAATGTAATCAGCTGGCCATCTGCCGCCGGCGGTGTGATAGGTGCGGTAAAACTGGTGATGCCCGGGTCCGGCGCAGCAGCAGCGGGTTTCACCAGAGGAAGCTATTTCACACGAATCAATGGCATCGTACTAACGGCTGATAATGCTGCCTCACTCACCGCTGCGGTATTGAAAGATGGTACTGGCAGCTTCACTCCTGCTACAGTGGATGGCGCCACCATCACGGAAAAAAGTCCTATTAACTGGGATCTCCGGTATGAAAGAGAGAACCCGGTGTATGCTGCTACTGTACTTATGGCTGGTAATAAAAAAGCCGGCTATCTCTTCTATAATTCTTTTACAGATACTTATAACAGCACGCTGCAGGCAGTGTTCCAGGATTTTAAAAATAAAGGGGTCACAGATCTTATCCTCGATCTGCGGTATAATAACGGCGGCAGTATTGCGGCCGCGGCATTGCTTACCGTAATGATTGCACCTGATATCACCGCCAACAGTATATTTGTGCAATATACCGGCAATAGCCACCAGGGGCAGCACCAGCTTAGCTTTTCGGATGCACTGTCGCATCCGGAGAATGCCGGCGTGATCAATTTTGGAAACCTGCAAAATGCCAGGTTGCTGTTGCCGAAAGTATATATCCTCTCCGGGCACCAGACCATTTCCGCTGCGGAACTGACGATCAACAACCTCAAACCATATACGCAGGTGATACAGATCGGGGCAACCACGCATGGGAAAGATAAAGGCGCTGTTGTTGTGATTGATCAACGTTCGCCGAAGCGCATCCCATGGATATTGCAGCCGATTACCTACCGCCTTGCCAACGCCAAAGGAGAAGGAAATTATACACAAGGAATCGCCCCACAATATGTAGTAGATGAAATGGGCCGTCAACCACTGACGGCGCTAGGAGATGTAAATGACCCGCTGGTAGCCAAAGCGTTAGCGCTGATCAGCGGCAATGGTCGCACCAGCAACACCGAACATACCGTGCGTATGTATTATGAAGCAACACCGCAGGCAAAGGAAATGATCTTTCCGAGGTAACACTACGGGAAAATTTAATGGCAGTTTTACACCATCCTGAATGTGAAAGAGAGCGGATAGTATCCGGTTTCATACATAGCAACACTTTATTGCCCACATACACGCACCCTTGATGTACGATGGGTGCGTGGCCTTCAGCAGCGTATTATGATTACCGGTTTTAAATAAAGATGGGCAATGCATCCGATACATTACCATTGTCATCTTTGATATTCAGGAAGATTAATTTTTGCGGCACTTCACTGAAAGAAGGAAAACCTACATATGTACTTCCATTAGGTTGGGTAATAATCTCGCCGGTAGCAGGGTCTTTCAGCTCCACGGCATAACCAATAGGTCCTACTGCATCCTGGAACCTTAAATAGTGGACATGTGGGTCCAGCACGCCATTCTTCACATTTTTGTAGGTCTCGCCTTCCTTTATTTCACCGGTTGCATTGTCGGCATAAATGATGGTGAGATCAAAAGCAGGGTATTGACGATAATAGTCGCCGAGATTCATAAAAAACTGTACAGCGAAAGAATCCGCAGACGGCTTAAAAGGCGGTACAAAACCATTTAAATTCAGGTCATTGCTGGAGATGATACGGAAATAATTTTCTCCGTCCTTCGCCACAGTAATAGTAGTATCTGCGATCAATGAATCGGTGCCAGCTTTGTAAAAGCTGAGTTTACCGGTACGGCCAGCCAGCACGGATGATGCTTTGTAGCCTTCTCCGTTGAGGGTATCAATAGTAATCCCGTTAAAACGAACGACCACTTTGGGTTTATCAGGCAGGTCTACGATACCGTAAGCTACTTTTCCATAATAACGGGCTTCCGGCAAATCTCCTTTGCGGCAAGCCATAAAAAACAAAACAGACAGCACCAAAACAGCAAGTCTTTTCATAATAAATACAGATAGATGGTAGAAATAAATCGTGAATGGCAGGTGCCATTCACGATTTATATTGAATAATTATCTCAGTCTTGTCCAGCCATTCGCCCATGCAGTCTGGCCAGTAGGGAATGCACCAGCAGCAACTGCAGGTGAAGCAGGTAAGCTGGTTTTAGGAATAAAATTGGCAATAGTATCACGGTTGAACGGACCTTTACCAACGATGGTACCCAGCTTAATAGATGCGTTAGCATCAGTAGCTACATAGCCCTGGTTAGCGGTAGCAGGAGTAGTCAGGTTAACCCAGCTTGCGAAGTTAACTTCAGTGTCAAAGGCATAAGTGTAGCCATGAACAAAGCTGTTGCTGATGGTAGAAGTACCGCCGGTGAATTTAGTATAAGTAGAACCGAACTGGGTATCGAAAGAGATACCTTTATCAAAGCCCAGGAAGATGGATTTGCTGATGTTAAATTCAGCATTTCTTCTCAGGTGAGCAGCGCGGCCATATTTACCGTTAGCATTAGGACCATCGTTTACAACGCGTGATCTGGCAGCGTTAGCCAAACCTACAATCGTAACGTATTCATACGTAGGATGAGTGATAGGCAGGTTGCTGGAACCAGTAGCATCGTTGTCGCTTTCAAAACCATTAGACTGGCTCTGATCGGCACGGGTAGTATCAGACAGACCCAGTGCATAGGAGATCTTACCAGAATAACCGTTGTCAGTATCGAACATATCATCTACGGCATCAACAGCCAGCAGGTGAGATGCGTCTACGTTACCGCCAAACCATTCAAAAGCGTCGTCGTTAGCTTTGAACACTTCGATATAATCGAGTGTGGTACCTTTACCAACACCAGCCAGTGTTAAACCGTTGATTTCGTTGTTAAGAGAGAAGGCATAACCACCGTATTCGATACGAACATACTTCAGGATACCAGAGTTATCATTGCTCAGGGTATCGCCGGGATTAGCATAGGATGCGTCAGCAATCGGGGTACCAGGGATACCTTCGATAATTTTGGAGGTAGCCCAGTTGGTTTTAGCTTTACCAATCAGCACTACACCTGCCCAGTCGCCTGATTTAGGCACAGCAGCATCTGAAGTGAATACGATTGGATTGGAAGCAGTACCAACGGCAACAATTTTAGCACCACGGGTAACGATCAAACCACCACCAGGAAAACCACCCACGGTGTTAGATCCAACTTTACCCTGAATACGGGTACCAGCTTCGATAGTAAGAGTAGCACCGTTTGCTACGTATACCAGGCTATCCAGCTTGTAGATCGTACAGCTTTTCAGAAACAGGTCAGAAGTGATTACACCATGGATAGTGCTATCAGGGCAAGTACCAGGAGCACCACCAGCTACAACGGGACGGTTACCACCATTTTGAAAATCCTTTTTGCAGGACGTACCGAAGAAAATGCCTGCCATGGTAAGCGCAGACAAAAGGGTTACAACTAAGGGTTTCTTGTTCATGGATTTTTGTTTTTTTTGTTTTTTGTTTTTTGTTTTTTTGTTTCTTCTTTAAAAAACCAATACCTGATCAGGGTTATTTATTACGCGTATATACTCTTAAAAGCGATAGCTGAAAGTGGCGCTATAGGTGCGGCCGGGTGCTGATCTGAAGTCGAGCCGGTCTTTGTCCGACTGATACAACAGGTCTTTTTTTGTCGGGTCTTTCTTATGCGCCAGCACGTCAGGGTCATCATTAAAGGTGTTACTGTAGATGATGGCATAAGCATTTAAGATGTTGGACACATTCATTCTCAGTTCCGCTTTGTTTTTCAGGAAACGCACGGCTATCTGCCCATCAAGAGAGCGCAAAGGCTGCTCAAACAGGGAGTAAAAATATGCATCTTCCGGGCGGAACATCCTGTTAGCCACATAATTATATACCAGGCTCACAGAAAAACGTTTTACATCATAGTAGGCGCCCGCGTTCAGCATATAGTTGCTGGCACCGCTCTGAGGGCGCTTCTGCGCATCACCTATTTCTTCTGTTACCCGTATCTTCTTCGGGTTCAGCGAATCCTGTTTCACCTCTACTCTCATCGGTCTTACCTTTCCATCGAGATAAGAGAAGTTACCATAGAGGGTAAGATTGCGTAGCACCGGCACCTGCGTGAAAGCCAGTGATTTCCTTACTTCCAGCTCAACACCGTAGTTTTTGGCATCTTTATTATTTTGTAACTTATAGATCCGGTTATCCTGGATCTTATAGATCTCCATCGGGTATGCCATATTTTTGTAGAACAGCGATGCAGAAATGATCTCCCCCGGTGCAGGATACCACTCATATCGGAAGTCGTAATGCTTGATAGTAGTAGATCTTACCAACCCGCTCATATAATCACCACCCAGCTCATAATCATATTCCCTGAAGTAGGAAAGCTCGCGCACATCCGGACGGACAATACTTTCGGCGTAAGCCAGGCGCAGATTCATTGACGGTGTAAGGCTGTAAGTGAAATTGGCCGAGGGAAAGAAACGCCAGTTAGGTTCGCGATTCTTCAACTCATTGAAATCGTAGCCTGCATTGGGATTGGAAGTGAAATTTTTAAAGGTATTTTCCAGGTTGCTGTTGATCTCGTTGAGATTATAGTACTCTGCCCTGCCGCCCCATACCAGCCTGAATCTGCCGATCTTATGGTCCAGCATCAGGTACATGGCGTTGAGGGTGGTGTTACTTTTAAATCCATCACCATCATCTGTCATCTGTGTTTTTACACCGTTCTTCTCTGAAAAATATTCCTGCAGGGGCAAGTAGTTGGGTGGCGGCGTACCTGGATTGCTACCTGTGTTCACCACAAAAAAGGTCCTCTCTTTATTCCATCCTGCATAACCAACTTTCACCGTATTATCCAGTTTATTTATTTTGAACGGAGCGGATAAGGAGATATCCCAGTTATAATTATTTTCCACGGCACGGCTCCACCAGCGCAGGGTTCCGGCAAGTGAAGTGAGTTGTGACCCGATGATATTGTATTCATTAATGGCGGCAGTGGTATCTTTGACGGCATCACCGAGCAGCATGTGGTTATCGGGTTTCAGCTTGTCCATGCGGATATAGCTGCCCATCCATTTTAGTTTCACACCATGTTTGCCCAGGCTGTGCTCACCGCGCAGCTGGTTCTGTAGCAAGGTACTTTGTGTGGTGATATCCTGTACTTCCAGTGTGTGCGGGGCAAAGTCACTAGGACCCGTACCTACCAGCAGCTGCTGATCGAGTGTACGGAGATACAGCGTTTGAAAACTGACCCTGTTCTTTTCATCGCGAAAGCCTACACCCAGCAAACCACTCAGGTTGGTGGTAAAACCGTAGCGCTGTCCTTTGAAGAGGCGCGAGAGATTTTCAGGTGTACCTGCCAGTGGTGAAAACCCATCGCGGCCATTCACGATATCCTGTGTGGCAAAAGTGTTGCGATAGCTCGCAGCCGCCACTACGCCGAATTTACGATCCAGCAGCTTACCGCCGGACACCTGGAAGTTTGGCGACACAGGTGCTCTCATATCCGTAAGTATCCAATTGTTGGCGAAGGGGGCTTTATCCTTGTAGCTATTATTATATGCTGTATGGAGATCGGTAGCACTTTTCCAGTTATCGTCGCCCATCCAGTAGCGGTGAGTAGCAATCTGGCCACGGTATTCACGGCCTTCCAGTGGTAGCGACAAAAAACTCTTCCCTGTAGTTTTGTCGTTGTAGCTTCCGCCCACACTGATGTTGAGAAAGTCGTTCGTAGGGATATCGATGGTATTCACTTCCACGAGACCACCGCCAAATTCAGCACTGCGGTCAGGCGTGAGCGTTTTAATCACGGTTACATTATCAATCAGGCTGGAAGGGATAATCTCGAAGTTGAAGTTCTTGCGGTTCAGCTCTGTGCTGGGCATTACCTGCCCGTTGAGGATTGCCTGGTTATAGCGTTCGCTCAGTCCCCTTACTACTACATATTTGCTCTCCACAGTGGCAAGGCCACTCACCCTTTTTAATACCTCGCCGAGGTTCTTATCCGGTGTGCGTGCGATCTGTTCTGCGCTGATACCATCCGTAATGGCGGCATTATTCTTTTGGATTGCGTACAGCCCTTCTACAGACGCTTTTTTATAGCTCCCTGTTACGGTAACGCCTTTGAGGTGGGAACCGCTGCTTTTAAGCGCTATATTCAAAGGTGTGACCCCTTTTTCAGTGACCTCTACATCTGTTACCTGGCGGCTGGCGTACGAGATGTAAGAAAAATTGATCGTATATTTTCCTGGTTCCAGTAGCAACTCGTAGGTACCATCTACATTAGTAACAGCTCCATTGCCTCCCTGTACCTGAATGGTAACACCAGGAAGTGGTTCATTCTTGTTATCTACTACTTTGCCTGTAATGCGGCCGTTGACGCGTACGGCGGGCTTCTCTGCATGCCCTTTACGCACGGCGATAGTAGTGGTATTGGTGAGCTCAATATCGAGCGGTGCATTGTTATCTAAATATTGTAATACGCTGTTGAGTGGTGCGTCTGCGAACTTCACTTCCGGGAGCAGGCATTGATGCAGGTACTCCGGATCATACACAAATACATAAGGCGTTTGCTGTTGCAGTAATCTGATCACACTTGCTGCATTAGTTTTACCCATCTGCAAGTTTACTTTGTCAGTCAGAGATCGATAAGATTGTGCCTTCAGCCTGGCAGCAGGCAGCATCAAGAGTAGCAGGGACAGTCCTCTCCAAGGCATACGTTTCCCCGTACAAAATCCGCGTAAAGATTTTTGCATACTTCGTTTCAGTTAAATTGACTAGTTAGATGACGCTATTTATTCTTTGTGACCAGGTACGTGCTATCGTTCGCACGCGCACAGGTAAGGTTATGTACATACTCCAGTGCAGACAGGATCTTTTCCAATGGCATATCTGTTTTAAATTCTGCTGAGACCTTCTTTCCTGCCAGCAATGAGTCAGAGAGTATGAACTTGTATCCCGAATGTTGTTGTAGCCTCGTGAGTACATCCGCGAGGTTGGTTTTGTTGAATACGATACGTCCGCTTTTCCAGTCGAGTACCTCCTCACKTTCAAAATGCGTCAGGAGCAGACTATCGCCATTACAGGAAAGCATTTGGCCCGGTAACAGTACTTTCGTAAAAGCATGCTGCATGGTTACCGATACTTTGCCAGTTACGAGGCTCACCTGAATGCTGCCATCGGCCTTGTTAGCTGTAGCGATGTTGAATTCGGTACCTAACACAGTAGTGGTGAGGCGGCCCGTATGTACACAAAAAGGTTTTTTGTCATTCGCTACTACTTTAAAATATCCTTCGCCCTGCAACCAGAGTTCACGACTGGTTTTATTATACGCATCTGTATAGCTGACAGTGGTATGGGCGTTGAGCCATACTTCAGAGCCATCCGGCATTATATAGAGGCGTACCTTGCTGCCGTTGTTCAATAAAGTATTCCAGTTGGCTGCCAGTTGTTGCGGCGGGCGACTACCCTGCTGCGATTGCCAGAAGAAGCCGAAGATGCCCGCAGCTGCTGCCACCGCCGCCGCGGCGAAATACCACAGACGACGCACTTTGAGGCGGGGCGCATCCACCTCTTTCCAGGTTTGCTGCATCAATTCATCCAACTCGGGTGTTTGCTCCTCTGCCAGATAGACCTCGACCAGGAACTGTTCCTCTGCGGTGCAATTCCCTTTGAAATACTTTTGTAATAATGATCTGTTGATGTGCATACGATAAGAGTACGTCTGAAGAGAAAGGAAGTCCTAGTGCAAAGTATGGAGTTAACAATTTGGTAACAGGAAAATAGCTGAGATCTATAAATGGAAGGATTTCCTGAAGCCAAGGGGTTTGCCAGCGCCTTCCAACGTGACCGACAAATGGTTTGAGGAATGGAACCGGTATATATCTATATACATCATAAATTATTAACGGGCCGGAGTTAAACTCCAGCCCGTTTCTTTTATTATCCTTACAGGTATTTCCCTGTATAACTTTCTTTTACTTTTTTCAATCCATCCGGCACACCAGCGTATAACAAATTACCGCCACCAACACCACCTTCCGGCCCCAGATCTATTACCCAGTCTGCACTTTTAATGACGTCTATATTGTGTTCTATTACCAACACCGTATGTCCTTGTTCAATAAGTGCATTAAAGGAATCCAGTAATTTTTTGATATCATGGAAATGCAAACCTGTTGTAGGTTCATCAAAGATGAATAGAATATGTCCCTGTGCTTTTCCTTTACCCAGGAAAGACGCCAGCTTCACACGCTGTGCTTCTCCTCCACTCAGGGTATCACTGCTTTGTCCGAGTTTTACGTAACCTAATCCCACACTGGTTAACGGACGTATTTTATTGCACACATCTTTTTCGTCTTTGAAGAAATCCAGCGCTTCATCTACCCCCATTTCCAACACTTCGTAGATGTTCTTGTTCTTGTACGTAACTTCCAGCACCTCATCTTTAAACCTTTTACCACCGCAGCTTTCACAGGTGAGATGTACATCGGCCAGGAACTGCATTTCTACAATTACTTCCCCTTCTCCTTTACATGCGTCACAGCGACCACCATCTACGTTAAATGAAAAATGTTTAGGTTGGAAACCACGCATTTTACTCAACGGCTGTTTGGAATACAGGTCCCTGATTTCATCGTATGCTTTGATGTAAGTAACCGGGTTGGAACGCGATGATTTACCAATGGGATTCTGGTCAATCATTTCCACTTGCGTCACATCATCCAGTGCACCTTTCAGCGCTTTGTGATTGCCCACTCTTTCTGCGAATTCTCCCTTCAGCTTCATCAGCGCAGGATAAAGAATTTGCTTTACCAGTGTGGTTTTACCGGAACCACTCACGCCGCTGATCACCGTTAATATGCCCAGTGGGAAATCAACTGTAATATCTTTCAGGTTATGCTGACGCGCACCTTCTATAGTAATTGCTTTTTTCCACTTGCGCACCTTCGCTGGCGGGTCAATGGCAAACTGCCCGCTGAGGTATTTACCTGTCAGGCTGTTGGCATCTTTCAAAATCTGCGGATAAGTACCCGCAAAAATCACTTCTCCCCCCAGGTGACTGGCCAGTGGCCCCATGTCAATGATGTAATCTGCTTCCTCCATCATCTGCTCGTCGTGCTCCACTACCACCACGGTGTTACCGAGATCGCGCAGTTCCTTTAGCACCGCAATGAGTCGACTGGTATCACGCGCATGCAAACCAATGCTTGGCTCATCGAGGATGTACATGGAATTGGTCAGATTGCTACCCAGGGTACGGGTCAGCTGAATACGCTGACTTTCTCCACCACTCAGGGTATTAGCCACCCTGTTCAGGGTAAGATATCCCAAACCTACGTCCAGCAGTGTTTTCAGCCGGTGATTTATTTCAATAAGAATACGCTTCCCAATTTGTTGTTCGTATTCTGTGAGTTGCAGCTCATCGAACCATTGCTTCAGATCTGATACGGGCAAGTCTACCAGCTGCGCAATGTTGCGTTCTCCCACTTTGATGTAGAGCGCTTCTTTACGCAAACGTCCGCCGCCACATTCGGGGCAGGTAGTACGACCGCGGTAGCGGGCCTGTAGTACACGATATTGTACTTTGTACAGATTTTGTTCCACCATTTTGAAGAACTCATTCAAACCGTAGAAATGTTCATTTCCGGTCCAGAGCAGTTGTATCTGTTCATCAGTGAGTTCTGCAATAGGTTTATGTACCGGGAAACCAAACTTACGGGCGGTTTTGATGAGCGCTTCTTTGTATTCGCCCATTTTCTCGCCGCGCCAGGGAGCAATAGCGCCCTCAAAAACACTGAGACGTTTGTCTGGGATCACCAGGTCCGCGTCAATGCCTAAGGTTTGCCCAAATCCTTCGCAGGTAGGGCAAGCACCGTAAGGGTTATTGAAAGAAAAGAGATTCGGAACAGGTTCTTCGAAAGTGATACCATCCAGCTCAAAGCGATTAGCGAAATGAACATTTTCTTTTCCATCTACTTCCACATAACAATCCCCTTCACTTTCGTAAAATGCGGTTTGTACGCTGTCCGCGATGCGGTGTTTATCATCTTCCTCAAAATCCTTTACTACCAGGCGATCTATCAGTACCCAGGCATTATCTGGTACCGTTATTTTTTTCTGCTCCAGCAATTCTTCAATACGCAGTAAACCAGTGCCTTCGCCACCGGGAACGTATAAACGGGAAAAGCCTTTTTGCACGAGGATATTCAGTTCCTCTTTTACATCTCTTTTTGCATGCCGGCGGAAAGGAGCCAACAGTAATACTTTGGCCCCATGTTTCAACTTCGTGATATAATCTACCACGTCGCTTACCTCATGTTTTTTTACCAGTTTTCCGGAGATGGGAGAATAGGTTTTACCCACTCTTCCAAAGAGTAACCGGAGATAGTCATAAATTTCCGTCATAGACCCCACGGTTGAACGGGGGGTACGGGTAATGACTTTCTGTTCTATAGCGATAGCCGGACAAATGCCTTTGATATAATCCACATCGGGTTTGTTCATGCGCATCAGGAACTGACGGGCGTATGAACTTAAACTTTCTGCGTATCTGCGTTGTCCTTCTGCGTAGAGGGTATCCATGGTAAGCGATGATTTTCCGGAACCGGACACACCGGTAACTACTACCAGTTTGCTACGGGGGATCGATACGCTTACATTCTTGAGATTGTGGACCCTGGCGCCTTTTATAAAAATATGGTCCTGCGGGCTAACTTCCTGAGGATCAATTATAGTGGTTTGTTTCTTTACTTTTGTTGCCATGACAGAACAAATTTAAGGGAAAAGATGTTAGTTCAGAAGTTCCCTTTTTTTACGCGTTTGTTATACGCTATAAGCTAATATCTATGGGCTAAAAGCTATTTTTATTATTTGTTTTATTGAACTATTCTTTTATATTTGCATAAGACCAGATCTATCTCGCTGGATTTACCAACATTTTTCTCAAACTTAAACTGTTCAATATAGCATAAACTTTACTTAACAAACACAACCAAACTGGCTGTATTTCTGTAATTTATTTACTAACCCGCCTAGTTGTAGAAGTTTATGCAAGTAATGTACAAATTGTGCGATGAGCAGTTGATTACTCTCTTTAAAAAGGGACATTCTTCCGCATTAGAAGAGTTGGTACACCGTCACAAAGACAAGGTGTTCACTTCTATCCTATTACTGGTGAAAGATTCTTTCCTCGCAGAGGACATTTTCCAGGACACCTTCATTAAAATTATTGACACCATCAGGGCTGAGCGTTATACCGAGAAAGGGAAATTTTTACCCTGGGCGATGCGCATTGCGCATAACCTGTGTGTGGATCATTTCAGGAAGATCAAGCGCACACCGATGATCAGAACCGGTGATGATAAAGATATTTTTGATGTACTGGGATTCAGCGATAGTTGTGCTGAAGAAAAAATAATTACCCGCCAGAGTCATGACCGCGTTCGCAGAATGCTGGACATGTTACCGGAAGAGCAACGGGAAGTAATTATTCTGCGCCATTATGCAGAACTGAGCTTTAAAGAAATTGCAGATCTCACGCAAGTGAGCATCAATACAGCATTAGGTCGGATGCGTTACGGTCTGATCAATCTCCGGAAAATGATGACGGAGAAGCAAATCTGTCTATGATGAACCCTTTTTTTTGCTTGCCAGCAACGAGCGGCCGGATGTAATGTCCGACCGCTCGCTATTTTAGGGCAAGTCTATACTTTTTCTAATATGATGGCAGCGCCTTGTCCTACGCCTACACACATGGTAGCAAGGCCATACTTAGCGCCAGGTCTGCGTTTCATTTCATGCAACAACGTAGTGGTGATACGTACCCCGCTACAACCCAACGGATGCCCAATAGCAATTGCTCCACCATTTACATTGACAATATCCGGATTCAACCCCAGATCCTGCATACAGGCCAGGGATTGCGAAGCAAACGCTTCATTCAACTCTGCCAGGTGCAACTGATCAGCATTGATGCCTGCCCGTTGCAATGCCTTCGTAGAAGCAGGTACCGGACCTATACCCATAATAGCCGGATCTACTCCCGCTACCGCCATACTTCTTATTTGCGCTAATGGCTGCAGGTTAAACTGTTTCAATGCTTTTTCGGATACAATCAACACTGCCGCAGCCCCATCGTTAATACCGGACGAATTACCCGCTGTTACCGAACCGTTTTTTGCAAACGCCGGACGCAGACCGGCCAGCTTTTCCAGCGTTGTTTCCCGGGGATGCTCGTCCTTCGCAAATATTATTTTTTCGTCTTTATTTCCCGGTACTTCTACCGGGATGATTTCCTCCTGCCACTTTCCGGCATCCAGGGCTTGTTTGTAGAGTGTTTGGCTACGTAAGGCGAACAGGTCCTGCTGCTCCCTTCCGATATGCCATTGGTTGGCCACATTCTCTGCAGTTTCACCCATTGAATAGGGATGATACATCTCTGATAACCGCTGATTGATGAATCGCCACCCCAGGGTGGTGTCATATATTTCGGCTTTACGGCTAAAAGGGCCCTCTGATTTAGGCATTACAAATGGCGCACGGGTCATACTTTCTACACCTCCTGCGAGGTATACATCTCCCTCACCACACATCACCGCACGGGAAGCATCCATAATGGCCTGCATACCGGATGCGCATAAACGATTTACAGTATTACCAGCTACCGTTACCGGCAATCCTGCCAGCAATGCCGCCATACGTGCCACATTCCGGTTATCTTCCCCGGCCTGGTTAGCAGCACCGGCAATCAGGTCTTCAATCACGTTGGGATCTAAAGTCGCATTTCTTTTCATTAACGCTTTAATCAGATGCGCCAGCAAATCGTCCGGGCGGACCGTGCTTAAAGCACCACCATAGCGGCCTATGGGCGTGCGTACCGCATCTACTATGTAAGCAACTTGCATGAGAATGTTTTGGTTTATCTGCAATATAAGATATCCCGGTAACCTGGGTAACAAAAGCCGCCGCCTATCTCAATGGCACTTGCATACTTTAAACCCGGCATGATGACGAATAGAGAGAATACTACATTTTTATTTATGCATTACTCCTGGCCTGTTTACAAGGAAAATAATAAATAATTGATACTAACTCGTTATTTTACACATTTTTGTGCAGTTATAATTTGGCAGTTATTTGCCTAATGAGTATTTTTGAAAGATATCAATGTATTTAGTGAAGGCATAACCCTTGCCAGTTGTGGTGAGGTAAAGAAGTTGTAAAGTTCACATTCCTTTATGACACCAACGTTATGCTTGTGCATAAAAAAAGGCCTTCCAGGAAAAGGCCATTTTTCGCCATCGCATTGATGGTAGGAAACACCATACTATTATTAGCTTTGTCGAAGAAGGAATAATAGATGTGGTACTTGTAACACCAGGTGTCTACCTGGTGTTTTTTGTTATACAAAAGTGCAAAATGATAATTACATTATCAAATATTTTTCGCCCGCCTCAAACTGAACATAATTATTCCCACAACCAATCTCTCTAATCAAAAAATTATTAGTATTATCGTATTGATAATATCAAATCGATTTGATAATTTTATAATCAAAAAGATTGACAAAATACTAATCCTTTTGTATCTATTACGAAAATACAAATTTCTGTAGTGAATACAAATTTAAAATACAGGTTTCTGTAGTATTTTTAAATGTCCGACCATACCAGCAGATTCTTAGCTTACTTTGAACACCTGATAGCAACCCAACAAGTGTCAAGCCAGGACGATTTTGCGAAGAAAATTGGAGTAAGGCCCTCTACTCTTACAGAAGTTATAAAGAAGAGAACCAAAGCTATATCTTCCAATATCCTGGTTAAAACAATTGACCGCTTCGGTACTTTAAATGCCAACTGGCTGTTTTACGGCATAGAATCTATGTTAAGAGAACTGCCTAATGAACCCGCTATTGTTACAGTTGATCAACAGGGAAGAAAAAACATTGCCTATGTAAACACAAAAGCAAGAGCAGGCTATCTCAGTGGTTATGCAGATCCGGAGTATATAGGCGGACTTCCAATGGCATATCTGCCACAACTTCCCAGGGAAAAAGATTACCGGATGTTTGAAGTGAGCGGCGATTCCATGTGGCCTACATTCAACGATAAAGACACCGTTATTTGTCAATATCTCAGCAGATCAAACGTAAAGGATAATCAACTATGTGTGGTGGTAAGCACTGAAGGAATTCTTATAAAGCGCATATTCAACAGGATAAAAGAAGAGCAGCAACTTATTCTGAAATCTGACAATCAGGAAATGAATGGAGAATATCCTGATATACTGGTCCCTGCGCAAGATGTAAAAGAGATTTGGCAAGTGGTAAAACGGGTAGGTGATATACGCTCAGAAAGCAATAGCACAGCCACTTTGCTGACAGAATTAAAAGCGACATTAAACAGGCTGACCAACCAGCCGGATAGTAACAACCCGTAACAGCAACTAAAATTATCTTTTGCGCTAGCAATACAAATCCCGCCAGATATACCCCTATTCCCGCCTTTTAGTAAATAGCACTTGATCCATTTCCTTGGTTCACTAGCTTTGCATCCATCTTTATTACATTATTAAAATAACCCCAAAAGAAATGAAACAAGTACGTAGCCTGCTGTGGCTTATCGCCTTATTGTGCGCACTCTCAATGACCACCAAAGCACAAGTTCCTCCGGGAGAAAATGACGCAAATTTGTCTGAATTACTCTACAGACCAATTAAACCTACCGCTAAACTAATGGAAGGTATAGAGCCGGCCATCCAGCAAAAACCGGTAGCCAATCCTGCTTTGCGCAGCAATATCAATGTACGCACGCTGAAAGTGGCCCCCAAATGGAACCGGGTGGCCGACAACCCTACACCACTGATCAGCATTGATAATACACAGCTGTTACCTGCCGGTAAAATAACCGTCATGAAAGGAAGCTCGCCCGCTTTTTGTACGCCGCCAACAGTAACGATTGGCTGTTGCAGCTATAATATCAAAGACGAATCGGCCAATAAAAATCAGCTATATGCCTCTCCTGCATCTGTATTCAATAATGAAAACGATGCCCGGACTTATGCAGAAAGCCTTACTCCCAAACTCCCATTCTTCCTGCCTTTCAGGAATTCCAAAGTATACCCTGCGGGTGCCTGGATTTACGATAGCGGCGCCGGCCACGGCTCTGTGGATTTCCTGAAAACCTCCGATGCGTATGGCCCTGGCATTGACCCTACCTTTGGCGTATACGCTTCCGCACCAGGCAAAGTAGTGACCGCCATGTGGGACCCTTTCTTCGGAAACGTAGTGATTATAGAACATACTGCGGCTGATGGCACCGTGTACCGCACCGGCTATTTCCATCTCCGTGGCGGTTTTGATCATGATGTACAAAATGCTAAAAACACCCCTGTTGCAGATCCGTCCAATAAAGACGCCCGCGATACCAAGTATAAAAAATTCGCGAATCTCCCCAATCCGTCCAAACAGCTATGGGGAACCAACGATCAAAAGCTGAAAGTAAAAGTAGGCGACCCCGTGTACGCAGGCCAGCAGATTGCCTGGGCAGGTAATACCGGCTTTGGCGGCGCCGGTTGGGGATTGAATCCCGATGGCACGCCAATGAATGCCAATACCGGCAACAATCACCTTCACTTCATGTTATGGATAAAATCTCCGAATCCAGCTACTGGCGTGGATTGGATGGAAGTAGATCCTTACGGTGTATATGCCAAATCTGAAGATAGTAACGCGAGTTGCTATGAAGTAGGCGCCAATAGTGCTTTTAACCGCTTCTTTGCGCCCTTCTACCCTTCGTTTCATAACGTGCCGGTAGAGCATATTACCCGCTACTGGGGCTACTATACTGGTATGGGCATGGCTTTGCAAACCCTGAGTGTACATAAATCAGGCAATCAATACCTGGCTTCCGGCTCCTTCCAATATGGGCTGCCATCGCAATGGTATTGCCGTATCAATATGAACAGCACCCAGTACCAGCAATACTTTGATGAGTACTACGGTAAAGGATATATTCCCCGGCAAATTTCCGTTACCAACGATAATAGTGGCAATCCGTTGTTTACCGTGATCTGGAAACAACGTGGCGGAGAAACCTTTGCGGCGGTACACAACGCTACAGACGACGTATACGCCACCAAATGGAAAACCTATGTAGATCAGGGCAAGATGCGGGTAACCGAGCATGTGGCCTATTATGTAGGTGGTAAACGCTATCATGCAGGGGTATTCGGCAGCAGCAACCCCGGTGGCTTTTACATGTATTATGGCATGAATACCACTGATTTCAGCAAGAAATTCGATGAAATGAACAAGGCCGGCCTGATGACCATCAATGTAAATATTGAAGAAAACGGTAATCAAAACAGTGTAGGTGGACTGTGGTGGCCCCGAAACAAAGCATATTATTCTTATATGGATATGAGTCCGGCTGATTATCAGGCCAAATTTGCTGACCTGACAGCCCAGGGCTATCAATTGTTCCGTATCCAGGGATACGACAACTCCTCCCGTTTTGCCGCCATATGGACAAAATAAACCGAATACATAACTAACCCCGATGCCACAGCTGAAAACGGCTGTGGCATTGATTTTCAAGGTACATTCTGTCGGTACGTCAATATTACCTATCTTTGCAGTTACTTTTCGACTGCCGGAAGGCAGCCATTTGCTCAATTAATGGTCAATAATGAAGTCTGACAATAAAAACATCCGGCACTTAAGTTTACCGGCCTTACAGGAATATTTCGGGTCTATAGGTGAAAAGCCTTTCCGCGCAAAACAAGTGTATGAGTGGCTGTGGCTGCGTCATGCGGACAGCTTTGAAGCGATGACCAACCTCTCCAAAGAATTAAGAACAAAACTAACAGAACACTTTACCCTGCCTGCCGTAAAGGTAGATACCGTACAGCAGAGCAATGATGGTACCATTAAGAGCCGTTTCCGCCTGCATGACAACCACCTGGTGGAAGGGGTACTGATTCCTACAGACTCCCGTCAAACAGCCTGTGTATCTTCACAGGTTGGTTGCAGCCTGAGTTGCAAGTTTTGCGCTACCGGCTATATGGATCGCGCCCGTAACCTTGATTACGACGAAATTTATGATGAAGTGGCGCTGATCAACCAGCAAGCCCAGAAAGCATATGGTAAAAAACTGAGCAATATAGTATTCATGGGCATGGGAGAACCCCTGCTGAACTACAAAAACGTATTGCAGGCTATTGAAAAGATCACCTCTCCGGATGGTCTGGGTATGTCGCCTAAACGTATTACCGTTTCTACCGCCGGCGTAGCCAAAATGATCCGGCAGCTGGGCGATGATAAAGTACGCTTTAACCTCGCGCTGTCCCTACACGCCGCCACTGATAAAAAGCGCAGTGAAATCATGCCGATCAACGACTCCAATAACCTGAAGGAATTGATTGCCGCACTGAACTACTTCTACAAGGCCACCGAAAATGAAATTTCTTTCGAATATATTCTCTTCAAAGATTTTAATGACTCCAAAGAAGATGCGGACGAACTCATTAAAATTTACCGGCAAGTACCTGCCGACCTGGTGAACATTATCGAATACAATCCTATCGATGCGGCCCGTTTCCAGAAACCGGATTCGCAAACCGCAGAAGAGTTCATGGAATATCTTTCAAAAAATCGCGTGAATGCAAGACTGCGCCGTAGTCGCGGTAAAGATATCGATGCGGCATGTGGACAACTCGCTAATAAAGGCTGATCATTACACAATCATATATCTATTGATCATGTACGCATGGTCATCAATCAATAATAATTTATGAAGAAAAAACAACCTGCTAAAAAAGGGTTTGGCCCATCAAGGGATAATAAGTTTGGTAAAAGCGACAAACCAGCAGGCCCCCGCACTCGCTCCTCCGCTGACGGCGAAAGGCCAGGAAGAGCAGCTGCAAAAGATAACCGCAGCGGAGACGATAAGCCATTTTCCCGTGGAAAAACGGGCGATGACCAACCATCTTTCCGCAAACGCAGCTTCGACAGCAACGGCAGACCAGCCCGTAAACACGGACCGGCCACCGATAGCTTTGGAAATGATAAACCACAGCGCAAACGTAGCTTCGGCGACAGCGAAGATAAACCTAAGCGTAGCTTCGGTAACAGCGAAGACAGACCTAAGCGTAGCTTCGGTAACAGTGAAGACAGACCTAAGCGCAGCTTCGGTAACAGTGAAGACAGACCTAAGCGCAGCTTCGGTAGCAGCGAAGACAGACCTAAGCGTAGCTTCGGTAGCAGTGAAGACAGACCTAAGCGCAGCTTCGGTGATAAAGAAGAAAGACGTTCTTTCGGCGGTCACAAACGTGATGATAAACCCGGCGCCCGCAAACGCTTTGACAGTGATGAAAAGCCAACTTCAAAACGTGGTGGCTTTGATAAAGACAAAAGCGACAAACCAGCAGGCGAACGTTCTTTCAGTGCCTTCAGAAAAGATGGCGAACGCCCTGAACGTACACGCAGCTTTGATAAAGAAGACAAAGGCAGTGAAAGACCACCACGTAAACGCACCTACGGCGCTACCAAAAAAAGTGACGATAGTGCTTTCCACTTCCACGGTGAAAAGAAAAAAGGTGGAAAAGAAACTCCCAGCGGATTTAACCGTAAAAAGTTCTTTGACAAAACCAATGAACGTTTTGCGGATAAACAGGATAAAAAAAAAGGGGGAAAAGTAAGAGATAACGAATACGACTCAACGAAAAATAACAAAGAACCCAAAGAAAGCATTTTTGGCCCCGGCGAAATGCCGCTGAACAAATTTGTGGCGCATTGTGGTTTGTGCTCCCGCAGAAAAGCAGTAGACCTCATCAAAGAAGGAAAGGTAACCGTAAATGGTAAAGTGGTCACCGAGCCCGCTACTAAAGTTACTTCCAGCGATGTAGTAACCATGCAGGATAAAAAAATCACACCTACCAAAAATCTGGTGTACATCCTGCTGAATAAGCCCAAAGGATACATTACTACTACAGATGATCCGGAAGGCCGCAAAACCGTCATGGAGCTCATCGAAGAAGCTACTGAAAATGAAAGAGTGTACCCGGTAGGCCGCCTGGACCGCAATACTTCTGGTCTGTTGCTGCTCACCAACGATGGTGAACTGGCACAAACACTGGCACATCCTAAACACAACATCAAAAAAATCTACCAGGTAGAACTGGATAAGCCGCTGACCAAAGCTGATTTCGAGAAAATCATTGAAGGTGTAACGCTGGAAGATGGTGTGGCACTGGTAGATGCACTGGGCTACGTAGATCCAAAGGATAAAAAACAAGTGGGCATTGAAATTCACAGCGGTAAAAACCGTATTGTGCGCCGCATTTTTGAACACCTGGAGTATAGTGTAGAAAAGCTGGATCGTGTAATGTATGCTGGTCTTACCAAGAAAACATTGAACCGCGGCCAATGGCGCTTCCTCACTGAAAAAGAGGTGATCCTGCTGAAACATTTTAAAAAATAACTGTCGAATAACGGGATGCGATTAGCTGAACATATTATACTCGAAACACCTGATTTTGTTGTTGTAAACAAGCCTGCTGGCATGCTTACCCTGCCTGATCGCCATGACAATGAGCTGGAATCACTGATTGCTATCATGAAAAGGGCGTATGGCGAAGTATTCACGGTACATAGACTGGATCGTGAAACCAGCGGGATTATTCTGTTTGCACGCAACGAAGCTGCACATAAATACTTCTCTCAGCTTTTTGAAAGCAGAGACGTGAAAAAGTTTTATCTGGGACTGGTCAGTGGCCAGCCTATGCCTAAGCAAGGCAATGTAAGCGAGGGCATCATGGAACACCCGGTACAGAAGGGCAAAATGGTGACCAACCGGAAAGGAAAGCCTTCCTCTACGGACTACGAAGTACTGGAAGAATTCGGTCTTTACAGCCTGGTAAGAATGCAGATTCATACAGGTCGCACACACCAGATCCGCGTTCACATGAAGTTCCTGGGACACCCTATTGCGGTAGATGAATTTTATGGTAGCCCTCAACCAGTATTATTATCCACTATCAAGAAGAAATTCAAACTGGGTAAGCATACAGAGGAAGAGCGTCCTTTATTGAGCAGACTGGCATTACATGCCTCCATGCTGATATTTAAAGATCAGCACGGGAAAGAGTATACCATTGAGGCGCCTTTACCTAAAGATATGAGTGCGTTGCTGACACAGTTACGCAAACACCGTGGTAAGCAAGCAGTGAGTGAGGAATAACGTGGATGTTGTTTGGAGTCAGGATTAAGTTGATTGCCGAATATTGTTATACGATTTCGAAAAAAGGGAAGATATAAGCGGATAATTTTCGCGTATATCTTCCCTTTTTCTTTTAAAAACCTACATCTTTTATAATAATATCCGAAATCAGGCAAATCAGTTTAATTCTGACCTCAGACAAAATTTTGCGCATAAAAAAAACGGGGAGAAATCCCCGTTTCGTAAAAATCAAAAACCAACCATTAAAAAAAATTTATCAAAACCGCCTTTCGGCGTCTTAGTAGTATTATTTGTTTGGCTGCGGTGTTGTTCTCAAATAAGGCTTGATAATTTTGTGGCCTTTCGGAAAACGTGCAGGAATATCTGCTGTAGGTACAGCTGCTGTAACGATTACATCTTCTCCATCTTTCCAGTCTGCTGGGGTAGCCACGCTATATTTAGCGGTCAGTTGCAGAGAGTCCAATACGCGCAGTACTTCTACGAAGTTTCTACCGGTAGAGGCCGGATAAGTGATGATGAGTTTTACTTTTTTGTCTGGTCCTATGATAAACAAGGATCTTACTGTAAAAGTTTCAGAGGCATTTGGATGAATCATGTCATACAAGTTAGCCACTGTTTTATTTTCATCTGCAATAATAGGAAAAGTTACGTCACACTGTTGTGTTTCGTTGATATCATTTATCCAGCTCAGGTGTTTATCCAGTGGATCTACACTGACAGCCAGTACTTTAGTATTACGTTTAGCGAATTCCTCTCCTAATTGTGCTGTTCTGCCTAATTCGGTAGTACACACCGGCGTGAAGTCTGCCGGGTGAGAAAACAAGATACCCCAACCTTCACCGAGGAAATCGTAAAAATCTATTTCCCCTGCTGTGGTGTTGGCTTTGAAATTAGGAGCTGCGTCTCCCAGTCTTAAACTCATAGTTTTACGATTTAATTGACCAAAAATAGGTTTTTCCTACAAGATTTATAGACTTTAAGGGATTTTTTTCACAATTTAACCGATATTTTTTGTGAAGGAGGGAATTGGGGTTAACAAACAATGTATAACGGGGTTACGTAAAATGGATCAACAAGGGTTAATTCAAATGGATAGACGGGGGTTAACGCAATGGATAAAAAAGGTTAGACAATAGATAAAAATATGGTTAACAGGGATTTAGATATTTGAGGTATGTAGCTGCCAGGCATAATAAGCCATACTGAATTTATTGTCGTCTTCCAATCCGGCCTTTATTCTGGCAGCTTCATCCCCTAATTCAATTTCCACAAATCCGAGATATAGGTTATAGGCATCATGTAGTAATTGTATGCAGTATTCCATCCGGGTGTTCACATCTTCCACCTGATAACGGGCTGCGGGAGGCAAAGTGGACGGTGTGGGCAGCTGTATTACCTTCTCTATATAATAACATTCCTCATCCGCATAGGCTTCCCAGTTATCGTCCTGCTGCAGGCAGGGCCGTCTCATTTGAAAGGTGAGATGATCAAACACCACCGCAGCACCCAGTTCTGCTTCCAGATCAATCATATCGGGCACGCGGCACATATCTTCCAGTTTCTTTACAATGGTCATTTGCACGGCATCGTGCTTATCCTGACTGAAGCGAAGCATCGTATTCATGACTTCATAAGTAGTTACAAAATCACAGGAAGACCACACATTGTCCTGGAGCACGTGGCCCCAGAGCGTCAGGTAATTGGAATCATCCATAATGATTTGTCCAATTGAAATAGCCTGTACCTGCGTAACTGCTGTTGTTGTATTTACCTTATTCATAACCTTCAGGTTTTAATAACAATACAAATCTAGCCGGGCTGCGCGCAAAGAATTTGCGTAGTGATCTTTTCGCTATAATTTTTTTAATCCCGTTTGCAAAAGCGGGAATTGTGTATTTTTATTATCTAAATTTTATCTTTTGCCAAAGAACAAAGACGCGGTGTCGCGCTACCGTTGGATTGACGAGCGCCTGCGCAATAAGCAGAAGCCCAAACCTACTCTGGAAAACCTGATTGAATACGTATCGGATAAAATGGGAACAGGGATATCTGTTCGCACCATTCAGAAAGACATTCAGGACATGCGCCAGGACCCGGAACTGAACTATATGGCGCCTATTGTGTACGATCGTAGCAGCGGTACCTACCGATATTCCGATAATGGCTTTTCCATCAGTAACTCGCCCATTGAAGAAGCAGACCTGCAAGGGCTGGAAATTGCCATTGGTATACTGGAACAATTCCGCAGTTTACCAGTAGTACAACAGTTTGAAGATGCTATCCTGAAAATAGCCGCCAGCCTAAAGATGAACCGGGAAGCCCTGCAACATAAAGGCCTGATCAAATTTGCCCGGGCCGCACAATACAAAGGAGCAGAACATATTCCGGAAATTGTAGACGCCATCAAAAACCTGGAAGTGATACGCATCGCCTACCAAAGCTTTGAACGCGATGAACCCAAAGAACACTGGGTAGAACCTTATCATTTACGTGAATACCAACATCGCTTTTACCTCATTGGAAAAAGTCAGAAAACACGCGGTGGCGCTGTAATTACGTTTGCGCTGGACAGAATAGTAAAAATCTGGCCCACCATGAAACATTTTGATGAGAAGAATTTTGATGACGCCAGCTATTTCCAACATGCTGTGGGCATCACCGTACATGACGGAGAACCCGAAAATGTACTGCTCAGTTTTGAGCCTCGACAGGGAAAATACATAAAATCACAACCTATTCACGCTTCCCAGCAAATAGTGGAAGATAATAGTAAAGAATGCCGTATATCCCTGAACGTTGTTATTAATCCGGAGTTAACCATGACCCTGCTGAGTTATGGCGGACAAGTGAAAGTATTGCAACCGGCACACCTGGCGAAGAAAATGGCAGAAGAAGCCCAGGCTATGATGGCGCTGTATAAATAATCATCATTGTTCTGTTCAGCACCACCATGGCAGTGCTGAACAGAACGAAAACATTACTGCGGTTTGGCAAACAGCGTATCCGCTACGGTACAATTGGTTTCGATCTTCGTAATGTTAATTTTCACCCCACCCGGACTCTGTTCTGTTGTACCGGGATAAGCCAGTCCTTCCGGTGTTTTCTTATAATCAGACATCGTAACAGATATTTCCGCATCCTGTCCCTGTATATTTACTTTGTTGATCGTTTTTATCAGCAGATAAGTATTGGCATCCAGAAATGCAGTTCCTTCTATGCCATCTGCAGAAGTTACTTTCAGCTTGTATGCCGGCGCACCGTTCACTGATTCTTTGCCCAGTAACTCAATTTTCTTTCCTTTTGCTTTATAGTCGTACAACTCCCCTCTTACATCCAGCTGGGTTTGCAGCAGTTTCTGCATTTGTGGATCAAGATCCTGCGGCGTGGTTTGCATCATCACCGGCATCAGACTCCAGCCACCGCTGCGCGTTACCACCTGGATATTATCCATTCCCTGCACAGCAAATTCCAGCCGCATAGCCTCATCCTGCTTCACCCACCTTTTAATAGGTACGGTCATGCCCTGTACTTCCATGCTTCCCTCTATGTATTGCGATTTAATCTCTTTTAACTTCGCCTGTCCACCCATGGCAACAATATTTTTTGCAATAATCTCATCAACAGTCTGTGCATAGGTAGCCACTCCTGCGATCAAAAGCGCTGCTAACAGCGTAAAAAATTTAATCCTTGTCATAAAAGAATTTTTGATGCCCGATTTTTTAAGGCAAATAAAGATAACCAAAAAACATCTCCCCCGCTTCTTTGCAAAAAATACGCCGGGCCTTAAATGCGGCCTATTCCTTAGCTTTACAGCATGAATACATTCCAGATTTCAGGCAACCTGGTGAATATATTACAGCAGGAGATTTATCCGGCCACGGTTTATGTGGAAGCCGGTAAAATACAGCGGATTGAACGCAACAACGAAACCTATGCACATTACCTGCTTCCAGGCTTTACGGACGCACATGTACATATTGAAAGTTCTATGCTCATTCCCTCCGAATTTGCCCGGCTGGCGGTAGTGCATGGTACTATTGCCACTGTCAGCGATCCGCATGAAATAGCCAATGTAATGGGAGTAAAAGGCGTAGAATACATGTTGGAAAATGGTAAAAAAGTACCTTTCCGGTTCAACTTCGGCGCCCCTTCCTGCGTACCAGCCACTGTTTTTGAAACCGCCGGTGCTGTAGTGAGTGTGGAAGATGTGGAAGCCTTGTTGCAACGGGATGATATCAAATATCTCACGGAAATGATGAACTTTCCGGGAGTACTTCATAAAGATCCGGAAGTACTGGCTAAAATAGCCGCCGCCCAAAAAGTAAACAAACCTGTAGATGGCCATGCTCCCGGCCTTCGCGGTGAAGCAGCCCGTGAATATATTGCAGCAGGCATCAGCACCGATCATGAATGCTTTACCATCGAAGAAGCATTGGATAAACTACAGCATGGCATGCACATCCTTATCCGGGAAGGCAGCGCGGCTAAGAACTTCAACGCACTTTATCCTTTACTACATGAACATGCGGCCAAGATCATGTTCTGCAGCGATGATAAACACCCCGATAACCTCGTGGAAGGACATATCAATTTATTGGTAAAACGTGCTTTGAACCACGGTATAGACCTCTTCAAAGTATTACTGGCTGCCTGCATCAACCCGGTATTACACTATAAACTGGAGAATGGACTACTGCGGGAAAATGATCCGGCAGATTTTATTTTGGTAGATGACCTGCAAAATTTTAACATACTGGCAACATATATCGCAGGAACGAAAGTAGCCGAAAACGGTAAAACGCTCATTCACTCCATTCCTTCTGTTCCTGTAAATAATTTTGTAGGGCAACCCGTACAGGCTGTAGATTTTCGTATACCCGTTAGCKGTACTAACCATAACAACGTAACTGCTAAAGTAATAGAAGCCCTCGACGGACAACTGATCACCAATGCACTCACGGCTACGCTACCGGTGGTCAATGGTTTTCTTCAGAGCAGCACCGAAAAGGATGTTTTAAAAATAGCCGTTGTAAACCGCTACAGGCAGGCTACACCTGCAGTTGCATTCATTAAAGGATTTGGACTGCAACATGGCGCTATTGCCTCTTCGGTAGCACATGATAGCCACAACATCATTGCCGTAGGTGCTGACGATGAAAGCCTCGCTGCAGCTATCAATGCGGTGATTGCCCAGCAAGGCGGTATCAGTGTGGTAGATGGGGAAAAAGTGCAGGTATTACCATTACCGGTAGCCGGCCTGATGAGTAACCTGGATGGCTATACGATAGCCACACAATACAGTGCACTCGACCAAGCCGCGAAAGCATTGGGGTCTCCGCTGGCTTCACCGTTTATGACCTTGTCGTTTATGGCGTTGCTGGTCATCCCTCATTTAAAACTCAGTGACCTGGGATTGTTTGATGGGGACAGCTTTCAGCTATTGGCCACGGCCTTTTAATCTACTCAAAAAAACAGCGGAGATATCAGCATCTTGCTAAATAATATCTCCGCTGTTTTATATTAAAAGTTAATCCTTATCTGCTTGTCCAGAGCGCACCATTAATGGAATCTCTTTCTGCGCCGGTTACGCCACTCAGCACATTATCTTCCTGTCTCCAGCGTAAAGTTCCTATCAGCGCCATTATCAACGCTTCTTTAAAGCTCACTGCTTGCTCATCAGGCACTTCTACGGTAACGCCCAGTGGTTCCACCTGTTGTTGAATAGTTTGTACAAGAAAGGTGTTGAAAGCGCCACCACCGGTGATCAGCATTTTAGCGGGTTCCTCCGGCATTTGTGCTTTCAGCGCTTTTACCGCATTGGCTACCTGCGCGGCAATATGATCCACGTAGGTACGCAGCTTACCCTGTACAGAGATGCGCATAGGCGCTATCATAGGTAATACGGTGTTGATGCCAAAATCGTTGGCGAGGGATTTAGGCCAGGGGGCTGTATAATAGGAAAGTTGATTGAGTTGTTCCAGCAAACCATTATCGGTAACACCGCCGGCAGCCAGGGCGCCACCCTCATCGTAAGGTTTATTAAGGGCCGCTGCCAGGGCATTCAGCACCCGGTTGGCAGGGCAGATATCAAAGGCCACAAACTGCTCCTGCAGCTGCGCTGAAATATTAGCAATCCCCCCGATGTTCAACCAGTACTGATAGCCGGGGAACAGGTATTTTTCGCCAATGGGAACAATAGGCGCTCCTTGTCCGCCAAGTGCCACGTCCACCGCCCGGAGGTCAGTGATCACCGGGAGACCGGTAACCGCGGTAATAGCTGCGCCATCTCCCAGCTGCGCCGTCATTTTATCGGCGGGCATATGGAAAGTAGTATGGCCATGAGAAGCGATAAAATGTATTTTATGATCCAGCTGGTGTTTTTCTATAAAAGAAAGGATGCGGTGGCCGGTATAATGTCCGTATGCAGTGTGTAGCAACAGGTAATCCCTTGCCGGCAGGGACGTAGCCTGTGCCAGCTTTTCCACCCATTCCGGCTCGTACGGCAGACTTTCTGAGGCTTTGATCGCATAAGTCCACTGTCCGCGTATTTCCGTTAGTTCAGCAAAAACTATATCCAATCCGTCTAATGAGCTACCAGACATGGTGCCAATCACGTTATATACCATCGACAAAAATTTCAGCAAAGGTAGTTTTAAAATATTTTTTTTTCGATTTATGGAATGAAGGTATTTCCTGTCATCCTATTGGCAGAAAAGATATCATCATGAAAAAATATCTCGCTTTACTATTGTTTGGTTGCCTGTTGGCGTTTATCGCCTCCGCACAGCAACAACGCACCCTGAGTGGTACTGTTACCGACGCCGCCAGCAAGGCGCCCATTGCCAACGCCGTAATACGGGTAAAAGGAACGGACTTCCTGACGGCCACCAGTGCCAAAGGGACTTTCAGTTTGAAAGTACCCGCCGGCGCACTCACGATGGAAGTTAACGCCAGTAGTTACAAACCGCTGGAAATCAAGATTACCGCCCAACAAACTACCCTACAGGTAGCATTAAACAAGCTACAACCACTGGTAAAAACCAACGACAGAAGGCGATTAATCATGCAGCCTACCCCACCAACGGTAAATGCCATCGCGCCACCTCCTTCAAGAGTACTTTGTGCAGAGCCAATGGCGCCTGCCGCTGATAAAGCGCTGAGTGAAGTAGTGGTAACTGGCTATATGGCTAATAGGCAAGTGAAAGGTAATTATAACTATAGCTATACGCCATCCGCTCCCGCCAACACCGAAGATTATAGCCCTATCAACGAAAACATTTTCCATTCCGCTACTGACCAGCCTTTGAGCACTTTTAGCATTGACGTGGACCGGGCTGCCTACAGTAATATGCGCCGCTTTCTGAATAACGGCGAAATGCCGCCGGCAGACGCGGTTAGAGTAGAAGAAATGATTAACTATTTCGACTATCACTACAAAGCGCCTACTGGTAAAGACCCGGTAGCTATTTATACCGATATGGCCATCTGTCCCTGGAATACCGGACATCAGCTGGTGCGTATTGCCTTAAAAAGCAAACAGGTAGATACCAAAGATCTTCCACCTACCAACCTGGTGTTTTTACTGGACGTATCCGGCTCTATGGACKAACCCAACAAACTTCCACTGGTAAAAAGCGCCTTTAAGGTATTAACAGAACAACTCCGTCCGCAGGACAAGGTAGCCATTGTGGTATATGCCGGCGCAGCTGGTGTGGTGCTTCCTTCTACCAGTGGTAACAATAAGAAAAAGATACTGGCCGCATTGGAAGAATTACAGGCAGGTGGCTCCACTGCCGGTGGAGAAGGTATACAACTGGCCTATCGTATTGCGGAAGAACAGCATTCCAAAAACAGCAATACCCGTGTGATTCTCGCTACAGACGGCGACTTCAACGTAGGTGCTTCCAGCGACGGTGCACTGACCAAGTTGATTGAAAAAGAAAGAGCAAAAGGCATTTCCCTTTCAGTGCTTGGCTTTGGAATGGGTAACTATAAAGATAATAAGCTGGAACTGCTGGCTGACAAAGGCAATGGCAACTACGCTTATATCGATAATTTTGAAGAAGCCCGCAGAACCTTTGTAACCGAATTTGGCGGTACCTTATTTACTGTAGCCAAAGACGTGAAACTACAGGTGGAGTTCAATCCTAATTTCGTGCAGTCGTATAGGTTAGTAGGCTATGAAAACAGATTGCTGCAGAACGAAGACTTTAACAATGATAAAAAAGATGCCGGCGATATGGGCGTAGGCCACACTGTTACGGCGCTTTATGAAATCATTCCCACCGGTAAAGGCGGCGAAAACGTTAACTGGGTAGATCCGCTGAAATACCAGCAGGGTAAAATACTGGGCAATCAGCAGGAAGTATTAACCGTGAAAATGCGCTACAAACAGCCCACAGCGGATAAGAGCCAGCTAATGGAAAAGGTATTGCCTTATAATAACCAGGAAATAGGTGCAGCGCCGGAAGACTTCCGTATGGCCACCGCTGTAGCGGCCTTTGGGCAACTGTTACGTAATTCCGCTTTCAAAGGAACTGCTACCTACGACCAAATCCTGTCCTGGGCCGGCACCGCACGGGGTGAAGACACCGAAGGGTATCGCGCAGAGTTCATCCAACTGGTGAAGAAAGCCAGCCTATTAGACAAAGAGCAGGACAAAGAGTAGTTACGCTAATTTTCGGTAATTTGCGGCCTCAAAGGGATAGCTCATGATTATCAATTTAAGTGAAACCAATTCGTTGGTAGGAGAATGGTTAAGCGAGATCAGAAATGTGGAAGTTCAGCAGGATCGTATGCGCTTTCGGCGTAATATGGAAAGACTGGGTGAAGTAGCTGCGTACGAGATCAGCAAAACGCTGGACTATGAAGACAAAGAAGTGACTACCCCAATGGGTATTGCCACTTGCCGGGTATTGAAATCTCAACCGGTACTGGCCACTATTCTAAGAGCCGGATTGGCGCTGCACCAAGGTTTGTTGCATTATTTTGATAAAGCAGACCATGCCTTCGTTTCCGCTTATCGTAAGCATAACCATGATGGTTCTTTCGATATCAGCCTGGAATATGTAAGCACTCCTTCTATCGATGGAGAGGTACTGATACTTTCAGATCCGATGCTGGCTACCGGCGCTTCCTTGGTGAAAACCATCGAACACCTGGAGGAAATCGGTAAACCCAGCCATATTCACCTGGTGGTAGCTATCGCCTGCACCGTGGGTATTGAATATGTACTGCGCAATACCAAGTCTAACCTGACTATCTGGGCGGGAGATATTGATGATGAACTGACCGCCAAAGGCTACATTGTGCCTGGATTGGGAGACGCGGGAGACCTCGCTTTTGGGAATAAATTACAACAATAACGGGAATATATCGTTTTACGAATAGCAGTTTTGTATCTTTAAAGAAGTACGGAACTGCTATTCGTTTTTTTATCATCATGATTTTTATACATGGATTTAATTTGAGATATGATTTAATTAACGTACCTTCACCCGCATTGCATAACACCCTATGCTTTAAGCTTTACTAATATGAAAAGAGCTTTACTATTCCTGGCCATATTGCTTTATTTGAATCCGCTGCGGGCACAGGACCCGCACTTTTCGCAGTTTTTCGCCTCACCACTTACTCTTAACCCAGCTTACACAGGCTTATTTTCCGGAGACTATCGCTTATCAGGTAACTATCGTTCACAGTGGCGCAGCATTGCCTCTCCATTTGTGACGGGTACTGCCGCTATTGATTTCGGTATTCTGAAGAATGTGATTTCTTACACGGATATATGGGGCGTAGGCTTTATGGCGATGTACGACAGAAGCGGTGGCGGTGCCCTCACTTCCAGTTACGTTTCCTTTAGTACAGCCTACCACAAAGGGCTTGATCCGGAGGGTAACCATACCCTGGCTATTGGATTGCAAGGTACCCTGGTGCAAAAAAGACTGGATAACAGCAAACTGCAATTCGAAAACCAGATCGACAATAACGGATATAATCCTATGATTCCCAGTAATGAAACGCTGGTAAATCCTAAAATATCCTATTTCGATCCTAACATTGGTATTTTATACAATGGCCTGATCGGGGAATCCTCCAATATTTACCTGGGAGCCTCCTATTATCATATTACCCAACCTACAGAATCTTTTATGAACCTCACCCAAAACCGGCTCAGTTACCGCTGGACGGTACATGGTGGTGGCTCTGTTCCTGTAAATGGGAAAGATAGGTTTCATACCAGCATTTTGTACATGAAACAAAGTACCGCCTCTGAATTAACCTTTGGTGGCGCCTATGGATTTGCATTGAACGATATGGATGATAATCCTACCACCTTCTATGTGGGCAGCTGGTATCGCCTGAAAGACGCCCTCATTCCCTACATTGGTATGGAAATCAAAGGATTCCAGGTAGGGCTGACATACGACACCAACGTGTCTACCCTCAACCCTGCTTCTCATTACCGTGGTGGCATGGAAATTTCACTGATCTATATTCACACCCGAAACGAAAATAATAAATACAAAACCCTCTGTCCCCGTTTCTAATAAACTGATTATTAGCAACTTTGAGGGAAATAAACCTATAAGGCTAAAAGTAAAAAGCTATTTTCGGGGAGTGTTTCACGAAAATAGCTTTTTGCTTTTAGCCTTTTAATTTCTGCGCTTTTAACACAGGATTATCAGTATAACTATAGCAATCATAGCTATTTTTACCTTAGTTTCGTTGCTCTTTCATAAAACAGGAACAAACACAGATTCAGTTACACTAAAAATTATTCAGGCGTTGTTTTTTTCATTCAGAGAACTGCTCTCAGCTATTCAATCTTACGGGAAGGCCCATCAATTCATTTTACAGCATAAGTTATGGAAATGGATACTGATACCTGGTATCATCTATTGCCTGCTCTTTTTTGCCGGTTTTTATTTCGTTTGGGGCTATTCTGGTGACTTTGTGGAATACCTGACCAGGCTGTTGCACATTACTGAATGGGTACAGGATCTGGAAAACAGCTKGATCAGTTTTCTATTTATACTGGTAGCTTTCTCTGTCAGGATCGTGTTTGTATTTTGGTATTTCTCTTATTTCAAATATTTGTTTCTCATAGTAGCGTCTCCTGTGTTTTCTTATTTATCTGAGAAGACAGAAGCCATTCTTGATCATAAAGAATTTCCTTTTAGCTGGGCGCAGCTGGGCAAGGACATTTTGCGGGGCATTAAAATGTCGTGCCGCAATATCGTTTACCAAACCGCCGCTATTCTTATACTATTGCTGGTGTCGTTTATTCCGGTGGTTGGCTGGCTGATTCCAATGGTAGGATTCTTTGTTGAATCATACTTCTATGGATTTGCTATGATGGATTACAGTTGCGAACGGCATAAATTGAATATGTCTCAAAGCATTGATTTTATCCGTCAGCATCGTGGTATGGCGATAGGTAATGGTATGGTGTTTTACCTGTTCATGTTGATACCTGTAGTGGGCTGGATGTTGGCGCCTTCTTATGCGGTGATTGCTGCTACTATTGATTTACAAACAAAAAGACTAAAATAATGAATACCCCTGGCAAAGTGTATCTGGTTCCTACTGTGTTGAGCGCCGATGCCTTATTTAGTATTCCTGCATATGTAACTACTGTTGTACAGCAGTTATCTGTTTTTTATGTAGAAAATGAACGTACTGCCCGTCGCTACCTGAAAGCGCTGGATAGAAATATTAATATAGACGCCCTGCAGTTGCTGATCATGAATGAAAATCAGCCACCTGACCTGGTGCTGGCAAAGAAGTTATTGCTGGAAGGGAAAGATATCGGTATCCTGAGTGAAGCCGGTTGCCCTGCTATTGCCGATCCGGGGCATCTCATTGTACAGGTAGCCCACAGCGTAAATGCCAGGGTAATTCCTATGATAGGTCCCAACTCTATGTTACTGGCCTTAATGGGCTCCGGCCTTAATGGTCAGAGCTTTCAGTTTACCGGCTACCTCCCCATCAAACCACCCGAGAGAACAAAGATGATCCGGGAACTGGAACAGGAATCTGCGAAAAAAAATCAAACACAACTGTTTATAGAAACGCCTTACCGCAATAACCAGCTCCTGAAAGATCTGCTGGATAACTGTAAGGACTATACGCGGATTTGCGTGGCAGCGGATATTACCGCGCCTACAGAATATATTAAAACAAAAACGGTAAAGGAATGGAAGCAACAGTTGCCGGATCTGCATAAAAGACCCGCCATCTTTCTCCTGCTGGCCACCAACGAATAGATATTAAAAGAKGGATTTTCCACGGTGGAAAATCCCTCTTTCAGTTTACGGCAGATCCTGTCTGGCCGGATCTTTTATAGAAATAATACTATCTACTATAAACGGACTATAGCCTCTCCAGGGAATAGCACCCAGGTATTCTTTATAATGCAGTTCTACTATCTTGCCACTGGCCGTCATCAGCTGTTGTGCAACACTTTCACTGCTTACGGAAAACTGGAATTCGTTGGACTGAATGGTACCTGCTACTTTGCCTTTGTAGCCGGATTGTATCACCTTACCCTCATAGGTTTTAAAGACATACCCTTTCTGCACAAAATAATTCAGCTCTCCTGCCTTTACTCCCTGACCGAAAACGAAATAGTATTTGTAGAAGAATATACCTCCCAGTATTAGTACAATAACACTTACAACGATAAAGACAAAACGGCCCATAAGGATAATTTAGAGATAGATAATCAGAAGTTCTGGTCTACAAGATAAATCAAACCGGCCATACCAAAAGCACCCAATTCCAGTTCCCGTTTATTTACCGCTTCAAATACGTCGTTAGCGGCATGGTGAATGTCGAAATAGCGTTGTGAATCAGGAGAAAGTTCCGCCATGGGCGTACCTATCGCTGCATTCAGTTCCCCTACATCTACTCCCCCTCCCTGCTCGTCGAAATCATAAATACCGTAAGGTGCAAACAGGGGTTTCCAGCTATCCATTTTGGCTTTCTTATCGGCGGGCAATGCCGTGATAAAACCACGTGGTGTAAAGCCACCAGCATCGCTTTCCAGGGCAAAGATGTGCTGTTCCTTTTTAGCTTTGGCCACTGCAGCATACTTCTTTCCTCCGCKGGTACCATTTTCTTCGTTGGCAAACAATACTACACGCAACGTATGTTCCGGCTGAATACCTAACGCTTTTAAAGCCCGTAATACTTCTATAGATTGTACGCAGCCAGCGCCATCGTCATGTGCGCCTTCCGCTACATCCCAGGAATCGAGGTGACCACCAACGGTGATATATTGATCCGGGTATTTACGGCCTTTCAATTCGCCGATAACATTATGCCCTACTACATCTTGCAGCATTTCGCAGTTGGTACGCAGGAACACTTTGGCATCGGTATCGTCTTTAAGGCGCAGGCTAAGGCGGTCCGCATCTTCCAAACCAATAGCTACAGCAGGAATCTTTGGATAGGCACTATCATAGCGCATAGCTCCTGTATGTGGGAAATTATTGGCACCATGCGACATAGAACGTACAATCACTGCCAGTGCACCGTATTTAGCGGCTCTGCTGGCGCCCTGGCCGCGGTATTTCACCGCATCGCCGTAGGAATGGAATGTTTTGATGTATTCCGGCTTAAAATGCACATTATAAAAAACAATCTTTCCTTTCACCTCGTCTTTCTTCGCTTCTAACTCATCGAAAGAAGCCACTTCCAGGACTTCGGCAGTAACCCCATCCGGGCCACTTCCCACGGAATTACCTAAAGCCAGCACATTCAATGGTGGAATGAAATCCCGGCGCTTGGAGATGATACGGGCCTCTTCCCTGGCTCCTCTTACCCAATGTGGCACCATACATTCCTGCAGATACACGGTATCAGCGCCGGCAGCTTTCAGTGCGGCTACGCCCCACTGTTCTGCCTTGGGCATCTGTGGAGATCCCGCCAGACGCCCGCCAATATCTTTGGTCAGGTGACGCAGGTTTTCATAAGCTGTGCTGTGAGTCAATACTTCATCCGCTAATTTCCTAAGCGTTATGGAATCTTTTTCCTGCGCCACTGCGAGGGATGGCAATGAGCAGGCAAATAAAATTGGCACAATAAAATTTCTCATGTAGCAGGTTAATTTATGGTTAAAACTACTAAAAAAGTAACAGGCAAAAAGCATAAAGCTGCCTTGTATCCAAAGGAGCTTTCCCGGGCCCCTTTTTCGGCTTTTTGCCTTTTGCTGTATCCTTTCTGCTTTTTAGTACCTTTGCAGAATGCAAAAATTTAACTCATGCGCATAGGAATAGTATGTTACCCTACCTACGGTGGTAGTGGGGTACTGGCCACAGAGCTTGGTAAAGCACTGGCAGACAAAGGCCACATGGTTCACTTTATTACATATCAACAGCCGGTAAGGCTTAACGCGTTCCACGCTAATATATATTATCACGAAGTTCAGGTTCCCACGTATCCGCTTTTTGATTTCCCTCCCTATGAATCGGCATTGAGCAGTACCATGGTGGATGTTATCATTAACCAGAAGCTGGATCTGCTGCATGTACACTACGCCATTCCGCACGCTTCTACTGCCTATATGGCCAAGCAGATTGTGAAAAAGCACGGCAGAACGGTTCCTTTTATCACCACGTTGCATGGTACAGATATCACACTGGTAGGTAAAGACAAAACCTATGAACCCGTAGTCACCTTCTCTATCAATGAATMAGATGCTATTACAGCAGTTTCTGAAAACTTACGGGATGAAACGTATAAATCTTTCCCGATAGAAAAAGATATTGCGGTGATCTACAACTTTGTGGATACCCAGCGGTTTAGTCGCCGTGAGTTGCCTCATTTCAGGCAAGCCATTGCACCTAACGGCGAGAAAATATTGCTGCACGTATCCAACTTCCGTAAAGTAAAGCGGGTACCCGATGTAGTGAAAATATTTGCGCTGGTACGTAAGGAAATACCCGCTAAATTATTGCTGGTAGGCGATGGCCCGGACAGACCTTCTATTGAATGCCTATGCCGTGAATTAGGGATCTGTGAAGATGTAAGATTTGTAGGTAAACAAGAGCAACTGGAAGATGTGATGTCTATCAGCGATTTGTTTATCCTGCCTTCAGAATATGAAAGTTTTGGTTTAGCCGCACTGGAAGCCATGGCAGCACAAGTGCCGGTTATTTCTTCCAATGCAGGTGGTTTACCGGAAATCAACATTCCCGGACAAACCGGCTATATGAGTAATGTAGGCGATGTAGAAGGAATGGCAGCACACGCCCTGCGCTTGCTGAAGGACGAAACACTACTGGCTAAAGTACGCCGCGGCGCTTTGGACCAGGCGCTTCGCTTCCATATCGATAATATCATTCCTCAGTATGAGGCTTTATATGAAGAAGTATTGCTGAAACAGGCGCAACTCCTTTAACGGGAGCGAATCCATTTTTCAGGATTCTGTTTCACCATGTTCCGGTATATCTGTAATTCAATTTCACCGGTGCTACTACCTGGTCCGGAGGCAGCAAGACCCAGTGTTTGACCACGTTTCACCACTGCTCCTTTGCTCACCCGTACATCCAGTAATCTCACATAGTTGGTAAAATATTTTCCATGGCGTAGGGTAACCATATACCCTGCGCCTGGTACCATAAATACCATAATTACCTCTCCTTCGAAGATGGCTTTCACCGCGGCTCCTTTTGCCGTGGCAATGATAACGCCATTATGATCTACTTCAATTTTCCCTACGTGTCCTGTGCCGAAATGACCAGTAATACGTCCTGCTTCTACCGGCCATGGTAAGCGGCCACGGTTGGCTTCAAAGTCGCGCGATAATGATAATGCTTCCGGTGTAGCCACCAATACATCTTCGCTGGAGGTCTTTGCTACTGGCGCGTCGTCATCGTCATCTTTCTCTTCTTCTACTGGTTTAGCAGGTGGTTTCTTATGCGCTTTTTTAGCGGCGGCCAGTGCGGCTTTTCTGCGGGCAGCCGCCAGCTCCCGGCGTTTGGCGTCTGCAGCCTTTTTACGGGCCAGCGCTTGTGCAGCAGCTCTTTTCTGTGCAGCAGCTATTTCCCGGCGGATGGCGTCCTGGATGGCCTGATCTACCTGTCTCGCTTCTGCTTTGCTTTTATTAATATGTTGTTGCAGTTCCTGTTCCTGGTCTTTCAGCTGGGCAATAGTTTGATCTGTTTCTTTTTTATCGGCGATGAGTGTTACCCGTTGTTGCTGTTCAGTGTGCAGTGCGCCGGCTTTCTGTGCCCGTTGTTCCTGTAATACCACCAGCTTCTCTCCCAGCAACGCTTTGGTAGACAGGAGATTTTCGGCCTGTTTACGCCTGCTTTCGCGGTATTGCTGCAGGTATTGATACCGGCGCAACGCGTCGTTAAAGCTGGTAGCGGAAAAGAAGAAACTGAGTACATCGTAGGAGTCGCGTGTTTTGTAGGCGTATACGATCAATTGCGCATAGCGGGCGCGGAGTGAGTCTACTTCCTTCTCCAGCGTTTGCACGTTACTGTTAGTGCTGCTGATATCTCCTTCGATAGCACTGATTTCCTTATTAATGCTTTGAATCTGTGCATTACGGGTAGCAATTTTCGTCTGCAACTCCTGTTGCAGATGAACATTTTGGCGGGTCGACTTTTTCGTTTGCTGCAGTGATTTATTCGCTTCTTCTATCTCTTTCAACAGTTCTTGCTTGCGGTTTTCCAGTGCTGCGCGCGACTGCCTGTTGCTCCGTTGTGCATACAACAGGGCAGGCAATAGCCATAACGCCATCAAAAGAGGGATCAACTTTCTCAAAAAAAATGCATTTGGTTAGTAAGCTAGCGGAAAGCTGAAGGCAGAAAGCAAAAAGCTATTTTAGCGAATGATTATGTTTTACCAGTCATTATACGCTATAATAGCTTTTTGCTTTTCGCTTTATGCTTTATGCTTCATTCAATATCATATTATCGTCTCCGTATCCACTGCTCAGGATTTTGCTTGGTAACGCCTTTCCATATTTGCAGTTCCACCTCACCGGTATTTTCAATATCATTAGTGCTGGCAGTACCTATTACCTGCCCGGTTTTAACAAAATCTCCTTTCTTCACCCGGGTAGTTTGCAAACGTACGTAAGTGGTGAAGTATTGTCCATGACGGATAATAATTACATACCCTGAGCCTGGCATTACTACTACCGATTTCACTTCCCCATCGAAGATGGTTTTCACCGCGCCACCTTTATTGGTAGCGATCACGACGCCATCGGAAGGTACCTGGATATGTTCCATCACGGCGTGTTGGTGGATACCAAAATGCTCGATGATATTACCTGCATCTACCGGCCATGGCAGTTTGCCACGGTTAGCCTCAAAGCTTTCAGATAAAGCCAGTGCTTCTGGTGTTGCTTCCAGTACGTTTTCTGTACGGGTCGCCGGTTTTTCCGGTTCCGGTGTAGGCTCAGGTGTTTTCACCGGAGCTGGTTTTTCTGGTACCGGTGCTGGTGTATTGTTAGCAGTATTATTACTATTGTTGGCGGCAGCAGCAGCGGCGGCAGCTTTTGCTTTTTCCGCAGCAGCGAGTGCAGCGGCTTTACGGGCTTCCTCTTCCTTACGGCGTTTTTCTTCTGCTGCTTTGCGACGGGCAGTTTCTTCCTCTATCGCCTTACGACGGGCATCTTCAATTTCTTTACGGATTACCGCCCTGATGGCTAACTGTACTTTCTGTGCATCTTTATTACGCTGATTGATATCCGTCACCAGCTCCTTCTCACGCCCTTTTAGTTTATTCAATACCTCATCTTTCTCTTTCTTATCTACTTCCAGGGTGCTTCTTTGTTCCTGTTCTGTTTTAAGTGCATCAGAACGTCTTACGCGCTGTGATTCCAGGCTTTGTATTTTTTTATTCAGCTGTTCCTGTGTACTTACGATATTATCGGCCTGTCTGCGGCGATACTCGCGGTATTGCTTCAGATATTGGAATCTTTTAACGGCATCATTGAAACTCTGTGCAGAAAACACAAAGTTCAGCATATCATAGGAAGAGCGGTTTTTGTAAGCATAAACGACTAAGAGTGCATATTGTGCTTTCAGGGTATCCAGATCTTTCTGCAGGGTTTTTACATCCCGGTAGGCTGAGTTGATATCTCCGTTAATGAAATTGATTTCTTCGTTGATATTATTGATGAGGCGGGAACGGGCAGAAATTTTATCCCGTAATGCCCGAAGTTGTCCAAGGCTTTCTTTGGTAGACTTCTTGGTTTCCTTCAGTTGTTCGTTGGCATCATCTATTTCCTTTTGCAGTTCTCTTTTTCTTCGCTCCAGTTCCTCCCGCGATTGTTGCTGCTGCCCATTATTCTGAGCAACCAACATGGCTGGCATTAACCATAGCATCAACATGAACGGGATAATCTTCTTCAAATACAACATGACTTATTTTAGTAACTGCAAATTAAATAAATATACAACGTTTATTAGTTTAATGAAGATGACTTTTGTAGAATGTTCCGCTTACATACGTTTATAGCTCGATGGCATGTTAAACGGAAAACTGAGCGGAATGTCAAAATCATAGCGGGTGAAATCGAGCGCTACTTTGGTGACATTTTTCTCTTCCACATATATACGGCGGGTAACAGGAAATTTACGGCCTGCCACTTTCGTATAATCTCCGTAGGTAAGCTCACAGGAGCGTTTTACCGGATTGGTGCTGTCTTTATCCATCACTTTACTCTGCTGTAATCCGTAATCATCTGCAAATACATTGAACAGGCTTACGAACTTTGCATGATTGCAGCTAAAAGAAATAATGGAAGGTGTTTTCACCACCTGATATACAGAGTCTGTCAGATATATCGGATTACCGATTAACATATCCTGCAGGGTCTGGAAATCGAATGGTATACCCAGCAACTCCTCTGCGTCTGCCATCTTCCGCAGGAATAATTGTTTTTCCAGACGGTTATACATTTTCAGGCTATCCGGCGTAATCACAGCTCTTACCACTTCATCTACTATAGGCGCCGAAATAGATATCCAGATAATGCTATCCTTTTTAATACGGAAGGTAGCATTCAGGTTATTATGGCTCTTCTTATCTGTTTCAAATGCCAGCTTCATTTTGCCGGAAAATGTATTGAAATCAATGTGATTGTCGTGTATTCCCTTCAACATGTCACTGGCAAACCGGGTCAACTCTTCATTAGCCGAACTGTCTTTCACTACTGCTACCTTATTGGTATCAGCTGCCAGGAATGTATTACGGGCCAGTTTCTTGGGATGACGGCAAGCCACCATGCCCAGGCCAATGGTTACAATTAAAAGTGTGACGATGGTTTTTCTCTTCATTGAGCGATAAACTTATAGCTAAAAGCTTATTGAATATATCTTTTTTCAGCGATCTTCCTGGCAAGGTCAACAGACGAAGCACCTTTGTCTTTCGCCATTTGCCAGTATTCCACTGCTTTTGTTACTTCTTTCAGATTAAACAGGATATCCCCGTAATGTTCCAATACATTAGGGTTTTTCTGCGCATCCGGGTATTGTAATGCTTTTTCAATCCACTGTTTTGCTTCTCCAAACTTTTCCTGCCGGAAAAGAATCCAGGCATAAGTATCCATGTAGGTTGGACTTTCCGGCTCTATTTCCAGTGATTGTTTAGATAGCTCTGCGGCTCTGTCGAGATTTTCTCCGCGCAGCGACAGGTAATAGCTGTAGTTGTTCATGATCAGCGCATCTTTAGGCCGCAGTATCAGGGCCTTTTCGTAGCTGCTGTCTGATTGCCGGTGCTGACCGGTAGCATGATAGGAATCTCCGAGGAGTGAATAAATATCTCCCAGGAATCGCTTTTCTCCATTTCCTATTTCCAGTGCGGCATTCAGCGAATTAATAGCATTTGGGTATTGTTGTAAAAGGAAGCTGGCTACACCTTTAAAATAGTAGCCCATAAATTCCTTCGGGAACTTGTTGGTTACATTGTTGCTAAGGGTCAGCAGCGCCGTAGGATCTTCCTTGCGGGAATAGATCCACATGAGCTGATACCATACTGAAAAGCGGGTATCATCCAGGCTCAGGGCTTTTTTATAGCTGGTTTCCGCGCTATCGAGCATATCGGCCTGCGAAAACATATCACCACGCAGGGCGTAAGCTTTCGCGTCTTTAGGATGTGCTTTAATAATCAGAGAAGTAAGCTGCAGGCCTTCATCAAGTTTACCAGTATCCGTACTCATCATCTGAAGGTATGGATACACAAAGGCTACTTTTTCGTCGATACTGTAACCCGGATTGGCAAAGGCTTTGGTAAGATTGGCCCAATAGGTGGTGGTATCATTATTCTTTTTGGCGTAAGAAGCCAGTGCAATCAGCGCTCTGGGATTATCAGGATCTCTGGCGAGGATGGTATGGTATACTTCGGCAGCGTTTTCGATGCGATCGTTGGCATCATATATTTCCGCCAGCAGATAGTAGTACCGGGTTTCCTGCGGGTCCCGTTGAATGAGTTTTTTAATCTCTGCTGCTGCTTCATCTACCATACTCATTTTGAGCAGGAGTTTTTGTTTTTGGTAGATGAGTTCCTCCACCACCCCTACTTTATCTTCGAGCTGATTGAAGGCTGCCAGGGCGGAAGCGGGTTTATTGGCTTTCGCCAGCAATATTCCCTTGTTGTAGAGATAATCTTCGTTGGTGGGATATCTCTTGGTGAGCCCGTCAAAAACGAAGGCGGCGCTATCGAATTTTTCATTTACGGCATACGCATCGGCCAGGGTTACCTGGAACCAATGGTTTTCCGGATCGATGGCTACCGCTCTGCGTGCAAAAAGGAGCGCATTACCGGCGTTTTGTACTTCTATGAACAGGCGGGCCAGCTCATAATTCACCGTTGCATTATTTTTATTCAACCGTAAATAGTCGGCATACTGGGTAATAGCCGTGCGATAGTCGCCCAGCATTTTAGAACGCTGCGCGGCAAAAAAGAGGCTATCTGCCCGCTGTGCCAGCACAGCAGCATTTCTAATGGAAGTATTGCCACGTGATGCAGATTGTTTAGCACCACTACAAGCTCCCATTAATAAAATACCAGCCAGTCCTATAACGGTGAAGTATATCCGCATTTATCAGGATTTACCGGTATGTCCAAAACCTCCTACTCCTCTTACGGTTTCAGAGAGTACAGTAACCGGCTCTATCACGGCTTGTACAAAAGAAGCTATGACCATTTGGGCAATACGATCACCAGGTTGTATGGTTTGCGGTTCGTTGGACAGGTTGATCATGATAATCTTAATTTCTCCACGATAATCTGCATCTATGGTACCAGGTGTATTGAGCAATGTTAATCCCTGCTTGATAGCCAGACCGCTGCGTGGGCGAATCTGTGCTTCGTATCCTGCCGGCAGTTCCATAAACAGTCCGGTAGGTATCAGCATTCTTTCCAGCGACTGCAAAGTAACCGCTGTCTCCAAGTGTGCACGGAGGTMCATTCCTGCCGCATCTGCCGTTGCATAAGCTGGTAATTCGTTACCTGACTTATTGATGATTTTCACTATAATATCCGCCATTGAACAAAGATATTTTAAAAAAATTACGAATTGCGAATTACTGGGTGATATGCTCCAGTAATACAACTGCATGGGCTGTAACACCTTCTTCACGCCCTACAAACCCCATTTTCTCGGTGGTGGTTGCCTTTACAGAAACGTCTTCTGTGCTGATATGCAGTGTTTCTGCAATTACTTTTTGCATAGCAGGCACATAAGGCTTTATTTTCGGTGCTTCCAGGCAAAGTGTGCTGTCGACATTCACTACCTGGTAGCCCTTTTCTCCAATCAATTGCAAACAACGGGCTAATAATATTTTGCTATCGATGTTTTTGTAGGCATTATCTGTGTCCGGAAAATGAACACCAATATCACCCAGCGACAATGCACCCAGCATGGCATCACATATGGCATGCAACAGCACATCCGCATCGCTATGGCCCAGTGCCCCTTTATGATGAGGGACTAACACCCCTCCCAGCCAGAATTCACGTCCTTCTACCAGCTGATGAAAATCTACTCCCAGTCCAATACGTATCCTACTCATAGTTGTAATAATTTAATCATTTTGCCAATCCGCAAGGTAAGCCTTTCGCCCAAAGGTGCAAAGAGCATAAAGCAGAAGGCATAAAGCAAAAAGCTATTGTAGTGGAGATAGTAGCGGATAATAATATTATTCCCGTTATTCTCCGCTACAATAGCTTTTTGCTTTATGCCTTCTGCTTTATGCTCTTCAGGAAATTTACCAGCCTGTACGGCTATCTTCATCTCTTGGCCCCAGGTCGAAGGTCAGGGTAAACCGCAGGGTATTAGACAGCGGATTACGTTGTGTACCAGATCCTGACGGCACCAGATAGGAAAAGTTCAGCCCAAATATGTCATATTTCACGCCAATACCGGCTGTAAAATACTTACGGTTACCTTTATTTTTGTTCTCATTAAAATAACCAGCTCTTACTGCAAACTGCTTGTTGTACCAATATTCCATTCCTAAGGAATACATCAGCTCCTGCATTTCTTCCTTAAATCCACCGGGGGCATCTCCAAAAGAGCTGAACATACCTTCCAGGGAGCTTTTGCTTTTATATCTGCCCGCCGAATCCGGTGTTGGCACTAATAATTTATTGATATCCAGCGCGAATGTCAGCTCATTGTTTTCATCCAGCGCTACTGTGTAGGCAGAACCGATACCGAGATTGGTAGGGATAAAATCTTTTTCCTGTGCAGAGCTCAGGTAAGAAATTTTCGTACCCATATTGGAAATCGCGGCGCCAATGTTCAGTTTATTTACCAGACCGTCTGCCCTTTCAAAATCCTTGGTATAGAAACCGGATAAATCTACTGCAAACGCTTTGGCGGCCTTTACCTGCATTCCATCTACCGATTGTCCGTTGGCCAGATTGGAATAAATGAAATGCCCGGTTAATCCGATACCAAAATGCTCCGATAATTTGCGGGCATAACCTGCATCCAGGGCAAATTCCCGTGCGTGGAAATCCTGCGTGGGATTGCCATCTCTATCAGTAAAAGCGATGGTACCCAGCGAAAAATAACGCAACGAACCGGCAATGGCTTGTTGATCATCCAGTTTGGTATAGCCGTTCAGGCTGGCCAGGAACACGTCGTTTACCAGCTCTTTCAGCCACGGCGTATATGTTACTGCTAGCCCTGCATTCTTCTCTGCGAATGGCAGCTTGGAAAGGTTATTATATATAGAATAAGCATCTCCGGAAAGCCCTAACCCCACATCTCCCATGGCTCCGCTGCGTGCATCCGGTGTAATTCGCAAAAATGGTACGGCGGTGTTAATAGGTACAGAACGACCATCTAACTGCCCCGAAGAAACTTGTGCTGAGGTTTTGAAACTTATGAAAGTGCCGTAAATGAACACGAGGCCCATTGTTACCTTTCGGATCATGCAGATTTTGTATTTGATAAGGATGTAAAAATAATCTTATTTATTAATATAACACAGAAGGGGTTTAATTGGGATAATGGCAAAAATTATTTTCCTTGCATAGGTTATAACAACACCAGCTTACCGCCCTTACTCGTCGTTATTTTTGTGGTTCTGATTGTTACTCTGTACAAATATACGCCCGGGGGTAATTTCGCTCCCGAATCACTACGTCCGTCCCAGGGCATGCCATCAAAACGACCAGCTGTCGAAATTATTGTACTATGCATTGTTTTAACCAGCATCCCTCCTACTGTAAATACTTGCAATGTTAGTTGTAACTCTTGTCCCTGTTGATTATGCAGGAAAGTAAAACGTGTTACATCACGAAAAGGGTTTGGATAATTTCTCACATTTTCTACAGCCAGCATTCCCTCTTCAGTTACCTTAAAATAAAGCGTGGTTGTTGCAGCATTGTTGTAGGTATCCCAGGCTTTAATTGTTATCCTATGCTCGCCAGCCGACAAACCACTCAGAGGAAACAGTACATTTCCTCTTTTATAAGTATTCAAAGATGACTCAAAATAATCATTTAATACAATATATTCAGTACTATCCAAAATAGCCACAATACTATGCTCACTATTATTTCCAGTTATATTAATGCCGCTACTGTCCGCCAGGTCTATCATTAACATGGGGTCCGGGCCGGTAATATCACCATTTCTAAACTGCCGGTTATTAAGCCAGGCATTGATAGCAGGACCGGTAATATCGATGCCGGGCGACGCAATGACTCCACCAGTCGTAAAGTTATTGAGATACCCGTTGCCATCCTGTTGATCGTTGCTGGTATAATAGCTGATCTTTCCTTTTTCGGTGCCCTCACGAATATCGCGGGGCGCCACAAATGTAAGGGAAAACTTGCCTGCAATAACCGTTTGTGTGCCCTGAAATAAAACATGCTGTTGTACTTTATACGCAGCTACCTGGCTACCAGCGTCATTTCCGCGTGTTTTTTCCATAGAGGGCTGGTCATATATAGTGGTATACAGCGTTCCATTATAATCGGGCACCGGATTGCCCTGTGCATCAGTAATATGCCCTTTAATAGTATAGCTGCCCAGTCCTTTTAAGGTATCAGTGCCCGTTAGGGCTTTCCCGTTAATGCTGTCGGTAACTACTTTATAGGCGGGGAATGCCAGGGTCAGCGCCGGATCTCCCAGCAATTGAAACTTCCGGTTATTAACGGCATCCGCAGAACCGCTGTAGGTGGCATTTTTGGCCAGCATGGCCGCTGCTCCCAACGCAGGCATCCGGCCGTTGGCGTCGGGCGTAAAAGCTACTTTCAGGTAGTTGGCGTTCATTAACTGATTGGAGGCTGCAAAAACAGCGCGGGTAGTGGTCATTAATGCAATAGCACCGCCCGATTGCTGCAATAATACTTTATGTCCCAATGAGGTGATACCCGGATCATCATAAGGAGCAAAATCACAGGTAGCGGTAATAAACAGGGGTAATTTACGATCATTATGCCAGGCATTAATGCTGGTGGCATCCATGATATTTTCAGCAGCTAACCGGGAATTGCTGCCATGGCCGGAATAATTCAGTACCAGGGTCCCTTTGTTCATCCGGTTGGCGATGGCGGCATTTACCTGCGGATAAGTGGCGCCTCCCGGACCTTGTTCCTGCGGATAAGCATCCAGGTATATTTTTGCGGTATTTAACAAAGGCGCATTCCCATCAATAATGGCGGCCATTTTTTCCGCATCATCGAAATGGAGATTGTTGTCTTCATCATCGGCCAGCAGGGTTACCTGGTTGCGCCATGGGCCGAAAGCGGCTGGTTGCTGGTAGCGGATAATTTTATCTACCGCCAGCGTTGCCTCGCTCACATTGCGCGCCGGAATGCGGCCGATGCCGATATCCAGTAAATCAGGGACACCGGTTTGGGTAATATCTCCCTTATCCTTTAATATCCCGAAATAATCGTCGGATACATAAGAGCGGATAGCATCCAGAGAGGCTTCACTTTGCCAGGAAGGAACGTCGTTGGTATTGTTTTTAATGCGCTGCCGGTAGTCATAAGAAGCCGCACCAAACAGTAACAGGTAGCGAGGCGCCGGTCGGCGGTCATAAAACATTTTTACATAATCGCGGATGGCGGTTGGGTCCGGGCTGCCCGAAGCAAATTCATTATATACCTGGTCTATGGTGGCCACCTGCACCTGCAGCTGATCCTGTGCACGATGCAGGGCTGCCAGTCTTTCTGCGGGTCCTTTCAGCGCCTGGGTAGTAATAATAATCATATCTGCCGGGCCATTGCCATGGAGGTCCTGGTTCATGACCGGACCCGCGAGCGTGGGCTGCAAGGCCGACCTATCAGAAAAGGCGATGTATTCATGCAAGCTATCATTCCTGCCGGCAAACTGCAGCGAATCGCCCTGTAACTGGCTGGTGACCAACACCGGCTTTACCGGATCGGTGACATCCCAGATTTTCGTTTGTACATCTGCGTTATGCAAGGCAAAACGACTGTTCTGTCCACTACCAACGTACTGCGTACTGCGAAAATCGAGCTGGCCGGAGGCCGGCATTACCAGTGGACAGCGGGTCTGTACTTCCACATAATCCAGCCATCCGCGGTCATTTATATTATCAGGCGCAAATACAACGCCCACGTCCAGCTGCGACTGGGCGGTGTTAGCAGCGCCGGCGCCGGTAGCCGCAGTGGCCACGCCTTCAAAAACATTGTCTGTTACGGGGAGCAGGTATAAATTAGAGATAGCGCTGACCTGGTTTACGGTGGCATTAAAATTACATCCCCCGCTACTGCGGGCAGCCACGCGCATACGAACCGTGACCGGACTGGTGGCCGCTGCCGGCAATGTGAAGCGGTAATTACGGGTCAGCCCCAATACTTTACTGAATTCAGGGCCCCACCATTGTTTACCACTGTTCAGGAAGTTAAAGCTGTCGCGCTCAAAAAACGCCCGATAGTCTACGGCATATTCGGGCGTTCCGGTAACCGGCTGATGATCACTGGCTTTTATGCGTAATCCATCTCCCCCAACAGTTATATAATACCAGGCGGCATCTGCATACAGGTTCTTTTGATGCACAAAGGCGCCTGTACGCGGATTATATTGCCAGCGATGAGGACCGGGAGCGTAAAAGAGCAGGTAATCATTTCCATCCAGGATGCCATCGCCGCCATCGGCTGCATACAGGGCTACTTCCGGCAGGTCGTCGTAGCGAGGTGTGGCATTGGGTTCCCCCAACATTTGCCCGCCGTTGCCAAATAGCCGGATACTACTGGTGGCCAATTGCTGCGCGGTAATGCCCATACTTTTCAACAAGGCGACATCTATTTTATAGATTCCGGGATCGGTGATCGCCAGCTTGTACCAGCTGCCGGTGGCCAGCACGGAATTTTTTTTATATAGACGAATACTGCTTTGGGCATATATTTCCTGCTTTCCCGACAGCAAAAGCAGGAATACCGCTATAAAAATATAATTGAGTTTCATTATCTTAATCGCAGTTTTTCGATCGGTTGACATAGATAATCCTTTATCAGCAGGGACGAATGGCAGCAAATTACAAATTAATTTTTTTCGCCATAAAATAAAAAAGAGTACATTTGCGTTTACTGTAAATATACTAGACTAAAGCTGTATCGCATGCGTAGATTAACCTCTTTATCATTGCTCGTAGGTACCAGCGTAATGCTATCCATGAGTGCCTGTCATAAAGACGGCGGGGGACTTTTCGGTAAGAAGAAGCAAGCTTCTTCCGCTACTGGCTGGAACTACAACGACCAGAAAATGGGCGGTTTCAGCGTAGCTAAAAACGTTGCCCAGCAAACAGGGCCCGGACTTGTTTTCGTACAAGGTGGTACGTTTGCGATGGGAGCAACGGAACAGGATGTAATGGGCGACTGGAACAATATTCCACGTCGTATCACTGTTTCCTCTTTCTACATTGATGAATCTGAAGTAGCCAACGTACATTATCGTGAATATTTATACTGGTTGAATCGCGTTTATGGCGAGTCATTCCCGGATGTTTACCGTAATGCACTGCCCGATACCCTGGTATGGCGTAGTGAACTGGCCTACAACGAGYCATTGGTAGAATACTACTTCCGCCACCCGGCTTACAACGACTATCCGGTAGTAGGTGTTACCTGGAAACAGGCTACTGACTATTGCAAATGGCGTTCTAACCGTGTAAACGAAAAATTGCTGATGGACAAAGGCCTGCTGTCTAAAGCAGATGTAGGCAACCAATCAGATGACAACACCTTTGATACCAAGTCTTATATGGCTGGTTTATATGAAGGAACTCCCGGTAAGTTGTCCAAAGGCGCCAAAGAACAATTTAAAAACGCAGACGGAACACCCCGTAATGCTGCTTTTGAAGATGGCGTAATGTTACCTAACTACCGCCTCCCAACAGAAGCAGAATGGGAATACGCCGCACTGGGCTATATTGGTCAGAACCCTGGCCCTTCCAAAAAAGAAGGCAAACACGGGGAAGAGCTGATCATGAACAAACAGGTTTATTCCTGGGGTACCAATACCAGTGGCTTACGTGATATCCGCCGCGGTACCATGCAAGGTCAGTTCCTGGCCAACTTCAAGCGTGGTTCCGGTGATAACATGGGTGTGGCCGGTGGTTTGAACGACCGTGCTTCTATCCCTGGTCCGATCCGCTCCTTCTACCCTAATACGTTCGGTATCTACAACATGTCCGGTAACGTAGCAGAATGGGTACTGGACGTTTACAGACCACTGAACCCAATTGATGGGGAAGACTTCAACTACTTCCGTGGTAACAAATTCCAGACTGTTTATCAAAACGAAAATAAAGAACTGGAAAAAGATAGTCTTGGTCACCTGAAAATGCGTGATGTTACTGACGAAGAAAGTGCTAACCGTTTGAACTACCAGAAAGGTGATGTAATCAACTATCTGGATGGTGACTCCCTCTCACAGGTGGAATATGGTTATGGCGTCACTTCACTGATCAACGACAAATCTCACGTAATCAAAGGTGGTAGCTGGAACGACCGTGCTTACTGGCTTTCACCTGGTAACCGTCGTTATATGCAGGAAGATATGGCCACTAACACTGTTGGTTTCCGTTGCGCGATGGACCGTGTAGGTAGCCCTGAAGGTAACAAGTTCAAAACAGGTAACCTGTTTAAGAAACAACGCCAGAAGAGATAATTAAAATAAGTAAGAAGCTATAAAAGCAAATGGCCTAAGCGATGCTTAGGCCATTTGCTTTTATAGCTTCTTACTTTATGCTTTCGGCTCCCAGAGTTCCAGGATTTCTTCCGTATGATTTTTAGTATCCGGCTTTTTGATGATATGGGCAATCACGCCTTTTTCATCGATGAGGAACGTAGTACGATGTATTCCGTCATAGGTTTTTCCCATCATTTGCTTTTCTCCCCAAACACCGTACTGGTTTACGATCTTATGGTCTTCATCTGCCAGTAAAGTAAACGGCAGATCAAATTTTTCGATAAACTTCTGGTGACTTTGCTCGCTATCAGTGCTTACGCCTATTACCACATACCCTTTTTTCAATAGTGCATCGTAGTTATCACGCAGATTGCAGGCTTGTGCCGTGCAGCCTGGGGTATTGTCTTTTGGATAAAAATACAGCACCACACGTTTTCCTTTAAAGTCAGTCAGGGACACCTTTTCGCCGTGCTGATCAGGTCCTTTAAAAACCGGGGCTTTACTACCTTCCGTTAAGTTTGTCATATAGCGTTTTTTAGCTGTTATAAGAATACTAGCGTTTGAATGAAAGGCGATAAGTGCCTTCATTACCTGCAATATCAGTTACTTTCATCACCAGCACATGTGTTCCTGGCTGGCAGTGTTCATCAAATGTATAGGTCAACACATTGCCTCTACGGGAAAATAGCAGCCATTTGCCATCCAGCTCTGCGCGATAGCTTTTAATACCGCTGGCATCACTCATGGCAAAGGCTATTTTGCCTGCCTTCGCCAAATTGGCGCCAGGCTTCACTCCCACTGGTGTTACCTTCGGTGCTATGGTATCCACTTCCAGGTGGAAATTGCCGAAGTCGCGGAAAGAGCCTCTGTACCAGCCGTTCTCCAGCGTAGTGGATGAAGCGTTGCTACCCATGCCTTCACGTATCATCACTATTTTAGATTGCAGATTTTCCGGCACATTGCGGGAAGGCTTTAGCAATACATTGAAATAGTCGTGTACCGGCACCAATGGCGTATGCAGATGATACACGTTGGAATAAGCCTTAGTGCTTACTGATGGCGTTTCTGCGTAGTTGAAGCAAATTTTGTCATATAATGCTTCTTCATCCAGGTAAAATTCTACCTGGTTATTTTCGAAAATGTTACGGGAATCCGGGTACATTTCATTGGCGCAGGTTTTATCTGCAGCTTCCGGCCCGCCCTGTTGCAGGTGCAGCTTCACGGTAGAAGTATTGCCATAGGCATCTTTTACCAACAGCTTTACTTCGTGTACCGCCCCATCTTCCAGGTGAATGGTACCATCGCCTTTCAGATCATGGTAAATGTCCAGTTTGTTGCCGGGCAGAGAGAAAAGGAGCTGATAGTAAGGACCACCGCCCTTCTTCACTTTATAATCGATGTGTGCGTTGAGATAACGGGTTTCGTCGTAGCCGATATTATCCAGCTGGAAATCGATATCAGGTTCACCATTTTGCAGCAGGGTTACTTCATATATGCCGTAGATGTTACCGGTATTCATCCGGTCCACGGCGCTTACTCCCAAGCTGGCTTTGGCCGCATTGATTTTAATAACCGGTTGTGTAGTTACATATTCACCGTCTACCTTTTTCACGGGCAGCGTAATGGGTTGTTGCTCGTAAATACTTTTATCCCGGTCATATACCGCAATGCGATATACGTCTGGTGCGTGGGTATCGGCAATATCAAATCCAAAAAGTAATGGATTCAATGGCTTTTCTGTTTGGGTATTGCGAATTTCGAAGTGCAGGTGTGGTCCGGCAGAACCGCCGGTATTACCGCTCCAGGCAACAAAATCACCTTTCCTTACTGGAAACATACCGGCAGGAATTGCCAGATCACTGGCCCAGCTTTCTGCCTGGTATTGTTGCTTTTTCACATATTGCTGCAGGGCAGGAAAAAAGGCATTCAGGTGGGCATATACAGTCGTATAGCCATTGGGGTGAGTGATGTACAACACATTCCCAAAACCGGTATGGGATACGCCGATACGACTCACATATCCATCTGCGGCAGCGTGTACCGGCAAATTTTCCTTTTGCTGGGTTTTAATATCCATTCCCGAGTGGAAGTGGTTAGGGCGAAGCTCACCGAAGTTTCCGGCCAGCTCGATTGAAACATTCAACGGATTTCTGAAATAGCCTTGCGGGTAGTCCTTTACCGGAATGGATTGCGCGTGTAGTAATTGCGGTAGTAAGCAAAATAAACCGATGACTCTCTTCATAATACTGCAAATGTAGGGAAAAGAGCAATTTATGCTATCTGCTGAGGTGCCCGCATTTTTTTAAGCGGAGGGTAAGGGAAAAATTTAGGGAGATGAATACCGCCACGGCGTTTCCATCTCCCTAAACTAATTGTTATAATATTATTGCTTACAGTTGCTTCTTAATAGTGGCTACAAGCTGCTGGAATCCGGCATCCTGACGAATTTCAGGCTGCCAGGCGTATCCCATTTTACACAGGTCATATTCCTGGATAATGGTAGCTCCTTCTTTGCCTTCTTCTTTACCCAATACCCAAACGGTATCAGAAATAGCGGCGGCGTTCTCAATATCGTGGCTTACAATAATCAGCGTATTTTCTTCATGCAAGGTGGATACTTTGATCAGCAGCTGAATTACCTTATCGATCATGAGCACATCCAAACCGGAAAAGGGCTCATCCAATAAAATAAACTTGTTGCCGGTAAGTACCTGCTGAATAATGCTCACACGCTGACGCTGGCCACCACTCAACTGTGCCGGGTACTTTTGCAGGTGTTCTGTTAACTGAAACGTACCTGCATAGTCTTCAATAATGCGCTTTTTCTCCTCTTCCGTGAGCTTAACGGCTGCATTATCCAGTCCTATTTTCAGATTGTGATAAATAGTACGGTGGTTAAAGAGAATATAGTTTTGCGGTACAATCCCTACCTCTCCTGCTTTCACCGGATGCTGATCGCTATCTATTTTTACCACCCCTTCCGTGGGTTGAATCAACCCTGACAAGGTCTTAAACAGCTGTGTTTTACCAATACCGCTTCGGCCGATCAATGACACCACCTGTCCCTGTTGCATATCCGGGCGATGTATGTCGTGAATACAGAAGTTGATATCGCGGAGAATGGTTTTATCGCCATACTGCAGTGTAAGATGTTCCGCAGTCAGTAACGGCTGGTGTTTCGTATATACGTTGGCGTTCATTAGCGGGTAGAAAGTTTAGTGTAAGGAAATAACCATTCCCGGAATTTACCGAGGATATAGTCAAAAAAGATACCCAGCAAAAAGATGATCACCAAGGTACTGAATACCACATCCAGCTGTACATATTTGTTAGCACGGATCAGCATTACACCAAGGCCGCCTTCGCTCATACTCAATCCCTCTACAGAGGTGATCATGAGCCAGGCAATGGCGAAGTTCTGACGCATTACTTCAAATACCTGATCCAGCCGTCCTACAATAATTACTTCCCACAAGGTTTTCCAGCTGTTCATACGCAACGTGGTGCACAGTTCAAATTCCTGCTTGTTGATGCCATCGATTACAGACAACAACGAAGTAACAAAGAAGGGAACAATACCAAAAATCAGCAGGCTGAGCTTCAGTTCATGTCCGTTCTGTGTCCACAGGGTAAAGAGGAAAGTTAAACCGGTGAGGGTAAGGTACCGGCACTTAATGACAAAACGTGCAATTGGATTAAAAAGCGGAACGATAGAAAGGTAACTGATCACCAGGGCAATCACAATCGAGATAAACATCCCTTTGATGGTGAGTACCAAACTGGCGAATAAATCATCAATAAAAGATGGAGTCTGAACTACTTTACCCAGTGTTTGCAATACTTTGAGCGGTGTTGGAATCAATCCGCCTCCGCTGAGCTGCCATACTACCAATGCTATCACTACTTCCGCAATCACCAGCGATACCATCGCACGGCGGTTGAGTACCCGCAGCGGTTCAAAAAAAGATTTAATCACATCTAAAGTTATTGGTGAAACGAAAAGGGATTGTGTTGTTCAGGGATACCTGAACAACACAATCATCATATTACTGACCTAATACGATCTGTACACGACGGTTTTTAGCGCGACCATCGTTACTATTGTTGTCTGCAATTGGTTTAGATGAACCATAACCTTTTGACTCGATACGGGCTTCCTGCAGGCCTTTACCTACGAGGTAATTTCTCACTGCTTCTGCGCGTTCGTTAGATAATTTTTCGTTAGCGGTTTCATTACCTACGTTATCGGTATGTCCGTAAACACCTACTTTCAGACCTTCTGCTACTACCGCACTTTTCAGGATCTCATCCAATACTGCGTGTGAACCAGCTTTGATTACCGCACTACCGGTTTCAAACTGAATCTGGTAAGATTTGGAAGATACTTCTGACGTGATGTTATCTGCATATTTTTCCTTGATCGCGGCGCCTTCCAGCAGTTCCGGGTGATTAGCTACCACAGAAGCCAGGAACGACTTGTCTACCACCTGCGTGTATATCGGATAGGTAGGCATTACTTCAGGATACATTTTAGTGAGGATTTCACCAAAAGTGCTGTATACGATTTTGTAACGGTCAATCGCATCCTTGCCCATACCAAAGGTATTGGCAGCATCGGTCAGGTTGAAGGCCATAGATCCACCCAATGGGATATTCAGTCCCTGTACATCTTTTTCTTCTACACCGTTATAGTATTTCAGCCAGTATGCACCATTTTGTTCATTGTATACTTTCGCAGATACGTCACCGGCAAAGGCTTTCGCATCGTTGAAGGAACGTACCTGGTCGCCGGCTTGTGCCAGGGCGATGATCAGGTTTTCGATATCTGTACGGTGATCGTAAGCAAACTTCTTGATGGTGATGGTGATATTCGGCATCTGTGAAGTGTATTCACGGGTAGATGCGATGTTTACCAGACCACCTTTTTTCTGCGCTACGTTTACGTCGCCGGGAGTCCAGGTGGCCACGCCGTCTACGCCCACTGTAGTGTCTTTGCTGGTTTTCTTACCATCAATGACCAGTTTGCGGTTCTCCTTGTAGCCTGCAATGTATTTTGCACCGGCATCCAGGAAGTCGTTCGCAGCAATGATGTTGATAGCGTTGCGGTCGTAAGACGTTTCATCCGGATTCACGGGGATGTTGTTATCACCAGCCCATTTCAGCATGATGTTCAAGTCACCATCGCGGAGTACACCAGCAACGGTTTTACCGATAGCTGTTTTAGGATCTCTTTTCCATTCAACAGGTCCCATCAGTTTATCTTCACCATAGCTTTTACCCATGGTATAGAAAGCGATTGGCTGATAGTCAGGTCCCAGTGGTTCCAGTTCCTTGGCCAATGCGGCAAAGAAAGCAGGCATACCATCTCCCATGAAGGAAGCGAAGATACCGGTGGTGTTAGGATTCTTCTTATAGTCCTGTGCAAACTTTACCATGTCTGCAAGGGATTTATTACAGTCGTCCTGGCGTACCAGTTGTACTTGCAATTTAGCTTTATCAATCAATGAACCTTTGGTAGTATTGGCGCCACCGTTGGCGTACATCAGCGCGAACTGGGAGTTCCACGCCATTACGCGCCAGGATATTTTGGTACCGCCGTTCAAAGCTTCTGTACTTTCTGGTAAAGGCAATTTCATGGCGTTCCCGGCCAGTGATGCTTCTGCAGCATCCGGGAGGGTTACTTTTCCAATTTGGGTGGCTTCTTTTGCTTCTTTGGGGCGTTTATCCCACCATAACACTTTTCCTGCATAGATGGCACCTAACAGCAGTACGATGCCAAAAACCTTTCCACCGGGTTTTACTTTCACGGCCATAGTTGTAATATTTGTTGATTAGAGGTTGTTGTTGTTTTAGTTAGCTTAACAGATCGTTGTAGTTGTCAGTACGAACCGTACCAGGTTGTTGTGGTACGCGGGAAGGTTCCCATTTCTGTATGTCCAGTTTATATGTTTTATCGGGGTCGTAAGATTCCAGCATCTTCAGGCCTTGCAGCTCGTAGGTGGCATTATCCAGGTCTATAGAGCGCATAAAGTCTGTTGAATAGTTGATGGCTTTCTTCATGCTGGCCAGTTTAGTGGCGATATCCTCTTTCAGGAATTCCATGGATTGTTCCACCATCAGTTTTTTCTCCGGATCTCCGTTGAAAATTTTGAGTGCAGATGACAGTGCTTTGTTACCGGAGGTCACAGACTTGTAGAGGTCTTTTTTCAGTTCCAGTTCATTGCGGGCATCTTCAATCATATAACCGCTGTTTTTATGCACTTTGGTGAGATAATCACCAATGCGGGCGAGGTTATCGCGGATAGGCGTGAGCTGTGCGATGTATTCTTTCACACGGGCAATTTGCCTGGTAGCATTACCTAACTCCGGCAGCATGTTGTTGTTCTGAGCGGCTTTAGCGCGGCTCAGCAGCTGGGTCATTTCCTTTTCCTTATCGCTGATCTTGAGATCAATTTTTTCTTTCTGTGCGTCTACTTCAACAGATTGATTGTACAGTTTTTCGCGTTGTTCTTCCATATCGCCGATATAGTCTTCAGCGATGAGGAAGGGGTCCAGTTCAATGACGAGGCCTACGAGTTTTTTCATCAGCCACTCGTACAGGTAAAACAGGCTAAGGCGAAGTTTACGGTGTGTAACACAGTAGAGGAATACGCCCAAACATACCAGTGCGATACCAAAGTTGAGGGTGTTCCATACCACCGCAGTCAGGATAGGAATTACATAATAGCCGATAGCGACCAGCAGTCCTAATCCGATCAGGATGCCGAATTTACCTCCTGGTCTGTTCCAATAAGATTTCAGTTTCTGCCCCTGGTCGGTGGCAGGAAAGTATTGCGTCTCCATAGCGTTAAAGCGATGTTTCTATTTTTTGAATGTCTGTGTTTATTTTTCTGACCATTGCTTCGCAAGCCACCTGGTAACCCTGGCGGTTAGCGACTATTTTCTCCTCCTGTTCAGCCATTTGCTTCTTCAGTTGTTCTGTTGTTGCCTGTGCCTCTGTGATTTCTTTGGTAAGCTGTTGGATCAGGGCTGCATTATCTGCCATCTTCTTTTCTAGATCCTGTAATTGCTGATGTCTGCCATCTACTTCGGTACTGGCTTTATCGGCAACTGCTTTCTCAAATTCAGCCTTATCCTGCTCAATGATTTGTTTGTACTGGGCAGCGCTTTCAATGAGCCTGTTTTTGGTGAGGCCTTGAATGCTAAGGGTAGCATACACCGCAGACATCCGGGCATTTTCATCCTTTACATGCGCTTCCAGAGTGTCCATCATCTTCCAGAATTCGTAATAATCAGGTCCTGGAAAGTTGCTTTTTTCAAACAGCGCACTGAAGTGCTGTTCAAACTTGTCCATATCTGCGGCAGATAGCGCCACTGGCCCTGGTGGCCGTTGTGGCTCGGATACTGACGGATTACTAAGCGGGAATTTTTGCGACAGAGAGGACGGTTCAGGCCTCCTGACTTCGCTGTTTTCTTCGGGTTCAAATTCCACAAAAAGGCCCATTGCTTTTTTTAGAAAGTTTGACATCAAAATTTGGGTTGAAGCATGAAAGTGGTTTTATATGTAGTGCTTTATGTAAGTGCTTTGCCTGTATAGGTTATATAACGTATAGGTGATACATTAAATGCAAGTTATATGCCAATGTCAGTGCAGGTGTTTTTGTTCACATATAGGTGTTAGTTAATTTCGCTATAAATATATATATATTTCGCTGAAGTAGTACCAAAATGGCGGAATTGAGGAGCAGCACGCTTTAAAACCCCTTTATTCCTGTCTGGCAGCCCCTATTAGCCCGGATTTTTTGGTACAAAAAGGTTATTCCGGCCTCTGCCATATTACCCGTTACAGTTTATCCTCTTTTTATAGTACATTAGAACCCGCAAAACGTGCAACCATACATGTCTATCAAGGTATCAGAACTTACTAAAGTATACGGGGAACAACGGGCAGTGGATGCAATCTCCTTCGAGCTAAAAAAGGGTGAAATCACGGGTTTCCTTGGGCCAAACGGCGCGGGAAAATCTACTACCATGAAAATGATTACCGGCTTTCTGCCACCTACCAGTGGAAAAGCCAGTGTGTGTGATTTCGATATTGTTACCCAGTCGCTGGAAGTACGCAAAAGAGTAGGCTATCTGCCAGAATCCAATCCTTTGTACTACGATATGTATATCCGGGAATTTCTGGAGTTTATAGCGGGCGTCCACCAGCTTGGAAAGGACGGTCCACAACGGATTGACTCCGTTATCCGGCTGACAGGATTACAACCGGAGCGGCATAAAAAGATTGGTGCGCTGTCCAATGGTTATAAACAGCGTGTAGGACTGGCGCAGGCCTTATTGCACGACCCCGAAGTGCTGATCCTGGACGAACCTACTACCGGCCTTGACCCCAATCAGCTGGCGGATATCCGGCAACTGATCAAAGAACTGGGCGCCAATAAAACCGTGATCCTTTCCACGCATATTATGCAGGAAGTAGCCGCACTTTGCGACCGTGCCATCATCATTAACAAAGGAAAAATAGTAGCCGACGATAAATTGTCGGTATTACAGCAAAACAATACCGGGAATGGTTATTTACAGGTTACCTTTGCGGAGTCTGTAACGGAAACTGAATTGCTATCAATCGGCGGAATCGCCCGTGTGGTGGCCGTGGAGGAGCATAGCTGGCAATTATTTACGAGCCAGGTAGATGAGGTAAGAAAAAACCTGTTACAATTTGCTTTGATTAATAACCGGAACATACTTTCTTTGCAGAGCAATTCACAAAGCCTGGAAACTATTTTCCGGGAAATGACGAAGAATGCTTAACCATGGGGTGTCATCTAATGGGGTGAATATTAACAAATAACATATCCGTTTAGCTAAAAGCTAACTGCTGGTAGCTAACAGCTAAATATCGCTAACAATAATAACTTTTCGAATTATGAGTACTATTTCAGAAATCCATGCCAGACAAATTCTCGACAGCCGTGGTAACCCTACAATTGAGGTGGATGTAACCACCGAAGACGGCCATTTTGGTCGTGCAGCAGTTCCATCCGGTGCTTCTACAGGTAAGCACGAAGCGGTAGAACTGCGTGATAATGATAAAAGTGTTTACATGGGTAAAGGCGTTCTGCAGGCTGTTGCCAATGTAAATGACATCATTGCTGAAGAACTGATTGGCTGGGAAGTTACAGACCAGGCCGGCATCGATAAAATGCTGATCCAATTGGATGGTACTCCAAATAAAGCCAAACTGGGTGCTAACGCTACCCTGGCAGTGAGCATGGCGGTAGCCAAAGCTGCTGCTGAAGAAAGCAACCAGCCACTGTATCGCTACCTCGGCGGTGTTAACGCTTTCACCCTGCCTATTCCTTTAATGAACATCATCAATGGTGGTGCGCACGCAGATAATAAAATCGACTTCCAGGAATTCATGATTGTACCGGTAGGTGCACCTTCTTTCTCTGAAGGTCTGCGCTGGGGCGTGGAAATATTCCACCACCTGAAATCCGTACTGAAGAAGAAAGGTTATAGCACCAACGTAGGTGACGAAGGCGGCTTTGCTCCTGAAATCCAGAGCAACGAAGAAGCTATCGAAACTGTACTGGAAGCTATCAAAGCAGCTGGTTACGAACCAGGTACCCAGGTAGCCATTGCACTGGATGCTGCCAGCAGCGAAATGTACGATGAAGCTACTAAGAGCTACAAATTCTACAAGAGCTCCCAAAAAGTAATCAGCAGCGATGAAATGGTGGCTTACTGGACAGAATGGGCTAACAAATATCCAATCGTTTCTATCGAAGACGGTATGGCTGAAGATGACTGGGATGGCTGGAAAAAACTGACTGAGTCTATCGGTAAACGTGTACAGCTGGTAGGTGACGATTTATTCGTAACCAACGTACTGCGTCTGAAAGAAGGTATCGATAAAGGTATCGCTAACAGCATCCTGGTGAAAGTAAACCAGATCGGTACCGTTACTGAAACCATCGATGCAGTAAACATGGCGCACAAAGCTGGTTATACTTCCATCATGAGCCACCGTTCCGGCGAAACTGAAGATACTACCATCGCTGACCTCGCCGTAGCACTGAACTGCGGTCAGATCAAAACCGGTTCTGCTTCCCGTACTGACCGTATGGCGAAATACAACCAGTTACTGCGTATCGAAGAAGCACTGGGTGAAGTAGCCATTTATCCTACCAACTCCATCAGCGTTAAAAAATAATCAATAATGATAGTAATTACGGATTTACGGGCAGCATTCATCTGCCTGTAAATCCGTAATTCGTTATGTACAATTCCAATTTCTTTAGTAAATTGCCATATGTCCTGGTCCAAGTCCATCCGTAACATGCCAAAGTTTTTGAAGAATAAGTTCTTCATAGCCTTTGCTGCGTTTGTGATATGGATCTCCTTCCTGGACAAAACAAACCTCATGTCTCAGTACCAGTTCCAGTCTGAGGTGAATAAACTGGAAAATCAGAAGGCTTTCTTTATCCAGGAAATCAAACAAACCAAAGAAGAACAGCAGGAGCTGCTTTCCAGCCCTGAAAAACTGGAGAAGTTTGCCCGCGAAAAATATTATATGAAGAAGGATAATGAAGACCTGTTCATTATCACGCCTGCCCCAAAGCCCTAACCCACCTCCTCTCTTGCGTATCTTAAAAATTTATCTTAAATTAACAATAGATACCGTGCTTACACCGTTATAAAAAAGAACCTATTCTTAGTATTAAAATAATAATGCATGAGTAATTTTACACTTTCTGTACTGTCAACCCTGTGTCTTGTTACAAAAAGCGACATTAAACATCACCAGGAGGAACTTTCTTTAACCCAGGAAGAGCAGGCTTGCTTTGAAAATACCCAGGCTGCGCTCAATACTGTGCGTTATTCGCCACGGCCGGCTACCCTGCAGGTTATTTTTGACTATGCGGCCAACAAACAAACTACAACAGAAAAGTAAGAGCAGTCCTTACTTTTTCCATTTTTCCTATCTTTAGGGCATGACTCAAAAAGAGCGTTATGCATTTGTTCTCAAGTACTTTGAGGATCATGCACCGAATGCCGAAACGGAACTGATTTACGACAATCCTTACCAATTGCTGGTAGCTGTTATCCTGTCTGCCCAATGCACTGATAAGCGGGTAAATATGACCACGCCTGCCATCTTTGACGCCTATCCGGATGTATATGCCCTCAGCAAGGCTACCTTTGATGACCTCTTCCCACTGATACGGAGTATCAGCTACCCGAACAACAAAACCAAACACCTCATAGGAATGGCGGAAATGGTGGTGGAAGACTTCAACGGGGAAATACCTGCTACCGTACCGGAACTCGTAAAACTGCCCGGCGTAGGCCGTAAAACAGCCAATGTAATCACCTCTGTGGTACATCATCAACCCAATATGGCAGTAGATACCCATGTATTCCGGGTATCGGCACGCATTGGATTGACTACCAACGCCAAAACGCCATTGCAAACAGAACTGCAACTGCTAAAGCATATTCCAAAAGAGAAAGTACATATTGCCCATCACTGGCTCATTTTACATGGCCGCTACACCTGCGTGGCCAGAAGCCCTAAATGCGGGGAATGCGGGCTCAGACCAGCCTGTAAGTATTATGCAAAGCTGATAAAAGCCAATTAACAATGCGCCCGTTTCTGACTGCTGCCTGGAGAAACCTCCTGATGATCAATTTCGAGGCCGACCCTGCGGTGCTCAAAACGTATTTACCTGCTCATACGGAATTGGATACCTGGAATAATATCCACTATGCCAGCCTGGTAGGTTTCCTGTTCCAGGACACACGGGTAAAGGGCCTTAGTTTACCTGGCCATCGCACATTTGAAGAAGTAAATCTCCGCTTCTACGTGCGTTTCAAAGAGGGCGGGAACTGGAAAAGAGGGGTGGTATTTGTAAAGGAACTGGTTCCTAAACCATTGATCACCTTTGTAGCAAATACGATTTACAAAGAAAAATATGCAACGCATCCTATGGAGCACCATTGGGAGTATCCGGATGCCGCTACACTGAAAGTAGCCTATAAGTGGAAAGTAAATAATGAGTGGAATCATTTAACTGCMACCGCGTTGCAGGCAACACAACCGATTATTATGGGCAGTGAAGAGGAGTTTATTACCGAGCATTACTGGGGCTATACACGCGTGGATGCTACTACTACCGGTGAATACCAGGTGACTCATCCACAGTGGCATACCCATCCGGTTAGCCATTTTGATTATCATTGCAGCACGCGGCTTCTCTATGGCGCCGCTTTCGAAAATATGTTACAGCAACCGCCCCGCAGTGCACTGCTGGCAACCGGCTCAGAGATTTCCGTGATGCCGGGCAGAAAGATCCGCACGGCTCCTTTTTAAGTGAAAAAATTCAGCTGACTTTTACAAAGATGGCCTTGCCAAAAGAGTGGTTCACTTCTACAAGTACCAGTGTACCATTTTCGTATTTAAATACGTTCTTTTTCCCCTCCGGCAGTAAGAGTTCATACATCCCTCCTCCCAGCGATTTTAATGGCAGGAAGCGGCCCAGCGTTTCAGAGAAAACACGTGTTAGTTGCCTCGGTTCGGTAAAATAGAGATCTGCCACACACTCTTCAATTTCCGCATTGTTTAATACTGACTTTTCCCCATCTACTGTAATCGTATATTCTTTACCGTTACGAACAGTCGTGGTACTTTTCTTATCATCTCCGTTTTTTATGCGGGAAGATTTGGCATTTGTGAGTACGTTATTACTGTATTCATTAATGATATCGCTGTTTACTTTCGACAACATCACCTGTATACGTGTTCTGATAATAATACTCTTGGCGGCTCCGCTGGTTTTACGGTTAGCTTCAATGGTACCTACCGCATGGTTTCCAACTCTCACTTCAAAAGTATTCGTTTGGGCATTTGCCCGCACATACACTACAGCTACAGTAATAACGGTTAGCAATACACGAAAAAGGTTATTCATAATAATTAACTTAAACTAACAAAAAATGTAGCTGCAAATTGTCTGTCAATACAGGAAAATACAAAAAATCCTGTCACGATGGACAGGATTTTTTATTGTGCAGTAAAACAATATGTTGCGGAAAGTACCTATGCGAGCATTTCTTTGATCTTTGTCACCAGTTCGCCTTTCGTAATAGGAACACCCATAATCTTATTATATCCTTGTGCATCAATCAGGAATTGATCACGAATAATTTTGATCAACTGACCGTTGTTAATTTCCGGAATCAAAACTTTATCGTAGCTATGAAGTATTTCACCGAGGTTTTTAGGGAACGGACGGATATGACGGATGTGTGCATGCGCCACTTCGTGTCCTTCTGCCAACAGTTCTAACACAGCGCTTTTTATTGCACCATAGGTAGATCCCCAGCCGAGCACCAGTATTTTTCCTTTTTCCGGGCCCAGTTCAATTTTTTGCAACGGAATATGATCTGCGATCTTATCTACTTTCTCCTGGCGGATTTTCACCATCAGCTGGTGGTTTTCAGGATCGTAGCTCACGTTACCGGTAATGTTCTGCTTTTCGAGGCCACCAATGCGGTGTTCCAGTCCTGGCGTACCGGGAACGGCCCATGGACGTACCAGGTTTTCGTCGCGGTGGTAAGGCAGGAACTGCTCCTCTCCTTCTTCCAATCCTTTTTTGAATTTCACTTCAATCTTAGGTAGATCGGCAGCTTTGGGGAAGCGCCATGGTTCAGCACCATTGGCAATGTATCCGTCGCTGAGGAAGATCACTGGTGTCATATGTTGTGCTGCGATGCGGAATGCTTCAAATACAGCATCAAAGCAATCTGCCGGTGTGGAGGCAGAAATGATCGGCATCGGGCATTCGCCATTACGGCCGTAGTAGGCCTGTAACAGGTCGGATTGTTCTGTTTTGGTAGGCAAGCCGGTAGAAGGTCCGCCACGTTGAATATCCACGATGATCAGCGGAATTTCCAGCATTACGGCCAGGCCCATGGCTTCGCCTTTCAATGCCATACCGGGACCAGAAGTAGTGGTAATGCCCATGTGTCCACCGTAGGAAGCGCCGATGGCAGAGGAGATTCCTGCAATTTCGTCTTCCGCCTGGAAGGTGCGGATACCAAAATTCTTGAAGCGGCTCAGTTCATGGAGGATATCAGAAGCCGGTGTAATCGGGTAAGTACCGAGGAATATTGGCAGGTTAGCTTGCTGAGAAGCGGCTACCAGGCCGTATGACAGGGCAGTATTCCCTGTAATGCTGCGATAGGTACCTGGTTCCATACGGGCTTTCTCCACCCGGTAGCGGGTAGTAAAGGCTTCTACGGTATCAGCGAAGTTGTAACCGGCACGTAATACTTTCAGGTTACTTTCCAGAATTTCTGGTTTTTTACCAAATTTCTCTTTGAGGAATACTTCTGTATTCTCCATGTTACGGTCGTATAACCAGTAGAGGAAGCCCAGTACAAACATGTTTTTTGCACGGTCTTTCTCTTTCATACCCAGGGTAGTGTCTTTCAGGGCTTCCCGTGTCATTTTGGTGACATCCATGGTGTGCAGCTGATAAGGAGCCAGGGAGCCGTCTTCCAGGGGATTAACACCTTCCGGATAATTGGCGAGGCGAAGATTCTTGGAGTCGAAGCCGTCGGTATTGGCGAGGATGATCCCGCCTTTTTTGAGTCCCTTCAGGTTTGCTTTCAATGCAGCAGCATTCATGACTACCAATACATCACAGGCATCACCGGGGGTAAATATTCTGTTAGAAGAGAAGTGTAGCTGGAAGCCGCTCACGCCGGGCAATGTACCTATTGGGGCACGTATTTCGGCCGGGAAATCCGGGAATGTGCTCAGGTCATTACCGAATAATGCGGTGTTGTTTGAAAACTGGGTACCTGTTAACTGCATCCCGTCTCCACTGTCGCCTGCAAATTTTATCACTACATCCTCCAGCTGTTGAATCGAAGTATTAGGCATCTATTTATCTTTTAAGGTATTCTTTTTAAAGATGTAAATTTAGGTAATCGGGCGGTAGTAACGCGCTAACTGGCAATATTATTCCCGATCCGATCACAAAAGTACACAACTTCAGTAGACTATTACCGCAGAAATCAGCTATTCCCATTACTTTTAGTTATGAGTGATAACCAGTAGTTATTGGTTATAAAAATGCTAATTTTGGCGGGATTTACCGGATTCTAATACCCCGGTATCGAATCAAATCGTATTTTTAACCCATAAATTTAAACTATACTTTATGGCACTATTTCAATCGAACAACCCTGTACTGAAGCAAAGTGTATTTGACAAAGCACCGCATATTGCAGGTGAGGCCATGACCATCCGTGGTACTGTGAACAAAATGTCTTTCCTATTGCTGATGTTGATGGCGGCAGCAATTTTCTCCTGGGGTGAATTTTCACGTGGTAGCAGCAGCGTAGTGCCTATGGCATTCGGCGGTGCTATTGGCGGTTTTATATTAGCAATGGTGATCATTTTTAAGAAAGAATGGTCTGGTTACCTGGCTCCTGCTTATGCTATAGCAGAAGGTTTGTTCCTGGGTGCTATTTCCGCGATGTTTGAAGCAAAGTGGCAAGGCATTGTACTGCAGGCAGTAGGATTAACTTTCGGTACTTTCATTGCCATGCTGGTTTTATACCGTACTGGTGTGATTCGTGCTACAGAGCGTTTTAAGTCAATTGTATTCACTGCTACACTGGGTATTGGTATTTTTTACCTGATTGCACTGGTATTGCGGATGTTTAATATTGAGATGCCGCTGATTCACAGCAGTGGTACTTTTGGTATTGTATTTTCGCTGATAGTAGTAGCTATTGCGGCGTTGAACCTGATACTCGATTTTGATATGATTGAGCAAGGTGCTGCACAAGGCGCCCCGAAATATTTCGAGTGGTATGCTTCTTTTGGTTTGATGGTAACACTGGTATGGTTATACCTGGAAATCCTCCGTCTCCTGAGTAAGTTGAACAGAAGATAATTTTAAGCAGCTGATAACTGCGCGAGAAAAGCCGTCACATTCACTGTGACGGCTTTTTTGTTTGCATTCCTGATAAATCGTTTTTGTTAATATCTTCCAAAAGATATGTTAAATGGCAGTTGTTCAAAATACTATGGCACCGTAATTGCAAAATCGGTATTCAACAACGAGTTCTTTAATACATTAACAGCTGCAGTTACTAATGAGGCATTTGGTTTGAACATGCGAAAGTGAGTGTATATACCGTTATTAATAAGCAAGCGCGAAAGCGTTATTTAAACCTGCAACTGTTACAGATGTTAATAGAGGAAGAGATTAAAAAAATTACATAAGAGCAATAGTTTGTTTTCATAGGGGTTAATCAAAAAGCCGGTTCCGTACGTCTGTACGGCCGGCTTATTTTTTTGTCGCCCTCCTTGTTTGGCGCCTCCCGTTTGTCTCTTTTTACGGAAATTAAATCCCCGCATAGGGGTATGTGTTTTTCCGAACGTCATTTTCTTGAAGCCCCTTAAAAAATGACGATATGAAAAGACAGTTTATCATTACATATACCAGTTTAAGTATTGGGTGGTTGCTCCTGATGGTAGCCATTTTCAGTATTATACTTTCCAGCTGTACCAAAGATAACATTGATGGTTCCGGCCATGTGGTATCTGAAACCCGTAATATCAGCCCACTGACGGATGTGGAAGTATCCGGCGACTTTGAGGTACATCTGAAACAGGGTGTAGCCACGAGTTTGGGCATCACTGCGGAGGATAATATTATAGGTATTGTGGAGACGGGTGTGCGCGGTAATACTTTGTATATACGTATCCGTGATCGTAAACGCCTTCGCCGCCATTTGCCAATAAAGATTTACGTGCAAAGCCCTATTTTTCAGCGGTTGCAGTTTGATGGCTCCGCTACGGTAGATAATCAGGATACCATACGAACGTCGCTTTTAAAATATGAAGTGAACGGAAGTGGTGCAGGATGGCTTACTTTAGCTACTGGCGCCCTTAATACCACTATTAACGGCTCCGGCAATATTGTATTGAAAGGTAAGGCCGACACACATAACAGCGAAATTAACGGCAGCGGTAATGTAGACGCCGCCACGATGGAAGTGCAGAAGGCAAATATTACCATCAGTGGTTCGGGTGAGCATGCTGCTTTTGTACAGCAGCGCCTGGACGTGCAGATTTATGGCAGCGGAAATGTTCGTTTTACCGGTGCAGCGAGTGTTGTCAGCAATATTATGGGATCAGGTAAAGTCATCAGGCTATAAGCCCTTAAGTTCGTATAACCTACACCGTTATACTGTCTGTGTTTTAAAACGAAAAAGGCCCCCGCATTTGCGGAGGCCTTTTGATATTTTACAGGTAGGGCTTTTATCAGGCACCACCTAATTTGCATTTCTGCAGCACTTCCCATGATTTACCGTTGTGACGGAGGAAGTAGAGGTTATTTACCTTGAAGGTAGCCTCATATTCCTTGTTTTCATATTCAGGCCATGCTTTATTAAACTGATCATCTTCCAGGTCTTTAAAGGCCACGGTTACGTGAGGAGTAAATCCTGTACGTGCCAGCATTGTACTGAAGCCAAATTCCTTACGCAGGAAGTTGATCAGCTGACGGTGCATAGCAGACATGGTTTCACTTTTTTCCACGTTGATGAAGAGTACACGGTTTTGTTTGTTCGGGAAAGTACCGAAGCCTTTCAGGGATACTTCGAACGGAGCCTGTGTTTTTGCAAACTCGGTCAGTTCATCACAGAAAGCTTTTTCCAATGCCGGATCAGCCGTGAAAGGTACTTGCAGGGTGATATGTGGCAACACTTTCAGTGCGTACATAGGACCATATTGTTCTGCAAATTCCTGTTTGATTTTTATGATTTCTTTACCTACTTCTGCAGTTGGCAGGAGGGCGATAAAGTAAATTTTATTATCAGGTTTTGGTTCAAAGCGTTGAGGTCTTCCACCCTGTCTTGGGTTTCCGCCACCACGGTATCCACCGCCGCCGCCACCGCCACGGTTGTAGCCACCGCCACCACCGCCGCTGTAACCACCGCCGCCGCCGCCACGATTGTAACCACCGCCGCCACCGCCGCGATCGTAACCACCGCCGCCACCGCCGCGATTGTAACCACCACCGCCGCCGCCACGATCGTAACCACCGCCGCCACCGCCGCGATCGTAACCACCGCCGCCACCGCCGCGATTGTAACCACCGCCGCCACCGCCGCGATCGTAACCACCACCACCGCCGCCGCGATTGTAACCACCGCCACCACCGCCTTCACGGTTGTAACCGCCGCCACCACCGCCTTCACGATTGTAGCCACCGCCACCACCGCCTTCACGGTTGTAGCCACCGCCACCACCGCCTTCACGGTTGTAACCACCACCATCACGGTTGTAGCCGCCACCACCGCCGTAGCCACCGCCACCGCGATTGTAACCGCCGCCACCACCATCACGGTTGTAGCCACCACCACCGCCTTCACGGTTGTAACCGCCGCCGCCATCACGATTGTAACCACCGCCACCACCGCCTTCACGGTTGTAGCCGCCGCCACCATCACGATTGTAACCACCACCACCGCCTTCACGGTTGTAGCCGCCACCGCCGCCATCACGATTGTAATCAGTACGCGGACGATATCCGCCTTCTCGATTGTAACCAGTGCGCCCCTCAGAGCTTCCACTGTTGTAGTCGGGCTTGCCGCCTTCCCGCTCGTTATTTAAATTGGGTTTGTCATCGCCTTTCTCCTTATTGGGATCATTCTCTTTGTTGGTATCAGAAGAATAAGGCCTGCGGGGGCGTTCGTTTCTCTCAAAAGTCATCTTACTTAATTAAGCGTTTGAAGCAATATTAGCTATGATTTCATAAAAATGAAATACGTCCTGATAGGAGTTATACAAGGGTGCCGGTGATACCCTGATAACCCCGGGCTCTCTCCAGTCAACGATTATACCGGCATCGGTCATCCGTTGATGTATTTCTTTACCTTTATCCTGGAACAACAAAGATAACTGAGCGCCACGTTCATTACAATTTTCCGGTGTTATAATCTGGAAGTTTATGCCTTTCAATTGTTGTAACAGGAATTCAAGATAATTCGTCATCTCTATACTCTTGGTACGTAAAGCGCCGATACCGGCCGCTTCAAATAATTCCAGGGATGCTTTCAGGCTAACCATATTAAACACCTGAGCGGTGCTTTGTTGCCATCCTTCAGCTTCTTTTTTAGGCACAAACCCTTTTTCCATTTTAAAACGTGCACTCTCTTCATTGCCCCACCAGCCACCTAAGCGAAGAAAATCGCGGTTACTGGCATGTTTCTCATGCACAAAAGCGCCTCCTACTGCGCCGGGACCGCCATTCAGGTACTTATAAGAGCACCAAACGGCAAAATCTACTTCCCAATCGTGCAATGCTACCGGTATATTTCCAGCTACATGTGCCAGGTCGAAACCTGCGTAAGCGCCTGCCTTGTGAGCGGCTGCTGTTATAGCGGGTATATCAAAAAACTGTCCGGTATAGTAATTTATACCTCCAAATAAAACTAGTGCTAAGCTATCACTTTCTGTGTTAATAATCTCTAAAATATCTTCTAATCTTATCAAATGTTCTCCGGGTCGCGGAGAAACTTCTATAATCGCACTTTCAGGATTGTAACCATGAAACTTAACCTGTGTTTCAACTGCGTATTGGTCGCTCGGAAAAGCTCCCGCCTCCATTAACACTTTAAACCGTTGTTTGTTTGGTCGGTAAAAACTAAGCATCATCAAATGCAGATTTACCGTCAGCGTATTCATCACCGTCAACTCCTGCTGGCTTGCGCCCATCATGGCTGTTAATGGCTTACTGCAATATTGCTGATAATATAACCACGGATGTTTTGCGGCCCAATAACCTTCCACTGCATATTGTTGCCAATCCGCCACTTCCTGTTCTATAGCTGCTTTAACATTCTTTGATTGTAAACCGAGTGAGTTGCCACATAAATAAATAGCATCCTTTCCGTTTCTCTGTGGAAAATAAAACTGATCTCTGAATTTATGTAATGGATCCTGCTGGTCCCTCTCTTTAGCAAAAGCTAACGATGCTACGTACTCCATGGTCTTCCAATCTTCTTATTGCGCCTTAGTGTCGTTCTTTTAATGTTTAATGGCGATTTCTGCTAGTTGTCAAGAAAAGCTGAACTTTTATCTATCTCTATCTTTCTTAATTATATATACTATTACAGGCTAAATGGCCTAACTGTTCAAAACAGACTGTCTTTTAATATCTCACTTCTTATTAATCATGGCATATAAGGCTAAGGCTGTATATGGCTAGTAACGTGTAATGCTATCTGCTGGGTCAAAAGTAATAAAGGCTAATCAAATGCCGCTCATTCCAAATGTTAAAATTTGTTAATGAAAGCAAAAAAGCCATTTCGACTGTAATATACAAAAAAAATCCGTCCCGAAGAATCGGGACGGAGACTGTTAACCTACAACTGTTACACTGTATTGAAAAATCTTTAATTAACGGAGATCCCGCCTACCTTCTTTCCTACCACCGGCTCTTCTATTGGCTCCTCTGGCTCTGGAAAAAAGTTATATGGCTTGTCAGACATGTACTTAGGATCGTGTAACGCCCTCACATCTGACCGTTTCATGAATATTTTGATGATTAATACCACAAATGGGACATACTTAAGTCCCCGCGGCAGGTTATACCAATCCAGCACATCGATAGAACGCTTGTTCATGGCGTACATTACCGGTACCATAATCAGGGTCAGGAAGGTAGCAAACACCAATCCGAACACCATGGTCCAGGCCAGCGGCCCCCAGAACGCTACGTTATCGCCTCCAAAGAAAATATGCGGTTTAAACTCACTAAACAATGACGCAAAGTCAATATTGAAGCCTACTGCCAAAGGAATAAGTCCCAATATAGCCGCAATAGCGGTTAAGATTACCGGCGTCATACGGGTTTTACCTGCTTCCACTACGGCTTCATATACCGGCGTTTTTTGCTGTATCAGTAAATCCGTGAACTCTACCAGTACGATACCATTCCTTACCACAATACCTGCCAGCGCCATAATACCCACGCCAGTCATTACAATGGAAATACTCATCTTAAAGATGGAGAAGCCCAGGAATACCCCTATGATACTGAACAAAATTTCCATAAAAATGATCATCGGACGACCAATAGAGTTAAACTGTGTCACCATGATCATCAAAATGAGACCGAATGCACCCAACATCGCCATCATCAGGAAGTTCATGGTTTCCTGCTGATCCTCCTGCTCCCCTGTCATCTTAATAACTACAGAAGACGGATGGCTGAAATCATGCAGCGAGGTTTCAATGTGCTGCACTACCTCATTGGCATTGAAGCCGGTTAAGATGTTAGAATACAGCGTGATAACGCGTTTCTGATCTATACGTTTGATACCCGCATACGTATTGGAGTAGTGAATATCTGCCACAGCAGATAATGGTACCTGGCGAATAGCGCCTCCCATATTCATATCCCGGTATACCAGGTTCAGGTTCATCAGGTTGTTGATATTATTCCGTTGATCCTCATTCAATCTCACCATGATCTTATACTCATCTTTGGCATCACGGATTTTGGAAGCTTCTGCACCAAATAATGCGGCACGCAACGTACTTCCGATCTGCCGGGTAGAAATGCCTTCCGCATTTGCTCTTTCCCGGTCGATGTTTACCACGATTTCAGGCTTATTTGCTTCGAAATCGCTTTTCAGTTCTTCCACGCCACCAATCTGCAGGGAATCGAGGTAACGTTTAAGTCTGAACGAAGTTCCTGTCAGCTCATCGAAGTTATCTCCACTGATTTCAATGTTGATCGGTTTACCTGTTGGCGGACCACCCTGCTCCTGTTCCACCGTGATATTAGTACCAGGGATACCTTTCACGGCATCACGGATTTTGTCGAGGTATTGTACCGTGGATTGACCATTTCTGGCACCAAATTCCACAAAGGCAACGGTTACTTTACCTTTCTGTGGTTGTACGCTCAAGTCCATCTGGGAAGGATCTCCCGCGCCTTTAGCGACGTTGGAAATCACTGATTCCACAATTGGATTATGCGGGCCCAGCACTTTGTTAATACGGTTCTCTACAATTTTTGTAATAGAATCGGTGTACTTCTGATCTGTACCGTTAGGCAATTCTATATAGGTATAAACAAAGTTCGGATCTGCCTGTGGGAAAAACACCACTTTAGGATTTCGTATAGCCGTAAGCATGATACTGAAAATCAGCAGGCCGAAAGTGGCTATTACAATCCATACGGGACGCCAGCCCACCAAACACCATTTCAGAATTCGTTTATAGCGCTCCTGTACTTTAGGCCAGAACACATGCTGGAAGTGACGGGCTACGCCACCTAACCAGAAGCGCTCCAGTACAATCATCAGATACAGGAAGATCACAAAATTACCCACTCCCACACTGCCATTGGCATATCCAATCAACGCAATCAGGGCAAACACACCGGAGAGGGTGGCGAATTTCTTATCAAACCTTGGTTTCGGATGGTTCTCGCCTTCATGACGATCCATGAAATCTACTGCAAAAACGGGGTTGATGATATAAGCTACTATCAGTGAAGCGCCTAATGTAGTGATCAGCGTTACTGGTAAGTAGAACATAAATTTACCGATTACACCAGGCCAGAAAAGTAATGGAACGAATGGCGCCAATACGGTAAGCGTTCCGGAAAACACCGGCAGGAACACCTCTCCGGCCGCGATCTTCGCGGCCTTCACAATCCCCAGCTCCTTTCGTTCATTAAAAATACGGTGCACGTTTTMTATGACCACAATGGCATCATMTACCACAATACCTAATGCCAGCAGGAACGAGAACAATACCATCATGTTCAGCGTAAAGCCATACATCGGCATCAGCAGGAAGGCAATGAACATGGAGATAGGTACAGACAATGCCACGAATATGGCGTTCACCGCACCCATGAAGAACATGAGGATGATGGTTACCAGCAGGAAGCCGATAATAATGGTATTAATCAGGTCGTGCAATGTAACACGGGTAGATTTAGACTGATCTGCGGTAATCGTTACATTTAGATTTTTAGGAAAATAGTTTTCCTGCATATCTTTTGTGATCGCCTGTATTTTATCTGAGGCATCAATCAGGTTTTTACCACTCTGTTTGATGACGTTCAGCGTGATCACATTTTTTCCAGCCAGGCGGGCATAGCTTTCCTGTTCCAGGAAGCCGTCTACCACATTGGCTACATCCCGCAGGTATACAGTGGCTCCTGATTGTCCGCGTACAATGATATTAGCAATCTTTGCAGGATCTTTGTATTCTCCTTTTACGCTGAGGGTACGTTTCTGACCGTCCATGGCTACCAGACCACCGGAGATAGTGATGTTTTCTCCCTGTATAGCGCCGATGATATCTTCAAAACTGATTTTAGCCGCGTCCATTTTGTATTTGTCCACATTGATCTGGATTTCACGTTCCAGTTCACCCACCAGGTCTACACGGGTAATTTCATTTAACGCCTCAATGCGATCTTTCATATCATCTGCATACTTTTTAAGGGTTTGCAGGTCGAAGTCGCCCGAGAGGTTTACGTTCATGATAGGAATCTGCGACACATCAATTTTCACGATTTGTGGTTCCTGTGTGAGGTTCTGTGGCAGATCTTTTTTAGCATCATCCACTTTTTCACGCACCTGCTGACGGGCAGCTTCAATGTCTTCATTCGCATTGAACTCGATGGTGATCGCAGAGAAATCCTGCATGGAAGTACTCTTAATCTTTTTCACACCGGAAATACCGTTCAGCTGTTTCTCGATGGGTTTGGTCACCGTAGTTTCCATATCTTCCGGAGAAGTACCTGCATTGATGGTATTGATATAGAACTGCGGAAATACCACTTCCGGAAACTGTTCCTTCGGCAGATTTATATAGGAAAGGATACCGGCGAGCGCAATGATAATGGTAGCAACGTAAACGCTCACCTTATTATCAATGGCCCAACTGGTAGGCTTAAATTCTTTATGGAGATTGTCTTGCATACACTTGGTTTTAGCTGATGGCAGCCCCTTTATAATTTAATCAGGTCGTTATCGTTCAGTCCCTGAAAACCTGTGGTGATGATTTTATCACCTTTATCCAAACCCGTTTTAATTTCTGCTTTATCATTATAAGTGCGGCCCAGCTCTATTGTTTTCCGCTGTGCTACCATTTTACCGTTGGTATTTTGCGCTACCACTACATAAGGTTTACCGGAAGTATACTGAATAACGCTCACCGGAATTACCACTGCATTTTTTGCGGCGTAATCTACGATCCGGATATGTGCAATCATATTAGGACGCAGGCTATTATCGGCTTTCAGCGGCACTTCCACTTTGATAGTGCGGCTCAGCGGATCAATTGTTTTAGACGCGAAGCTAATGTTGCTGCGGATCTCGCGGTTAATATCCGGGAATGCAATGACTACCGGATCACCTGTTTTCAACAGGCCGGCATATGCTTCCGCCACGTTAGCAGTTATTTTCAGGTTATTGGCATTTACTACACGGAATGCTGGAGCGCCGGGGGCTGCGTTATCGCCTACTTTAGCAATCACTGCATCTACGCTACCGCTGATAGGAGCAATGATGCGTGTTTGCGCCATTTGATCCTGCAGGGTGGCAATTTTTCTTTCGAGACCTTCTTTCTGATTTTTCGCGTTCAGGTATTGTACTTCAGAACCTATTTTTTGTGCCCACAGGTTCTTTTGTTTTTCGAACAAAGTATTGGCCAGATCCATCTGTGTACGCAGTTCTGCCATGTTTGCTTTTAATACCTGATCGTCTACCTGCGCCAGTGTTTGTCCCTGGCTTACTGTTTGTCCTTCTTTTACGAAGATGCCAGTGATTACACCTGGTACACGGGCAGACACGTTTACGTTTTCGCGGGCATCTACACTACCTTGTACATCGATATAGTGTTCAAATAAAGTATCGGTTACTTCTGCTATGGCCACGTCTTTCATTTTCAGTACTGTATCTTTTGTACCTACTTCCTTTTCCAGCACTGCAATTTTCTTATCGATATCTTCATTGAACTTTGCTTTCTGCTGTTTCAACTGCTGCAGCTGTTCCGCTTTATTTCCTCCACCACCGCCACAGGCAGCCAGTACAAGCGTGATAATGGGAATCAGGAAAGAATATCTTTTGGTCATATTTATAGTAGTGAAATGGTGATTGTAATAGTTAAGCTTATAGTTTGCCATATGATTTCAGCAGATCTACCTTAGCAACGATTGCATTAAATAATGCCGTGAAATAATTATTTTGTGCAGTAAGCAGATCATTTTCAGCAGTGGTCATTTCCAGGCTGGAACCTACGCCCTCTCTGTATTTGACTTGGGTAGTATGGTATACATCCTGTGCCAGTCCCATGTTTTTTTCCTGTGCTTCCAGTGTGAGTACATTATTCCGGAATGTGGAAGCAGATTGTTCTCTTTCGAGATCGATGCCGAGCTTTGCATTTTCAATGGCCACTTCACTTTTCTTTACATTGAGCCATGCCTGGTCTACCTGACGTTTGCGTTGCAGGCCGGTGAAGATGGGTACTGACAGGTTGAGGCCTGTATTTACATAGCCGTACCACATCTGTCCCTGGAAGTAGTCAAATTTTTCACTACCTCTGAGCGCACCGGTGGCGCCGAATAATTGCAGGGATGGCAGGCCTTTTAACTTATATCTTTTCAGATCATATTCATTGGCTTTCTTCTGCGTTTCCAGCAATTTATATTCTATCCGTTGGGAGTAGTCGAATTTATCCATATCCAGTACATCTGCTACAATTTTCTCAGTAGACAGTGTATCCGTTAACGTGATCGCTTGTTTAAGCGGCATTCCCATCTGGTATTTCAGCGCGGCAGTGCCCAGTTCTATGAGGTTCCGGAGTTTGGTTTGTTCTGTTTGCAGATTGGTATGTTGTACCACCAGGCGGTCTACATCCAGTTTTTCCGCTAATCCGTTCTTATAGATTTCTTTGGTTTCTCCGAGAATTTTTTCCAGAGAAGTCAGATTTTCTGATAGAATGGAGAGTGCTTTATTGGCGGAAAGTACGTTGTAGTAAGCTTTGTATACGTTTACCTTTACATCTATCTGGGTTTTGACAACGTTTTGAGCTACCAGTGTTTCCAATGTTTTGCGTGCCTGTAATGCCACCAGTACGCTGGGATCAAAGAGGGTCTGTGTGAGTCTTATTTCACCCAATACGTTTTGCGGTAATTGGAAGGATATAGCTGCAAAAGTATCTTTTGATGCGCCCGGAGGGCCTAATTTCCCTACGTTAAAGAATTGCTTCTGCTGAATGGGATTGTACTGATAGGACCCAGTACCAGCAACGTTGGGTAATGCCATACCACTGATTTCCTTATTCTTGGCCAGTTGGATCAATTCATCCAGCCTGGCTGTTTTTACGGAGCTCTGATTAGCCAGCGCGTAGTCTACCGCTTGCTGCGCAGACAGGCTGATTGGTTCTGTGGTTAATTGCTGTTGGGCCATCACACAGATGGATATTGACAGCAACAACACCATAAAAGCCGTACTGATGAGCCTTTTGATTGATAGCATAGTGTTATTTATTTTGCGATAGTTGTTTATATTCTTCAATAAGTTGGTATCCCTTCACGGAGGCCATTCCATATAAGAAATTCTCCAGCAATACTCTCTGCACTTTATTCATATCATAGCTACCGGGGAAGATTTCGGGTTTAAAGCAAATCATACAGGAGTGAATACGGTATTGTGTTAATATCCTGATGTCGATATCCGGGCGGTAAACCCCTTCACTGATGCCTCTTTCCATGTTTTCGCGGATCATGGTAGCGAGGGTGTTGTTCTGATATTCTTCAAAAACCTGGTATGCTTTTGCGTGAAATTTGTTGAGATCCAGCATAATCACCGGGTTCATGTTTCTCAGGCGGCGATCGATCATATCCATTACCAGAAAAAGCTCCTCAATAGCATCTCTGGATTTTTTGCGGTCTGTCAGACATTCTTCATTTACCACTTCTATGAACCGGCTGATGGTTTGGGTAACCATATCATCCTTATCGGTGAAGTGAGCATACAATGTTTTCTTGGAGATGCCCATTTTTACAGCGATGTCGTCCATGGTGATCGAGCGGGTACCAAACTGACGAAACAGGCTGAAAGCCGTGTCCATAATACGTTCCTGTACTTCCATAGTTTTACAGCAATAACCCTCTTGTTATGCATCACAAAACTATGGAAACTTTCCAAACTTCCAAAGTTTCCAGTATTTATTTTTTACATGTAGCAACATTGAATGATAAATAGAAAGGTTTCGGCCTTTCGCTTTATTGACTAATTTTGCGTTTCTAATCACGAACCATGTCGCCAAAACTCAGACTTAAAGTATTTGCATCCAGGCTGTTGCGTTACTTCTTTCAGGGATTGCTTATTCTGGCTCCCATAGGGATTACGGCGCTCACCCTGTATTGGGCTTTTGTTACTATCGACAACATTATTCCCAAAGAGATGATTCCGGATGGCGCCTCTTTCAGTTTTCTGAAATACAAGGGGGTAGGATTTGCATTGGTATTCCTGTTGATCATTGTGGTAGGGTATCTTAGCTCTTCTTTTATTATAGGGAGAATATTTGATTTGTTTGATCACCTGCTGGAGCGCACGCCATTCATCAAGTACATCTATACCTCTATTAAGGATGTGTTTGATGCCTTTGTAGGTGAGAAGAAAAAATTTGACCATCCGGTGCTGGTGCAGATTTATGGGGTAGATGTTTGGGAGATGGGGTTCATTACACAAACGGATGTGAGCAATTTTGGGCTGGAGGGCTATATGGCGGTATATGTGCCCCATGCTTATGCCATTACGGGTAAAGTGTTTATGGTACCAAAAGACCGGGTAAAAGAGTTGACCAATATATCAGCCGGAGAAGCGATGAAGTTTGCTGTGAGCGGCGGCGTCACTAATATTTAATTCAATTTTCCCGCAAAAACACGAAGGTGTTACTTTCCGTTTTTGCGGAAAAAAAATGGCTATATTCGTCTTCCCAAAAAAATATAGCTATATGTTAACCCACGCCTACCTGCGGATTTCCGTAATGTTTACTGTATTGATGTTATCATGTGCAGATGCCCATGCCTGGGGATTTTTTGCGCATCAACGAATTAACCGGCTGGCGGTATTTTGCCTGCCCCCGGAGATGATGATATTGTATAAGCCGGCACTGGAATATCTTACCGTACATGCCACGGACCCGGATAAACGCCGTTATGCTGTAGCGGCGGAAGGCGCCAGACATTTCATAGATATTGATTTATTTGACACGCCGCCATACGACCACATTCCCCGTAAATGGGCGGATGCCGTAGCGCGGTATACTGCAGACTCTCTGAATAAGAATGGCCTATTACCCTGGCATCTTGAAAAGATGATGGCGATGCTCACCAAAGCTTTCCGTGACCGCGATCAGCAACGCATATTGCAGCTATCGGCCGAACTGGGTCACTATGTAGCAGATGCACATGTTCCCCTGCATGCCTGTTCCAATCATAACGGGCAGTTTACCGGGCAAACGGGCATACATGGCTTATGGGAGTCGCGCATTCCTGAGCTGTTGGCCGACCAGGAGTTTGATTACTGGGCCGGGAAAGCCGTTTATATCCGGGAGCCACGCACGTTTATCTGGGATATTATCCGGATAAGCGGGCAAGCCGCTGATACAGTACTGCAGTATGAAAAACGTTTAAGTGCGCAGTTCCCTCCGGGTCGTAAATATGCTTATGAAAACCGAAACGGCGTATTAGTACGTACTTACGCAGATGACTATACGAAAGCGTATAATTTATCGATGGGAGATATGGTATCCCGTCGCATGAAAAATGCCATCGCAGCGGTAGCAGCGGCCTGGTATACGGCCTGGGTAAATGCAGGGCAGCCTTCCTTACGGGAGCTAACGCATACAACCCTTACCACGGAAGAATTACAGGAGGTACAAAAGCTGCAACAGCAGTGGTTACAGGGGCAATTACCGGTGAGGGAGGAGTAAAAGGGCTAAAATATTTATGGTAATACTTAATAATTAGAAAAGAAATTTTATCTTTGCCCATACCATCTTTTAGCCTATCCTACACCACGCACCTTAGGTTTTATTTTAAAACACCCGTGCCGTTTTTTTTCCGTTTCCTTAGAAAAACCAAAACAAAGTGGAAAGATCAAAAAATGAATTTAATCTGAATCGTAACATGAAGGTGCATAATTTTAACGCAGGTCCTTCTGTATTACCTAACGAGGTATTGTACAAGGCCAGTAAAGCGCTGATCGACTTTGAAGGGTCGGGAATGTCTATACTGGAGATTGGACACAGAACACAACCGTTTATGGCGGTGATGGACGAGGCGCGCAACCTGGTGAGGGAACTGATGCAGCTTGATGATGACTTTGAAGTGCTCTTTTTACATGGCGGCGCCACCACACAGTTTATGCAGGTACCCATGAATCTGCTGGAAAGCAGTGAAACGGCTGCTTATGTAGATACCGGTGTATGGTCCAATAAGGCTATCAAAGAAGCAAAATTGTTTGGCTTTACCGACGTAGTGGCCAGCTCCAAAGAAAGCAACTACAATCATATCCCAAAGCAGTTTACCATCCCGCCACAGGCCAGTTATCTGCATATTACCACTAACAATACCATTTATGGTACACAGTGGCAAATGACGCCTGTTACCGATGTACCCCTGGTAGCAGACATGAGCAGTGACATTATGAGTCGTAGTATGGACTTCAACAAGTACTCGTTGATCTATGCAGGTGTACAGAAAAACATGGGCGCTGCTGGTGCTACGATGGTAGCAATACGCAAAAGCATGCTGGGCAAAGTATCGCGTAAAATACCCGCTATACTGGACTACCGGAACCACATCGAAAATGGTTCTATGCTGAATACGCCTCCTGTTTTCGCCGTATACATTTCCATGCTTACCCTCCGTTGGCTGAAAGAACAAGGTGGTATTCCTGCTATTGAAAAAATAAATGATAAAAAAGCAGCATTGCTCTACGATGAAATTGACCATAACCCGCTGTTCCGCGGCACCGTGGTAAAAGAAGACCGTAGTAAAATGAATGCCTGCTTTATTATGGATAAGCCGGAAATGGAAGAAGAGTTCCTGAAATTCTGTAAGAAAGAAGACATTGTAGGGATCAAAGGACATCGTCTGTCAGGCGGATTCCGGGTATCTATGTATAACGCCCTGCCTTATGAGAGCGTAGAAGTAATGGTGGAAGCCATGAAATATTTCTCACTGAAAAAGGCATAACAACTTTTTCTCCTTTATAGCTACGGAGTTGTGGACAGATCACTGCGATCTGTCCGCAACTCCGTAGTGCGTTATTGGTTACTCGTTGTTTTTATCCTTACATTTACTACTCACATATATATTCATCATGGCTATTATCAGACCTTTTAACGGAGTGAGGCCAACGGAAGAATTGGCCCCAAAAGTAGCCGCAAGGCCCTATGACGTACTTAGTTCGGAAGAAGCAAAAATTGCCGCCGCCGGTAACCCGAATTCTTATTATCATGTTTCTAAATCTGAAATAGATCTGCCGGAAGGGATAGACACCCATAGCCAGCAGGTATATGATAAAGCAGCTGAAAATCTGCGCCGTATGATCGCGGAAGGCACACTTTTTCCCGAAGCCCAGCCTGCTTATTACATTTATAAACTGGTGATGAACGGGCGCGCTCAAACCGGCCTCGTATGCGCATCATCCATTGCCGACTACAACAACGGTATTATTAAGAAACATGAATTCACACGGCCAGACAAAGAACTGGACCGTATCAATCATATTAAAACCACGAAGGCACAAACCGGTAATGTTTTCCTGGCCTATAACGATGTACAGGAAATCAACGCACTGATAGATCAATGGCAGGAACATCATCCACCGGTATACGACTTCACCGCAGATGATGACATACAGCACACTATTTGGGTGATTAATGCACCTGCTGCCATTGCGGATATCACTTCCCTGTTTGCCGATAAAGTGCCCTGCACCTATATTGCAGACGGGCATCACCGCGCCGCTTCTGCCAGCCTTGTACAAAAGGAAATGGAAGCCGCCGGCAAAATTACCTCCATAGAAAATCCGGTTAACTATTTCCTGACGACTATCTTCCCCGCCAGTCAGCTGGCGATACTGGATTATAACCGCGTAGTGAAAGACCTGAACGGCCTGAGTGAAGCGGCGTTGTTATCGCAGCTCGACTACGATTTCACGGTAGAGGAAATTGGCCATCTGCCACAACAGCCTTCCATGCTGCATGAATTCAGTATGTACCTCGGTGGCAAATGGTATCGGCTGGTAGCCAAAGACGGCACCTATACCACAGATCCCATCGGTATCCTGGATGTGACCATTCTTTCTAATAATGTATTGGATAAATTACTGGGTATCAAAGACCAGCGCACCGATAAGCGGATCGACTTTGTAGGCGGCATTCGTGGATTAGGAGAACTGGTAAAACGGGTTGACAGCGGTGAAATGAAAGTAGCGTTTGCCTTGTATCCCGTTACCATTCAACAGTTGTTTGATATTGCCGACAGCGGTAATGTAATGCCTCCTAAGAGTACCTGGTTTGAACCGAAGCTGAGAGACGGACTTATCACACATATCATTTAAAATATTTATTCTCTCCCCGGGGATATAGTCGCCGGGGAGCTTTATTATTCCTTATTCAACCTATGACTACCTCTGAAAGCATTTTCGATAATGATCCTTTGCTGATTACTGAGAAAAAGAAATTCTTCCCCAACATTGCCCAGGCCTGGGTGTTCCCAATTTGCTATTTTGTAATAGCGATGGTCTTTAACGCCATGTTTGTGATGTTTTTCTCAAAAAAGACTGGTGAGGTTGATTATTATATTTTTTTATCTACTGTATCTCTATTGCTATTTTGTTTGTTTCTAGCTATCTCTTTAATCCTAAAGCGGAAAGCGGAACCCACCTTCCGGTTCTCACTTGCAATGCCTTCCGGGTTGGTAATTATACTATTACCTTTCATTACCTTTTGTTATAGTATTTTTTTTATTGGTATATATGAATGGCTTCACCTGGATATACTCAGCCATTTAGCTCCTGGCATTAGGTTGGCAAGGGAAAACCCGTTAGCGTTTGTTGTTATTTCACTGTTGCTTGAGCCCATTATGATGGAGGCCTTTTTCAGGGGTATACTATTAGACAGTTTTCTGAAAAAATATTCTCCCATCACAGCAATCTTAAATATTAGTGTTATTGCATTTACTTTCTACTTGTCTCCTATATTGCTGGTATATATCGTAGCCGCGAATGTTTTGCATAGCTGGATGTACTATAAAACGGGGAATCTCAGTATTAATATTTACACCCGTTTTCTTTTTAATTTTTCGGGCTTGTTGCCTCTCTTTTTCATCCATGACAATTTTGACTATCGCCTCGAACGCTTCCTTACTGATCCCATTTGGGTAATTGGCAGTGGCGTGGTATTAATCGTAGCTCTCTTTTTACTACATCGTGTTTTCATCTCAACAAATAAAAAATAAATAAATATATAAACCAGATTTTCCTCCTCCAGCCAGGTCATCGATTGATCCGTGGCACATTACCCCATTTTCCTTACTTTTACAGCAAACGAACAGACAAGGGATGAACAAACGGTCTTCTTTATTGAAAGCTTTTATAGTTGCGGGAGTTTTATTTTCACAGGCGGTAGTAGCCCAGGATGCCAAAGAGTTGTACAATACAGCTTCCGGCTTTATTCGCACCGGAGATTATTCCAACGCCATACTGGTGCTGAACCAGGCTTTACAATTGGAGCCGGATAATTATGAATATAAGAAGCAACTGGCCTTCACCTTCTACCTGAAAGGAGACCTGGTAAAAGCCAAAAGTGTGATAGAACCCTTGCTGAGCAATAAAGAAGTGGATGTACAGGCCTTTCAGATTGCCGGTAATATCTATATCGGCCGGGAAGAGTGGAAAGTTGCCCAACGCATGTATGAGCGGGCACTGAAGAAGTTCCCCAACAGTGGCGAGTTATACAACGATAACGGTACCCTGCTGATGAACTTTAAAATGTATGACGGCGCCCTGCGTAGCTGGCTCAAAGGCATAGAACAGGACCCTACTTTTCCGGGTAACTATTATAATGCCGCCAAAACATACGATTACAGCAACGTTCCGTTATGGTGCATCTTATACGGTGAAACCTTCATGAATATGGAAAGTTTTACCACCCGCACGGCTGAAATAAGGAATATTGTACTGGAATCTTATAAGAAGTTATTCAACGACCCGTCGCTTTTTGACGCCATGCTGCCTGATGACAAAAAAGGCAAAAAAGGCAGCTCAGATTTTGTGGAGGCCTATAAAACCTGCATGGGCAAACAAATCAACGTGGTGACCGGCGGTATAGATCCGGAGGTACTGGTAATGGTACGTACCCGTTTTCTGCTGGACTGGTATAACTTCTACGGCATGAAGTATCCTTTTGCCCTCTTCGATTTTCAACGTGACCTGCTGCGCGCGGGCATGTTTGAATCATATAACCAATGGCTGTTTGGCCCTGCCGCCAACCAGGCCGGTTACAAAGCATGGATTGCATTACATAAACAGGACTATGATGATTTCCTGAAATACCAACGTAGCCATCCATTAAAGCCAAGACCCGACGAGTATTACAACGATGGAAGGTTTACGCTGATCAATTCGGGATATTAGTATTTAGATATTTTTTGATTTATGGGCTTAGTCATTTAGTTGCTGTAGCAACTGAATGACTAAATCCGTAAATTGTAAATCTCAAATTCTGAATATGCTCGTTAACAAACACCAAAACATTATTGACAACGCCGTAAAGGCGAACCACGAAAGAACTTTCTATTCGCAATATCCGGAGCATCCTAAGGCTTACGGTGAAGATGCTCATGCAAAGGGCGTTCAGAGCTATCAGCAACTGCTGGGCAAACCTTTCAAACAATTGCTTCAAACCGGTGAAACCGGGTGGACCGGCGAAGAAGTATCTCCTTACACACGTGAGGTGCTGGGCGTTACCTATCCTACTTTTACGGTAAACGACCTGCTGACCAAAGCAGCCAGCGCCGGTAAAAGCTGGGGCAGCGTACCGGTAGCAGAGAGAGCGGGCATCCTCACAGAAACCCTGGAGCGTATTAAAGACTATTTCTTCGATATTGCCAATGCCACCATGCATACCACCGGCCAAAGCTTTATGATGAGCTTTCAGGCTTCCGGCCCACACGCCAACGACCGCGCCCTGGAAGCGGTAGCCACCGGGTATCATGAACTGCAACGCTATCCTCCCAGTCTTACCTGGGAAAAGCCCATGGGCAAAACCAGTATCAAACTATATAAAACATTTAAACCGATCCCTAAAGGCATCGGCGTAGTAATTGGCTGCTCCACCTTCCCGGTATGGAATACCCTGCCTGGTGTGTATGCCGACCTTATTACCGGTAATGCGGTTATTGTAAAGCCACATCCAAAGGCCATATTACCAATAGCCATTGCCGTTAGTGCCATTCAACAGTCGCTGAAAGACAACGGATATGATCCGAACCTCTGCCAGCTGGCCGCCGACAGCTCCGAGCAGCTGATCACCAAAACATTATGTGAACATCCGGAAGTGAAGCTGATCGACTATACCGGCGGCAACAGCTTTGGTGAATACATAGAATCACTTCCCGGCAAAACCGTATTCACAGAAAAAGCAGGGGTGAACTCAGTAATACTCGACAGCGTAAAAGACCTGGATGCGGTTATCCAGAACCTGGCATTTTCTGTTAGCCTGTATTCCGGTCAGATGTGTACCGCGCCACAGAACTTTTTCATCCCCGAAAATGGCGTGCGTACCGAAAATGGACTGGTACCCTTCAATGAAGTAGTACAGCGGTTTAAAGATGCCGTAGTGGGCCTCGTAAACCATCCCAAAATGGGCGCTGGTACCCTTGGCGCCATCCAAAACGACAGCACCCTTACCCGTGCAAAAGAAGTACGTCATCTTGGCGGCAAAGTGATACTGGAAGGTACTCCGGTAGTAAATGAAGAATTTACCAATGCCAGGGTATGTGCACCTACCATACTGGAAGTAACCAGCGCGGATACGGCGATCTACGAAAAAGAACTGTTCGGCCCCGTGGTATTACTTATTAAAACCCGGGACACAGATCACAGTATTCAACTGGCGAAACAAATGGCCATAAAATATGGAGCCATTACCTGCGGTGCTTACACCACAGATCATGACACCAAAGAAAAAATCACTACAGAAATGAATAGTGTATTTACCCCGGTATCTTTTAATCTTACCGGTTTTATATGGGTAAATCAACATGCTGCATTTTCCGACTTTCATGTTACCGGCGGTAATCCGGCAGGCAATGCCAGCTTTACCAACCAGGAATTCATTGTGAAGCGATTTGTGTGGGTTGGTAACCGGGAACTGGCTGAATAGCGAAACCTATTAACAAGCGTCCCGGTTAATGGGGCGCTTGTTTTTTAAAGCATATATCTATTTATGAAAAAACTGCTATGTATTATTCTTCTTTTCACCTGCAGCATTGTAGCATGCGAGCAGGCGCCTAAAGCCGATAAAGCCACCATTACGGACGCTCAAACCGTGCATGCAGGCACCGGACACGCGTATTTACCGGATACAGCCAGCAGCGTAGTGGGATGGATTGGTACCAAACCTACCGGCAAACATCATGGCACCCTGAAGCTCGCAGGCGGCGCCCTCTACGTAAACGACAGTAGCGTTACCGGGGGACAGCTGATAATTAACATGAAGTCCCTGGAAGATAAGGACCTCGTAGGAGATACTGCCATGCAACATAAGCTGGAGATAGAGTTGAAAGGTGAAATGTTTTTCGACGTAAACAAATATCCTACCGCCACTTTTGAAATTACTAACGTAGCGCCATTTCAACCTGCTGTTGGTGATGAGCTCACTTTAAAAAATGCCACACACATTATTAAGGGTAATCTCACCCTGAAATCTGTTACCAAGAATGTGTCGTTTCCTGCCAGCATTAGCTTCAGTCATAATACCCTTAATGCCACTGCCAGCTTCAATATAGACCGTACCCAATGGGGCATCACCTATCGTGCTGATAAATCATTGCAGGATAAACTGATCAATTCACAGGTGAATATCAGCTTTAACATCCGCGCCACCCGTTAAGTCCGCTTTTTCCGTTTTTTTCTCTGCGAAGCCAATAAAATATTTTAAATTTAGTACAACCACTATTACCTAAAACTGACTTCAATGGAAACTCCACAAGAAAGAGACGACCGACTTTGGCGCATAGCAAAAGCAAGAGCCGGATTTAAATCGCATCTTATCATATATCTCGTAATTAATATGGGCATGTGGGCTGTTTGGTTTCTGACAGACAGTGATAAAACACACGGAACGCCATGGCCTGTATGGCCGGCGCTCGGCTGGGGCATAGCATTGTCTTTCCAATATTTTAACGCCTATCACAAAGACCCATTCGGAGATGCCGTGAAGGAATATGAAAAGCTAAAAGAACAACAGCAAACGCGTATTTGACATTTGAGGCAAACAAAATTACAGCAGCATGAAGGAGCAACCGCAGCGACTATTTGACGTGATTTCTTACCAATTAGCCAACTATCCTAAAACTGATATGTTAGCTGGCAAAGAAAATGGAGTATGGAAAAAGTACAGTACAAAAGAAGTAGCGGACATCACCCTCAAATTCAGCGCCGGCCTGCTCAAACTAGGTATCCGGCCAGGCATTAAAAACAATGAGGAAAAAGATAAAATAGCCATCATTTCCCCCAACAGACCAGAATGGATACTCACCGACCTGGCCTGTCAGCAACTGGGCGCCGTACTTACGCCCATTTATCCTACTATTAGCGAACACGAACTGGCGTTTGTTTTAAATGATGCCGCTGCCAGCATTCTTTTTGTGAGCGACAAAGAACTGCTCAACAAAATCAATGGCATGCGTGACCAGCTTCCCTCTATCCGGGAAATATTCACTTTTAACAAAGTAGAAGGCGCCAGACATTGGAAAGAAGTAGTAGAACTGGGCGACGAAGCAGATTTTGAAGCAATAGATACCGCCAGGAAAAATATATCTCCCGAAGAACTGGTTACTATTATTTATACTTCCGGTACCACCGGGACCCCGAAAGGTGTAATGCTCAGTCACCACAACGTAATGAGCAATGTGCTGGCCTGCCAACCCTATTTACCGGTTAGCACCGAAGCCAGAGCACTCAGCTTTCTTCCGTTAAACCACGTATTTGAGAGAATGGTCACGTACCTCTATCTCCTATCCGGCGTACCCATTTATTACGCCGAAACGATGGATACCATTGGCGACAATCTGAAAGAAATAAAACCTACCATTTTTACCACCGTACCACGACTCCTGGAGAAAGTATACGAAAGGATTATGAGTACAGGCCTGGAACTAAAAGGCATTAAAAGAGCGTTGTTTTTTTGGGCAGTGGATATCGGCAAGCGCTACGAAATCAACAAAGACCAGGGCGCCTGGTATAATCTGCAGCTCAAATTAGCCAACAAACTGATTTTCAGTAAATGGCGCGCTGCCCTCGGTGGCAGAATACAGTGTATCGTCAATGGCGCCGCTGCCTGTCAGGTACGACTACTCAAAATATTTACCGCTGGTGGTATTCCCATCCTGGAAGGATATGGACTTACCGAAACATCCCCTGTGATCAGTGTAAACCGCTATGAAGAAGAAGACCGGATGTTTGGCACAGTAGGCCCCGTTATCAGTAGTGTGGAAGTAAAGTTGGCTGAAGATGACGAAATCCTTTGTAAAGGCCCCGGCGTGACCATTGGCTACTACAAACGCCCCGATCTTACTGCCGATGCCATTAAAGATGGCTGGTTTCATACCGGCGATATCGGCGTACTGATTGATAACAAATTCCTGAAAATAACGGATCGCAAAAAAGAACTCTTCAAAACCTCTGGTGGCAAGTTTGTAGCACCACAGCCCATTGAAAATAAGTTCAAAGAATCGCCCTATATAGAGCAAATTATGGTAGTGGGCGAAGACCGCAAATTCACGGCAGCATTGATTGTACCGTCCTTTGGTAACCTGCGTGGCTGGGCTGCCAAAAACAATGTTTCCGCCACTTCCAACGAAGAACTGGTGAAAAATCCTGCTGTGATAGACCTCTTCAAACAGGCAACAGACAAGTACAACCAGTTTTTCAGTCATATTGAACAAGTGAAAAAATTCGTTCTCCTCCCCCACGAATGGACCGTAAATGCCGGTGAACTGACACCTACATTGAAAGCAAAGCGGAAAGTGATCCTGGAGAAATACAAGAAGGAAATTGAAGGTATTTACACCCCTGCAGGCGGGAAAGTGGATATAGAAAGTCTTTAAATATTAATTTAAAACCCTTACTTTTGCCACCCGATCCCGGAAAATTGGGGTATGGCCTCATAGTTCAATGGATAGAATAGAAGTTTCCTAAACTTTAGATACAGGTTCGATCCCTGTTGGGGCTACTAACAGGAAAAGTGATTTACACCATCGCTTTTCCTGTTTTTATTTTACCGGACTACTCATCGTTTCCCTCATATTTACCCAAACAACAATCCCTGATAACAGTGTCACCATTCCTGCAATATGCACCGCCCAAACCAATCCAAAGTAATTCCCCACAATACCTGCCATTAAAGCGCCAACAGCATATCCCATATCCCGCCAAAAGCGGTAAACGCCCAGAGAAGCAGCCCGCCACGAGGGATGTGCGGCATCACTCACTGCGGCTAATAACGCAGGATACACCATCGCGGTACCTAATCCTAACAAAACAGACCCCACCAAACCCGATGTTAGTGGCGCAAATAGTTCTAAGCCGATAACGATGTGTCCCAATACTTGTACAAACATTCCCCAAACAATCAGGGGCTTCCTGCCCCATTTATCTGCCAGAGGACCTGTAATGGTTTGTCCTACACCCCATACCACCGGATAGATAGCTTTGATCCATCCTATGCCTTCTATACCAACACCCATCGACATAAAGAGTAGCGGAAACACGCCCCAGGACATGCCATCATTCAGATTGTTAATGAGCCCTGCTTGCGAAACGGAAAAGAGGTTCCTGTTCTTGAAAGACGTTTCTTTAAATACCCACCATAAATTGGGTGCATGTATTTGTTCACCGGCGGTAATGGTTTGTATTTGTTTCGCTTCCAGGGCAGCATACGTTCTCGTATCTCTTATTACAAAAATGGAAAGCAATAATCCGACAATCGTGTAGGCAATTCCGATGTAGAACGGCTGTGGACGTAGTCCGTAATGCGAGGCCAGATAACCGGTGAGTAAAGCAGTAAGCCCCACTGCTCCATATCCGGCAGCTTCATTTAACCCCATGGCAAGCCCGCGACTTTTACGCCCTACCAGGTCAATCTTCATGTTAACGGTCATTGACCATGTTAGCCCCTGACTGATCCCTAATAAAATATTGGCGAATAAAATCCAGTTCCACGATGGTCCATAAGCGAGTAAAAACGGTACTGGAAGGCCTACCAGCCAACCGTATATCAGGATTTTCTTACGGGTATATTTATCTGCCAGCACACCTGAAATAAGGTTGGTAAAAGCCTTTACCACACCAAATGCAATGATGAAAGAAAAGACAACTATATCTGACTTAATTTTAAATTCCGTTGTGCCTACTAGTGGCACTACTGTTCTTTCCAGGCCAACCATCCCGCCCACCATCATATTCACGAGAATCAAAAGGGTAAATTGTTGCCAGTTTTCTTTTAATCCTAATCTTATATGCTCCACTTGTTTGTGTATTATTTTGATGTTGCAGGCTCAACGGAATAACCATTCGAGGCCCATTATAGAAAAAACTTCAACAAAATAAATCATAATAAAACAGATAAAAAACAGGAAATTACAGAGACCTATCTATCGTAGATCTTCGTTTCCAATTCAACCTGATAACATATGATACGCCCATACATCGCTACTGACAAAGACGAACTACTCCATATCTTCCAACTCAACACCCCGGAGTATTTCGATCCCAACGAGCTGGCTGATTACAGCGGTTATTTAAATGAACATGCTAATAGTTATTTTACGATTGAACATAATAATCGTATAGCCGGCGGCGTAGGTTATCATGTCAATGAAGCTACTCAAACAGGGCAGATTACCTGGATATTATTTCACCCGGATTATGCAGGACTGGGATTGGGAAGAAGGGCTGTGGAACATTGTATAGCAATTTTCAAATCATATCCCGCTGTGGAAAAACTGGTAGTTACTACCTCTCAAAAAGCGTATCGATTTTTTGAGAAATTTGGCTATCAGCTGATTAAAACGGAAACAGATTACTGGGGACCGGGATTGGATCTATATTGGATGGAACGTGTGCTTTAGTTAAATATAAATTGCTATTTCATTAACTTCTGTACAGGTACGCCCACATATACACCAGCTTCCTTAATATCTTTGGTGACAATGCCTCCCATACCAATCGTTACATTATCTGCTATGGTAATTTTTTGTTTGACAGCAGCATGTGTACCCAAATATACGCCTGTTCCAAAGTGACAGTTACCACTAATACTCACGCCCAGTGCAGCGGTAAAGAAATCACCGAGGATACAGTCATGCGAAACGGTAGTACGTGTGTTTAAATGAACATGCTTACCAATTTTTATGTTACAAGTAATAATGACACCAGTTGAAATAATGCTTCCCTCTCCTATTTCCACCCATTCAGATATAATGGCAGAAGGATGAATAATGGTAGCATAAGTAGTATCAGCAGGCAGTTTTTCCACTATCTTCTTCCTGATTACCGGATCGCCAATAGCCACTACCACATCATATAACGCGGTATCAAATTTTGAAGAAGGAATTACGGCTATCCCCATTATGGTGGCTTCATCATAGTATTCATCGTCTACCATAAAGCAGGCGATATCTCGTATATTCTGCGTTTTATCCATTCCGTCGATTATAGCACACAGCGTTTCCCGGCCATGTCCTCCTGCACCTATGATACATATTTTCTTTTTACCTGCTGTCATATATCTCGTTGATTTGGGTATTCGCAATGATAAGCTTTCTCAAAAGTATAAAAATAAATAAAGGTTCGAAAGCAGGAATTCAGCCAAATACACAATAAAAAATATAAACATATATGAACTCCCTTATTTTATAGCCAATCTTTGTACCTTCATTAAATCCTTACAATTACAGATTGTGGGGATTTATAATATAAATAAGATGATACCAGTAACCAAGCCCTTTCTTCCGCCGCGGGAAGAATATAACAAATATCTGAACGACATATGGGAGCGTCAGTGGCTCACCAACCATGGTCCGTTAGTGAATGAGCTGGAAAGCAAATTGAAGGAACACCTGGATGTATCCAACGTGTTGTTTCTTTCCAATGGTACCATCGCTATTCAGATTGCCATCAAAGCGCTTGAATTGACCGGCGAAATAATCACCACGCCATTCTCCTACGTAGCTACTACCAGTACCATTGTATGGGAAAACTGTAAGCCTGTTTTTGTGGACATAGATCCGCTTACTTTTAATATTGATCCTGCTAAAATAGAAGCTGCTATTACGGAGAAAACAACCGCTATCATGGCGACCCATGTTTTTGGTAATGCATGCGACATAGACGCCATTGCTGCCATTGCCAAAAAGCACGGACTGAAAGTGATTTATGACGCCGCCCATGGCTTCGGTACACTGTATAATGGTAAATCCGTTTTTGAATACGGAGATATCAGCACCTGCAGTTTTCATGCTACTAAAATTTTCCACACCGTAGAAGGTGGCGCCGTATTTACCACACAGCCTCAGCTACTGGAAAAAATGTTGCTGCTCCGCAATTTCGGACATACCTCTCCTGTTACATTTGACGGTATCGGCATTAATGCCAAAAACTCCGAATTCCATGCCGCCATGGGATTATGCTGCCTGAAACACCTGGACGAGATATTCAAAAACCGTAAAACGCAATGGAAACATTATCAGGCGGCATTACAGGAATCTAACAAAGTGCAATTGCTCACCGTCACCAAAGGATGCGACTTCAATTGTGCCTACTTCCCGGTTGTATTTGAGAGCGAAGCGGTATTGCAAAAAGTACTCGCAGCACTGAATTTGCAATATGTGCAGCCAAGAAGATATTTCTTCCCTTCGCTGAATACCATCAATTACGTGGATAATCGCAGCTGTCCTCATTCTGAATCCATTGCACAACGGGTGTTATGCCTGCCGCTCTATCATAATCTTCGGAGAGAAGACCAGGATATGATTCTGAAAGTGATCATGAAAAATTTATAAAAAAAAGATCAAAGTGGTCATCACTTTGATCTTTTTTTTGGCTTTCCGGAAGCACTGTTTATTTGCTTAATCTTGTTTGCGCTTCTGCTACATCTGCCACAAAATTAATGCGGCCMGCTTTATTGCTTTCGTATATAAAGTCTTTCAATGCCTTACTGCTATACTTATCAAACGCTCCTACTATGGCCAGTCTCATTTGATAAGTAGAAAACTTCTGTAAGATTTCCCCGGCAATACCTGTTTTTAAATCAAAGAATTCAGGCGTAATCTGCTGTTCCTGTAAGATAATACCAGCGGCTCCCTGATAGCTGCAATTGCCTAATATATCCAGGGCATCATCTACATTATTCACTACAAGTTGATCCGATGCTATCGTGGCAATTCCTTTTCCATTAATATGGGCTAATACTATTTCCATGGGGACATTTTTTTGCAATGTATTATTTTATCGTCATAGTGCTATTTGCAAATATCGCTTCCTCCATATATCTTCACTAATAAAATATCCCATGAAGTTTCCTGTGAATATTTTCTATTGTAGCATACTTCTATTAACCGCCTGTCAAACACCATCAAGCATGAATTCTCAAGGCAAAATTATTTTCAAAGATAGTTCCGGACACGTTCTAAAGGAAGCCGATATCGCCAACATCAATGGTCAGGTAAATTACGAAATACAAGATAAGATCGCTGTTTCTGCCGCCGCATCCGGGTTACACCAGGAAGCCCGGGCACTGGGACAACAAGGCAAGTATGATCTCGCTATTGCAAAGCTCAAAGAAGCAATCGCCCTGGAACCGAACTGGGCCTACCCCGTATACGACCTGGCCTTTACGTATTTACTCAAAGAAGATTATGCAAACGCATTAAAATACTACCGTCAAACCAATGCTTTAAAACCGGAGGGCTTTTTCACCGCAAAAACGGCACTATATGCCCTGGAAGGAGAAGAAAGTGGAAAATTCCCCAAAGGAATATATCTGGCTTATTTACAAATTGAATGGACTAATAACGCTGCGCAAAAACAGGAAATAGCAAAAGCTATTACTGAAAAAGTACCCGATTTTGCTCCCGCATGGAAAGAGCTGGCAACTTTAGAGGAAGATAATACCGCTAAAGAAAGAGCGATTGAACAGGGACTTTCTAAAAACCCTGATGCTGAAACGAAAGGTATTCTATTGATTAATAAAGCAGCACTTTTAAATAATCAAGGCAAGAAAGACGCCGCCATCCAGCTGTTGGGAAATCTCATTTTTTCGCCAGATGCTACCCTCGGCAGCGTTTCCCTTGCTAAATTCACCTTGAAATCTTTCACCACCGCTGATACCCACTAACACAAAACAGTAATAAGCAAGTGCAACTGGTTGCACTTACTTATTACTGTTTTAATACTTATGCTTTCCAATTTTAAGCAGTAACATTTCATTGACCACAAAGCAAAATCAGGAAACACCATTAAAGATCAATATCCATCCCCCACTTAAAATTAAACACCCCTAATTTTGCGAGGATAGCTACTATTACCGCCGCTATCAGTAGCGGCATGATCCATACGGTACGCTTATATTTTTCGGGAAGATTTTTATTCTGATAGGTTTTTAATACTCCCCAAACCAGCAGGCCGACTAACAACACGCCACTTCCTACTACAGCTATTTTATTTTCTACAAACCGGATGATCACCATCAATACAATGGCCGCAATTCCTGTGACCCATCTAAAACGCTCCAGTAGCGGGCGTTCGGCGTCTTCAGTGAAAGGCATCAGTTGTGAAAGTTTTGCCTCCAGTTCGTTCATTCGTTCCATGCCGGCGGGTATTTGAATGATGTCATCGGACGACATACCGCGAATAGTAATAACCCCTGTAGCATCCTTAGTGATGGCGGATATTTCAAGGCGATTCAATGACAGATCCGGCGTATCCTCCTGCGTTCTGATAACGGTATCTTCATCTATTTCAATGGTGAAACTATCGTATAATCTTTTCCGGTTTCTCAATCCACGGTAAATGCTGATACCCACTGCGGCCAGCATCACCGGCATCACGAACAAAGCGGTTCTAAGATCAAATCCCTCTCCGTAATTAGCCCCCAGTACAACGACCAGGCCAAACAACATCGCCGGCACAAACCGGGTGAGCGTTTGTTTTTTGATAATGGCGAAGCCTTCCTGTTGTGTTTTAAATACCTCCATAGTCGCAACAAAATAACATAATATTCATTGCAAAGGAAGCGAAAAAGGCAAGACTTTTCCTTACTCGCGGATAGTGCTTTTGTCCGTCAGCGCCATTTTTGCGATATCATCTTTTCGTTTAAATACCACGCCCGAATGTTGCTTCATATAGGCCAGCAGTTCGCTGGTAGCCTTTACCAGCTGCGGAGTACCGCCTATGCGGTCGTGGAAGCTGATCGACATCATACGGCGCCGGTGAGCGGCTTCTTCATACAGCTGATCAAACTCCATCTTTACTTGTTGCAGGAACTGATCAGATGAAAACCATTGTCCCGCTACGAGCTGGATATCATTGCAGCGCAGTGTATAAGGTACTACCACAAAATCCAGGTTATTCACTTTGGTGATAAAGGGTTCATCACGACTCAAATCATCGATGTGGTAGAGGAATCCCAGCTCTTGTAATATGGTCAGTGTGTTATCTCCGCGACGCATCCAGTTGGCATTGTAGCCTACGGGCGTTACGCCGGTAGCCTTTCTGATGGCTTCCATGCCATCCGTTATAAATCGTTTTTCCTCATCATAGGGGAGCATGTATTGTGGGGTCCAGTCGCGGCCATGGGCGGCGGCTTCATGGCCGCGTTGTACAATTTCCTTTGCCAGCGCCGGATGCTTTTCCACTGCACTACCTACCATATGGGAGGTGACTTTAATACCGTGTTTGTCCCAGTTGTCGAGCATGCGGGGGATACCTTCTTTGTAGCCGTACTCGTACCAGGTGGTGGCGGGCAGGTCTTTATATCCCTTGGGCATGTTTCGCGGGAAGGGGCTTTCGGGAATATCGTCTGGTTGCCCGCCAGCCTCAAACTGCATAGATACTGATACTACGAGGCGGGAGCCATCAGCCCAGTGCGGGCCTGCTGCCGGGGACGACTGTGGCGCTGATTGGGCCATTACCTTAGCCGGGCTTACCATACCGGCCAATCCAACCAGGCCGGCTGTTTTCAGGAATTCTTTTCTTGTAGCCATTACTTTTTTATGAGATGATCAACTGCGAGGGTGTTGTATTGAATAAAAGCCAGTAACCCGGCAAAGAAAACTGCATGAATGAGCTGTGAAGGGAGTGCTTCCCAATTTTCTATCAGTGTTGTACCGAAAATCAATAGCAGCATAACGATGCCTCCACCTATCAGCGAAACGCGGGTAAATAGCCCCAGCAGCAATAATGCGCCGATAATAAATTCTGCGATGGGCAACGCGTAACTGAAAGGAACCACCAGGGGTGCGGGTAGCATGGATTTTTCAAAACTCTTCACCATCCAGGCGCTGAAGCCATTTAATTTAGGGAGCCTTACTAAACCGTGGCCAAACATGCTGGCAGCTACTGATAGCCGGAGCAATAAGAATACAATCGCATTATTTTCCATTTTGTATGTTTTTACAAAGCAAAGATCATGGTGAATCGTACAAATAAAACTGTACATTTTTAGGATCATTCTGTATTTTTGCAGGTATGCTACAAGAAAACTTATATCAACCTTTTGAGATCGAATACCGCGAATGCAGTGAATGTCCGATAGATCCTCATAAGCACAATTTCTTTGAACTGGTATACATTGTAGAAGGCAGCGGCATACAGTGTGTTAACAAAAACCAATTGCCTTACAGTCCGGGTAAACTGTTTCTGGTAATGCCGCAGGACTGCCATTCATTTGAGGTAAAGGAGAGTACTAAGTTCTTCTTCATCCGTTTCAATAACATTTACCTTCAGCATCATAAAGAATGGATACAGCAATTGGAATTCATTTTCCAGCATACTAATCATATGCCGGGCTGTATTTTAAAAAACAAAAACGATAAACCCCTGGTAAAAGCGTTGGTGGAGGCGCTGATCCGGGAGCTGGTGAACCAGCAGCCCTATCACCGGGAGATGGCGCAACAAATCGTGAACACGATGATCATGATTATTGCCAGGAACATTATACTACAGCTGCCGGAGCAACCCAAACATCCTGCAAAACAGGATGCTTCCCTGAATATACTGCATTATATACATGAAAATATCTATTCTCCGGAGAAACTACGCGCAGAGCAGATTGCAGCGAACTTTAATATTTCGCCTACTTATCTAAGTGAGTATTTTAAGCGAAATAACGGCGATAGCTTACAGCAATATATTACCCAATATAAATTAAAACTGGTGGAAGCGCGGCTGCAGTACAGCAGTATGCGGGTAGGAGAAATTGCAGATGAGCTGGGCTTTACAGACGAAAGTCACCTGAACAGGATGTTTAAAAAGTATAAAGGTGTGAATCCATCTGCCTATAGAAAAGAATTACAGGCCACCACTAATTAAAGCACACATAAAAAAAGCGCCCCACTTCACAGCGGGGCGCTTTTTTAAAAGAGGTATTAAAGACTAGGCTTCATCTTCTTCGTCTTCTCCATCATCTTCCAACCACTCCATGTAAGAGAAGTACCAGTCTTCCAGTTGCTCCAGGAGTTCCTGTTTCTTTTCTGGTGCATTTTTGTAGAATTCTTCTACATTATCAATTTCATGAACGATATCGATGTAGGCAGTTTCTTCGTCTTCTTCTACACGTTTGGCAAAGAAGCGAGGTTTTTCCGTGTGAAAAATATATTCATTTTCCGGATCTGTTACAGGATCATCTGCAATCAGAAATTTAGGTAACTGTGCCATAAGGAGTTATTTACTTTTTATGATGTTGTTCGCGTTTAAGAGTTACAAAGCTATAGATAAATATCTTACAAAAAACATACACGAAGAATGAATAAATTTATAGAGAAAATTTCACATCTTTATAGTCGTTAAAACCCATACCATATGCAAGAATATTGGATCAGATGGGAATACTGGATGCAGCAGCAGGCCCCAAGACTGCTTAACATCCTTCATCCCGGCGTTACTTTTGAGGCGGTGGAGTCACTGGAAAAACTAATAGGAACCGCGTTACCGGCCTCTTTCAAAGCATTTTATGCTATCCATAACGGGCAACAAAAGGCCAGGGCTGGCCTGGTAGATGCCGATCAGTTACTGAGTGTGGAAGATATCATTTCGCAGTGGCAGCATTGGAAAGACCAGCTGGACGCCGGCAGTTTTAGCTGGCAGGATACGCCTATCCTGGCCACGCCGGATACCGGTATTAAAAACGACTGGTGGAATCCGCTCTGGATACCTTTTACCAGCGATGGCTTTGGCAACCACCTTTGTATTGACCTCGATCCTGCACCACATGGCAAACGCGGACAGGTGATCAGCCTATGGCACGATGATGGTCACCGCGCCATTGAGGCACCCTCCTTCGAAGCCTGGCTGCAGCACTATATCAGCGACCTCGAAAAAGGAGAATATATTTTTGTAAAGAAATGGGGCATTGTACATAAAGATACTTTCCTGAACTACAACGACTGATAACTGACCGGCGTACTGCCTGTCCACCGTTTAAAGGCTCTCGTGAAAGCACTCAATTCATTATAGCCTAACATCCATGAAATATCTTTCAAAGGATAACTACCTGAAGAAATGTAATACACCGCCAGTGAACGTCTTACCTCATCTGCAATATCCTGATACTTCACGCCTTCCTCTTTCAATTTCCGTTGTAAACTACGCGGACTGATATTGAAGTTGGCTGCCATATCATTCAGAGAAGAAACACCCAGGTAGGAATTTGCCAACAGGTAGTTGTAAATCCTGTTCTTTAATCCATGTGGTTGCACCTCCGGCTGGGGCATACTGCTGACCTTTTGCAGCAATAGGCTCTGCAGGTCATAATTAGCAGTTAAAAGCGGCTCATCCCAATATTTGATATCGAACACCAGCTCATATACACCAGGGCGTTTTGTGGGCTTACAACGAAAAACACGCTCATAGGCGGCAGGATCTGGTACCCTGTAAGCCAGGTATACCGCCTGTGGGGCTATTTTTTCCAGCAGCAAACCATCCAGTTCATGAATAATCACTACCATCAGCACATCTATTAACTGCCGGAATGCATAAGGTGGTGTAGGCCCCTGATCAGCAGCAGGGATCAAGGCCACATGAAAAGTTTTCGTGCTGCGATGTATTTCTATTCTGCACTGATCTGTAACGTGGTGCGTAAGGGCCGCAGCATGTGTCAATGCTTCGCCTACTGTTGCACTGCTTTGTATAATATGCCCCACGGTTCCTAATGCAGCCGGCTGCAGTGATTCCCCAAAGTGGAGTCCGAAAAGCGGATCATTCGTTAACCTGCTGGCGTTTAACCATAAATCCTGCATTTGCTGCGCTGTTACCGGTGGTGCATTTTCCTTTTTTAGCATTGCCAGATCAATACCTGCCAGCTTGCATAACTGTGCCGCATTCACATCGCGTTGCACAGCATAGGCGATCATACTTAATACTAACTTATTCATACTATAAAGGTATTCAACTCCCTGTTCACAAAAAACAGTCTGGCGTCAAATGGTAAGTAATTGTCGCGCAAAGGTAAATGATTAGCCTGCCCGGAAAAGTAGCTTTGCATTATCAATTCATCAACAAACCTAAAACAACAACATATGGAAAAGCAAACCTTAAAAGTAGTAACCGAATTCGTAAATGCAGTACAGCAGGTAAATCTCGAAAGAATTGGCGCGTTGTTACACCCGGAGATCAGCTGGGAACAGCCAGGCACCAATCGTTTCTCCGGTACTAAAAACTCCAGTGGAGAAGTATTCCAGATGGTAGGTGGTATGTTTGAAGTATCACAAAATACCATGTCACTGGCTGACATTAAAACCATTGCCGTAAACGGCGATCAGGCTTCTGTAGTACTCACCTGGAAAGCCAGCAGACCAGGCGCTGAATTACACACTGATAACGTAGACGTGTATACGGTGAAAGATGGTTTAATAGTAGCTGCTAAAATATATGCAGCAGACATCCAACAGGAAGATATTTTCTGGGGAAACTAATGTAACCTAAAACGGGCAACGCCTTCCAGACAACGGGCAGTCTGGAAGGCGTTTTTATTTTTAACAGTATTTATTTAGAAAAACAGGAACTTCTTCTTCTTTTTAGGCGCTTCGGTGGACATTGTTTTATACAGCGTTGGTTGACTCACCGATGTTTTACTCCCTACTATGATTTCCTGAGCAGGGACAACCATTACAGCACCAGTAGAATAGTTACGGGGAGATTTGATGTTATACCCTGTTACCACTATTTCCGGCAGGCACATTGGTTTTGGAGTAACACTGCTATCTGCAGAATGCGTCATTGGCACCCCCATTTCAATTTGCTCCAGCACCCTTGTTTCCGCATGTGTAGCGGTCACCATACCAATGGCTAATCCTGCCGTGATCACCATGGCAGGCATGAGCTGATGCCGTGGTGGCTCTGGCGCCACCAACGGCCGGTTTAACTGCGTATCCACGAAGCGACCACAAATACGTCCTTTACCGTTAGTGATAACAGTAAAAATTTCAGCATCAGATAATAAGGAGAAATCAACTACCGTTTTGTTACAGCTACTACAGTGCTTCCCTGCCGCAGTGCGGGTCATTTGATTCCAATCCTCGTTGCAAGGTGTAGGAACAGATAGATACAGACCTTTATTCGTTGACTTCATAGGTGCGGGTTATCGGATATGAATATACGAAATAAAACGATCTCATTATGGGGAAAATCCCCGGTATGCCCACTCTATACGGCAAAAACATATCTGTAAAAAGCTGGCTTTCATACAACAACTGATATGGCATTATTGTTGAAATTATTTCAACATAAATCATCATTTCATTAAATATTAAAAGAAATAGCATGAAAACGCCAAAGCATATCTCAAAATTTTTATTTGCCACTGCCCTTGGTGCAGTAATGTCACTCGCCGGTTCGACGTCCTTTGCACAAGGTATTGACAGCACGGCAAAAAAAATTGGTAATAAAACAGCTTCCATCGCGGTAAAAGGCGCCTCCGCAGTGACTGACAAAGTATATAAAGACAAAGAAGGACCCAACGGCGAAACGGTATACATCAACAGAAAAGACAAGAAATACATTGTTGATGATAAAGGAAAGAAAGTATATCTGAAGAAATCACAGATACATAACAAGAAAAAAAGCTGATTTTCCATCTGAACATAGAAAAGGCCGCCAAACGCGTGGCGGCCTTTTTATTTTTCTCCAAATTATCTACCTCTTTTTTTCTGCTGATAATCCTCTTCCAGGATCGCATACATAAAGTTATCGGACCAGCTACCCCGTATCGGCAATACTTTTCGTTTACGCCCCTCCCGCTGCATACCACATTTTTCCAATACCCTGGCAGATCCTGCATTATCAACCGCACATCCAGCCTCTACCCTATGCAACTGCAATTCTTCAAAAGCATATTGCAATAATCTGTTTACCACCTCCGTTGCCAACCCTTGCCCCCAGTAGGCTACATCCAGCTTGTACCATACTTCCGCACTACTGAAACGGGATGTTTTAAACACCATTCCTATCAGCCCTATAAATTCACGTGTATCCTTCAACGTTATACTCCATACTTTATGGCCGGCGTCTTTTAACCATCCGTCTACCACATCTGCAGTTACAAAAACAGAAGCCGGAATACCCAGCGTATTGTATTCATCCGTTTCCGGCATGCTGTGCAGCCGGTGTATTACAGGAATATCTGCAGTGGTGACCGGATGTAAAGCCATCCGGGAAGTGGTTAGTTCCATGTGCGTTATCAAATTTATACTGCGGGGGTATTATAACAAGATAGTAATTGTTGCGTATATTCATATCGTCATCAAATGCCCCGTTTATGCAACTTACACCCGGCACCTGCTACAAAATAAACGCACGCAACATTCCATCATTGCAACGCTTTGGCCCGTATGACTTTATTGTATTGCTCATTCACGCCAACGACACCTCCGACAGCGTAGTATTTGAGTTCAGGAAAATATTCGGCGCTACCACTGTTGAGCAGGAAACCGCCACGCGGCAAGCAGTTGAAGCACATGCAGATGGATCTGTGATAGACGACATTACTGGTCAGGCCCTGAACCTGTTGCCATTTGAAAAGGAAAGTGCGTTTCTGCAATGGATCGCGGCGGGCATTGCTACACCATGTGGTTGCCCCCAATAATATTTATTCATACCGCAACGCCTCAATAGGGTCCAGCCGGGAAGCCGCCTGCGCAGGATAGTATCCAAAGAATACACCGGTAAAAGCACACACCACAAAGGAGAGTATAATAGAAGATTCAGATACCATGGTAGGCCAGCCCAGTGTCAGCGTAATTACTTTTGCAGAAGTAATACCCAATACTACCCCTATTAATCCGCCTGTAATACTGATGATCACTGCCTCTACCAGGAACTGCAGCAGGATATCAATACCTCTTGCACCAATAGACATACGCAAACCTATTTCACGTGTACGCTCCGTTACAGATACGTACATGATATTCATGATACCAATACCACCTATCACCAATGAAATACCGGCAATGGCTGTTAACAGAATAGTCAGCAGGCTACTGGTGGAACTAAGCGTTTTGATCAGCTCCTCCATTGTTCTCACCTGGAAATTATTGTCATCGCTGGGACGCAGGCGGTGCGTGGTTCTCAGGATATCTGTTATTTCATCCGTCGCCTTATCCGATACCCCTTCACTTACCGCTGACGCATAAATACTCTGAAAATAGATAGTGGCCAGGATGCGTTTTTGTACCGTAGTATAAGGTGTGAGAATAATATCATCCTGATCTTGTCCAAAGGAACTCTGACCTTTTGGTGCTAATGTACCGATCACCTGCAAAGGAATGGAGTTCAGCCGGATCACTTTACCCACAGGGCTTTCCCCGCTGGGAAAAAGATTATTGATCACCGTTTGCCCTAATAAGCACACTTTGGCAGCTGAAGCCACATCAGCATCCGAAAAGCTGATGCCATCATTTACGGTGAGTTTGCGGATATCGAAATAAGAGGGTGCTACGCCCTGTAAAGTCGTGTTCCAGTTCAACGCCCCATAGATGGCCTGGCCTTTGGTGGAAGCTACGGGAGAAACGCCATTAACATACGTAGCATTTTTCTGTATCGCCAGTACATCTGCAATTGTTAAAGACTGGAAGCTGCTGCCGCCTACTCTTACGCCACCTGTCACGTTACTGGCGGGCAAAATGGTAATCATATTGGAGCCCATATTGCCCAGCTGCGACTGAATACTTTGCTTGGACCCCTCTCCGATGGCCACCATCGCAATCACTGCCGCCACGCCGATAATGATACCGAGCATCGTTAGGAATGCCCGGAGCTTATTCCGTTCCAGGGCCCTTAAAGCAATCAATATGAGATTAATAGCACTCATCCTTACGGGTTAGATTAATAATCTTCTGCCGGCGGCAACGCAGCCAGCGCTTCTTTTGCCGAGCGCACATTTTCATTTTTACTATCCTTTACCACTTTGCCATCCCGCAACATCACCGTTCTGCCGCTAAAGGCGGCGATATCCGGCTCATGTGTTACAAATACAATCGTTTTCCCTTCCTGTTGATTCAGCTCTTGCATAAGGGCCATGATTTCGTAGGAAGTACGGGTATCGAGGTTACCGGTGGCTTCATCCGCCAGTATCATCACTGGCTGATTTACCAATGCCCTGGCAATCGCTACTCTTTGTTGCTGACCGCCAGACAGCTGACTGGGCGTGTGCCCTTCCCGATCGGCCAGCTTCACAGCCTCCAGCGCTCCCAGGGCACGATCGCGGCGCTCCCTGGTGGATAGCTCCGGATTGTAGAACAAAGGCAGCTCCACATTCTCCAGCGCAGAGGTACGTGGAAGCAGGTTATAGGCCTGAAATACAAACCCGATTTTATGATTGCGTAAACGCGCAAGGTCATTACGCGACAAGCTGCTTACGTTGATTCCGTCCAGCAGGTAGTCACCGGCAGTAGGTTTATCCAGGCACCCCAGAATGTTCAGCAGCGTGGTTTTACCGGAACCACTGCTTCCCATAATAGTGACAAACTCGCCGGCAGATACGTCGAAGCTCACGCCTTTCAGGGCACGTACTATTTCTGTACCCATCACAAATTCACGCTTGATTTGCTGTAGCTCCAATATTTTCCCGTTGCTCATCGTTTACGCCCTCCTCCCATTTTTGGTAAAAACGGACTGCTGGTACCACCAGCCGCCTGCACCACACCACTTGCATTCACTCCTATTATCACGATATCATTTACGCTGAGTCCTCCCAGTACTTCTATATGCGTATTATCATTCAGCCCTGTTCTGATGTGTTTCTGTTGCAATGTATCTCCACGCAGCAACCATACATAGTTGGATGATCCAATACGTGCAGTACTTTTAAATGTTTTACCAGTGGTATCCTTCCGTTCTGCCGGTGTTTTGCGTACGGCGCTTTGTATCACATATTTTTTTAGTTGTACGGAGTCTGGTCTGAACTTCAATGCCTTTACCGGCAGCAGCAAGGTGGAATCCTTTTCAGCCGTATAAATAGTCACGTTGGCAGTCATCCCCGGCTTCAATTTTCTATTGTCGTTGGGTGCGTTGATGATGGTGTTGTAGGTCACCACATTAGACGAAACCGAGGGCTGCAGCCTGATTTCCTGTACACGCCCAGCAAATACATCTTCCAGATAAGCATCAACGGTAAAGGTTACACGCTGTGAGTCGGTTACATTACCGATATCAGCTTCATCTACACTGGCTTCCACCTGCATTTTGGTAATATCTTTTGCAATCACAAATAAGGTAGGTGTATTGAAGCTGGCAGCAACGGTTTGCCCTACGCTCACATTCCTGTTTAAAACTACGCCGTCAATCGGTGAATGTATTTCCGTAAAGGAAAAGTTTTTCAACGAAGACGCCAGTTGCGCATTTACACTGGCTACATTGGCTTTGGCCTGATCAATCTGGTTCTTCGCAATATCATAATCGGCTTTGCTGATAGCGCCGGTTTTATACAGCAGTTCCTGTCGCTGGAAATTATTTTGCTGATAGGTCAGATTCGCCTGTGCCACCTGCAGATTCGCTTTGAGCTGGTCCACCTGCGCCTGAAATAAATCTTTATCCAGCTCTCCAAGGAGTTGCCCTTTCTTCACCTGACTATTAAAATCTACATACAAGTATTTGAGCGTACCGGAAACCTGTGTACCCACCGCTACGGTATCTACGGGCTGGATGGTGCCTGTAGCGGTAACAGTGGTGGCAATGTGTCCATAGGCAGGCTGGGCGGTTTCAAAAGAAATGGGCACTGGCTTCTTCCTGATAAAGAAATACCAGATGGCCAGCACCAGCAGTATGATCACAATAGTGATGATTACACCTTTATATTTTCTCATACCTCATTAGCATTTATAGTGTTACCGGTATGCCCCTGTAAAAATCATAGATCCTGATAGTCAAGGCAGCATTGTATTTAGCCTGTATATAAGATTGTAATGCCTGTATATATAAATTCTTTTGTTGTAAAAACACCACGATGTTGGCCGCCCCCACCTTCAGTTGTTCGCTGGCTATCCGATAGCCTTCCTGCGAATACTTCAGCTGTTCCACGGCGGCATCATACTGTGATTGCGCATTTTGTACATTGATATATGCCTGCTCTATTGTTTGAGAAAGATTTGTTTTGGTGTCCTGCAGGGTCAGCTTCGATTGATCTACCTCTATCTTTGCTTTCTCTACATTAGTTTTCACGACGCGTCGTGTGAAGATAGGCACCGACAAAGTGAGCCCTATCTGCTGATAAAAATTATTATCCAGCTGCTTAAAATAGGAGTAACTGTTATTCCCTCCATTATAGGAAGTCCCCAAACCTCCACCAGCCGACAAGGTAGGTAAATAGCCTGTTTTAGCCTTTGCCAGGTCAAGGCTTGCCACATCAATTCCTAATTGGCTGCTTTTAATCTCCGGTCTGTTGGCAAGGGCGGAATCCTGTGCTTCCTGCAGCGCGTATAAGTGTGTATTTGAAATCAGTGTATCCGGTTCCGTTATATCGAAGTCGTAACCGCTGGGCAATTGCAGCAATTGCTTCAGTACCAGCTTATTTTGCCGGTGCTGATTTTCGGCAGTAATGAGCAGGTAACGATCGTTCGATAACTGTGCCTGCAGTTGCACCAGGCCAATGAGTGCAATACTGCCCACATCGTACTGTTGTTGCCCTTGCTTTACCTGCGCCTCAGACGTGGCCACTACATCTTTTACATACACAATGTTTTCTCTTGCCAGTAAAATATTCAGGTAGGCCTGTGTAATCAGTACGGTGATATCATTGATTTGCTGCGCGATATTTAATTGTGCTACCTGCGTTAAGAGGTTCTTTTGCCGGATATCATAGTTGAGATATCCACCCTGGAAAAGGGTGACATTGGAATTCACGCCATAGGTGCCGGAAGTATACACGTCGTAGGAGCTGCCACCAGTAGCGGTATTAATGCTTTTGCCACCATTGAGATTTTGTGAAGCGGTTCCGTTAAGGTTAGGCAGTTTAGCGGCTTTTGATAACAGCAAATCCTGTTCTGTGCTCAGGCGGCTCAGGCGTAAACTATTTAACTGGATGTTGTTCTTTCCCGCATAGTCAAAGCATTGTTGCAGGGTCCATTTGGCGGGCAGGTTCACGAAACTGCTATCCTGTGCCCTGAGCAATGGGCCGGTTAAAAGGAAAAAGAGGAAGATAACTGGCTGTCTGATTAACATCATCGTTTAAGCATTGATGTTAGTAAAAGCTACTGAAGAAATAAGGGGCTAAATAGTAATACAATATAACGATTTATTCGTCTTCATACATCAAAGGCGGATCTACATTCTTCATTTTCGTGCGTCTGTCGAAGTTATAGTAGAAAAAGAGCCGGGCTGTATGGTTCCGCTCATATTGATATCCTGATGCTTTCTGCTGGTACAGCAGCATATAACCGCAGTCGAACGAAAAGCCGTGGCCCAGGTGCTGCCGGATGCCGGCAAAGAGGCGGATTTGATCGAACGTATTATTGACTACTGATTTTCCGAATTGCAGGGCAACCTCATTAGCGATGTTAATTTGTGGTACCCATTTATTAGCAGATACAGGGATACCCAGGCTGATGAGGTAGCGGAGGCGGTTACTGAAACTATATTTTCCGGTAGATTTATCATTGGTCACCTGTTCGCGCCAGCGGTGCTCATCCCGGAAACGGTTGAGGATACTTACTTTCCCCATTTTGCTGGCATAGGCAATTTGTTCGTATAGCCGGTTTTCGTTAGACCAGGTGCTGCCACCAGGTTGAGAAGGGGCCAGCCACATGTGTGCATATCCTACAATAAACGACCCGTTATCGTTCAGCCAATATCCGCCACCGCCTCTCAGGAAATAGAAATTAGGTTCAGATACAAAATCGGTGCGCCTGATATGAATATCACCAATAGCGCCCCAATGGTCGCTGAGGCGAAACGTGCTATTCATAGAAATCCACGACTGCCATTGATCCTTCACCTCTTTTTTTGGGGGAGATGTTTGTGCCGTTAACAGTAAGGAGGAAAACAGGCACCCTAACAGAAGGGCAACAATTCGCTGATGCATACCCGGAGGATTACTTAAAAAAAATTGCGGATTCACCCTATATAACCGGTAAATCCGCAATTTGTTAAAAGTATCCCCACATTAATTATATCGCATTCTTAAAGGTGGTATTAGACCTGCCGGTACCTTCTGGTGGTCCCTGGTGCCAATCTTCATCATAGTATACGAAGAAGGCCATCCAGATGGTACGGGACCAGCGCATCAGCAAGGGCTGTAATATTAATAGCAGTGTGGCATTAACACCCAACCACCAGTAAATACGGTTGTCGTAGATAGAGAACCCGATGAACAGCCACCACGCAATCAGGCTGGCTACGCAAACAGCTATTGACAAAGCATAACTCACATAGCCGGTACCGTAGTAAAACCCTACTTCCACTTCTACCTGTTGTCCGCATACAGGACATTTTTCAGGCATTTTCATGCAGTTTTTGAGGTCGTAGGCATTTTGGGTGGTATAAATAGATCCACGTCTGCAACGGGCGCACTTGTTCCCCAACAGGCTTTTCAGCAGGTTGGGCTTTTCATGGTTTTTATCTGCACACATATATTGAAGATTTATCAGGAAATATTTTTCCGGAATTCTTCCGGTGTTACTCCTGCGTATTTTTTAAAAAACTTGGTGAAGTAAGAGTTATCGGCAAAATTGAGTTGATAGGCAATGGTAGCAATACTCATATCTGCGTTGATCAATAATCTTTTTGCTTCCAGCAATACCCGGTCCCGGATAATTTCTCCGGCCGATTTCCCTAGCATATGCCGGCAAAAAGCATTGAGGTAATTAGGTGTTACATACAGCAGGGCGGCGTATTCTTTGGGCAACCGCAGCTGCATATAATGTTGTTCTACCAACTTACGGAAGTTACGCAACAGCACATAGTTGTGTGGCGGCTCCTGTTTAGAGAGCTCTTGTCTGCTGGCGCGGCTTACGGCAATAAACATTTCCAGTACCTGTAAGCGTAACATATCCTGACTGTAGGCCTGTGTACCATCCATTTCTTTTAGCATGGCTTCAAACAGCCCTGTAACAGCCGGTACCGCTGCCTTAGGCAGTTGTACCACTCCTTCAGCGCTTACGCCACTAAAAAAAGGGAATCGTTCTACATAGGCTGAATCCTGCAAAAAGGCGTTAAAGAAACCTGCAGATACATTCATCACATACCCTTCTATCTTTCCTTCAAAAAACCAGCTATGCACTTGTCCGGGTACCATAAAGTACAGCTGTCCTGGTTTCACCGGGAAGCGTTCAAAGTCGATGGTATGACTTCCTCCACCGGCAGTAAAAAACGCCAAATGGTAGAATGAATGCCGGTGCGGAAAATGTATATCCTTGTGCGCCGCCAGGTATTCTGAAAAGCGGGCTACCAGGATATCTTCAGATGCCGGCTTTCCCATAGCCAGAGAACAGATATCGTATGTAGGAATGAGTCCCTTTTGCATGATGCAACAAAGGTACAAAGGAAGTTTCGAAGGGGGTTGTGGTATTGGGGGCTTTAATGGTACTTTTTACTTATTGATCTTTTTTGAGCAGAAAGCATAAAGCCGAAAGCAAAAAGCTATTGTTGCGAATGATCATATCGGGTAATTATACTCGCTGGTCATTCGCAACAATAGCTTTTTGCTTTCGGCTTTATGCCTTCTGCTATTTTACATACTTCATCAGCCATTCATCCATTTCCCACAGCATATGCAAGATGCTTTCTTTTGCTGCATAGCCGTGGCTTTCCTGTGGCAGGAATACGAGGCGTGCGGTACCACCATTGCCTTTCAGGGCGTTGTACAGTCTTTCGCTCTGAATGGGGAAAGTACCGGAATTATTATCGGCTTCTCCATGAATCAGCAGAATGGGCGCTTTGAGCTTATCTGCATAGGAGAAGGGAGACATTTTATAATACACGTCTGGCGCCTGCCAGTAGGTACGTTCTTCGTTCTGGAATCCGAAAGGTGTTAAAGTGCGGTTGTAAGCGCCGCTACGGGAAATACCGGCTTTAAACAAATTCGTATGTGCCAGCAGGTTAGCTGTCATGAACGCGCCGTACGAGTGGCCACCAACTGCGATGCGGTCTTTATCTCCGATACCCATTTCCGTGATTTTATTAACCGCGGCTTCTGCATTCATCACTAACTGGTCGATGAAGGTATCATTCGGTTCCTTGTCGCCCTCTCCTACTATGGGCATTTCAGTGGCATCCATTACGGCAAAACCACGGGTTACCCAGAAGATAGGGGAACCGTAACTTACACGGGTAAATTTATAGGCGGAGCCACGTACCTGTGCAGCATCGCTGGCGGATTTGTACTCACGGGGGTATGCCCACATCAGTACAGGCAAGCGGCCGTCTTTAGCGGGATCATAGCCTTTGGGCAGATATAACATCGCGGTCAGGTCTACACCATCTTTGCGCTTGTATTTCAGTAATTGCTTTTGCACGCCCTCCATGAGCGGCTGCGGATGAGGGAATGCCGTAAGCGCTATACTTGTTTTTTTCCTCAGGTCCTGCAGGTAATAGTTTCCGGGAGATGACACTGACTCACGTCTTACCACAACTACGAGTTTGGCCGGATCTATCACATCTGCCACCTGCTCATAATAAGGCGCCTCAGAGCGCCACAGGATGCGTTGTTTGCTGTTATCCAGGCTGAAAGCGGAGAGAAACGGACGATCTCCTTCGGGTGATGCACCGGGCGCCGTCATCAATAATTCATGTTTGGGAGAAACGTACAACACCGACTGATGATACTGATTCTTCACCAGTACGGGATCTCCCGGATCATTATACCGGTCATTTTCCGAACGATCTATCAGGGTAACAGGCGCCTGTTCCGGGTGAGATGGATCTATACGGCTTACGGTCACTTTCTGTTGTGCACTGTTGGCATCATATACCAGCGCCAATTGATTGTTGGCCCATTTGATACCAGCAAAACGATTCACGGTTTTCACCAATGATGCAGGAGTGGCGGTGAATGGAGCGGCCAGCAAACTCACTTCATCGCGGAAAGGTACCTTCTGCTTAGGGTCGCCACCATCAAGGGCTTGCACCCACCAGATAGCAGCCGGTGCATCACTGCGCCAGGCGTACTGGCGTGGATAGTTGCTGGTAGCATCAAATCCTTTGGGTCTTACTTCATCTAAAGGGTTGCTGGCTAATTTCTTCACCAGTTCTCCTTTCATGGTCCATATGGCTACATCTGTAGGGAAGCGGCTGGCGCCTACCAGATAGGAATACGGACGATGCAATGTTTCTATCAGCAGGTATTGTTGATCGGGCGATGGGGCAGCAGTCACATATATGGCCGGCTGACCAATCACCTGTTCTCCGTTATTGCTGATGATAACGGGTTCAGATTGAAAATAATAATCGAACAGCTGCTCATCGAACGGATTTTTCAGCATGTCCTGGAAAGTAGCGGCGGGTGCGGCTTTCCCAGTGGTTTGCTGAACGGTAGGTCCTTCGGGTGCCAGCGGCTTTTCTGGTGCTTTCCCAATGGTAGCAGGTACGGCCAGCGCCAGGATGCGGTTATCATCCAACCAGGTAAACACTGGTCCGGCAATATCATTCAGGCGACGGGTACTTACCTGGGAAGCCACTCCTGTAGCCACATCTGCTTTCCATAAGCGAATGCTGTTATTATCGCTAATGGTAAAGGCAATACTTTTTTCTGAAGGCGACCAGCTTACATGGCTGATGCGGGCATCTGCAGGCAACCCGGTAACCGGGTATTCCTTATTGCTTTTAATATCTTTAATGCGAATCGCTTTTACATAAGTGGCGCGGCTGGTACCAAAGTTAGCCGGATTAATGCGCAAGCCCGCCAAACGATACTCCGGTTGTGATAATTCTTCGATGGAAGGGAAGCTGGCGCGCTCCATGATCAACATCAGGTTGCCGTTGCTGCTAAAATCAGTGGCCGCAGGAGGCGCTGCCATAGCCAGTTCCAGAATACTGGCAGGAGGCGTTTGATACTTCAGTGCATCCTGGGCATAGACACGAAAGGTGACGAATAAGGATAATGATAAAATCAGTTTTCTCATATAGCGTTTGGTATTTATAAGCAAGCTGGCAAAATAACTTTATTGCCACAGCTTACAAAGCAGAAAGTGATGAGTGTAAGGCTACTTTTGATGATATGTGCGGAAGACACGATCCCAGATGCTGGTATAAAATCCAAAATTAGATTGCTCATCCCGGTGATGCGTGTGATGAAAAGAAGAAGTACCCAGATATTTCAACACAGGCCACTGTCGCACTTTTTCAGGCAGCGGCTCCATACCCAGGTGGCCCATCATACCAAATATCACATTGATCACCAGGTAAAGGATCATTCCATAAATATTCAGCGGAAACCACAACAATAAAAAAAGCCATAAAGCGCCAAAACAAAGCGTTTCAACGGGATGTAAAATAAAAAGATCTATTGGTTCCGGATCTACAGCTTCATGATGCAGGGCATGCAGCCACCGGTATAGCGGGGTTTTATGAATGAGGAAGTGGAAAAGAAACATCAGCAAGTCCATGGCAAAAAAGAGAAAGAGGGCATCCCCTATTATCCGGATGTCAACGGTAGTAGTAATCCGGATAGCTCCATGTGTCCATAGCCAGTAGCCGGCGTAGGTAATAGCCGTATTAAGCACGGTAGTAAGCAAGGCGATGCGCCACTGCCGGGCGTTGTAGGCAAACGGATGACGGCGGKCCATTGTCTGCGGCGGACCATATTTCCTTTGCAGACGATGTCCCCATGCCAGCACCACCAGCAGAATACCGGCATTTTCGGCCCCGAATAAGAGCCAAAGCAGCCAGGAAGGCTGGTCCTGTAATATATTGAGCAGTGTATCCATCTGTTTCGGTAACAATCTCCCAAAAAATTCTTAAAAAATTTAAAAAAGCGATTACCTTTGCAATCATCAGATGATATGACGAGTTTAAACATTTCTCCCTTAAAGCGGCTCAGTTTAGCTGAGGAAGTAGCCAACCGGCTACAGGAATTAATTACTTCCGGTAAATATGTAGTGGGGCAGCAGCTACCTACAGAACCCGAATTAATGGCTCAATTTTCTGTTGGGCGTTCCAGCATCCGGGAAGCAATAAAAATACTGGCGCACAGGGGGCTGATACGTGTACAACAGGGACTTGGCACTTTCGTATTGTCGCAGTCAGGCCCGGGAGAAGCACTATCACAGCGGTTGCAGCGGGCAGATTTTGAGGATCTGAATGAAGTGCGTTTTTTAATTGAAGTAAAAATCGCCGAGAAAGCAGCGATGCATCGCAACAACAAGGACATAGAGAAGATGAAAGGCTTTTTGAAGAAGCGCTTCGAATATGCCACCAATCAACAGTTGGAACCGTGTATACAAGCTGATATTAATTTTCATAATGCGATTGCAGAAGCGGGTAAGAACGAAATTTTGCGCGACCTGTACAAAACAGTGGCGGAGCATCTGAAGAATTCGTTTCTGCTGCGTTACAGCAATACCAATAGTTTTATAGAATCGCAACATTACCATGATGCGCTGTTGCAAAGTATCGTCGATAAAGATCCAAAGAAAGCGCTGATATGGGCAACGAAAATCAGTAATGCGCCGAGATAAACGACCGCGCATATATAGGAAAGACATTTTTTTAAATAACAGTTGGTTTTTGCTTTTTCAATATCCCGCTGTATCACACCTGAACTATTTATTATAACGAACTAATTTTTTACCCTTAAACATCAGATGATCTGATCTCAAAAGAACAAGAAATGGAAACAACGCTTACTGATCAGCCCAAAGCCGCCGCGCAACAGGTGGCACAGCAAACGGTACTGTCTATCCTTTTGGCTCTCAGCTTTACCCACTTCCTGAACGACACGATGCAGTCGCTCATCCCGGCGATGTACCCGGTACTAAAAGATTCTCTCAAATTAAATTTCACACAGGTAGGGCTGATTACGCTCACCTTTCAGATGTCAGCCTCTCTGCTGCAGCCACTGGTGGGCCTGTACACTGATAAAAAGCCGCAACCCTACTCCCTGGCCATTGGCATGGGCTTTACCCTGATAGGGCTGGTCAGCTTATCTATGTCGCATAACTTCCCGATGGTACTGGTATCTGTAGGGTTGGTAGGCATCGGCTCCGCAGTTTTTCATCCGGAAGCTTCCCGGCTGGCGTATATGGCCTCCGGCGGTAAGCACGGTATGGCGCAGTCTTTATTCCAGGTAGGTGGTAACGCCGGTAGTTCCCTGGGGCCTCTGCTGGCCGCTATGGTAATTGTTCCTTTTGGACAGTTCCATGTGATCTGGTTTTCCATTGCCGCATTAATAGCGATAGTAGTAATGCTGAACATCAGCAAATGGTACCTGAGCAATACCCACCGTATTAAACCTAAGAAAGTGGTGCAGCAGCTGGATCAGCCTACGTTGTCGAATACACGAATTGTGTTTTCACTGGGTATCCTGTTGGTGTTGATCTTCTCCAAATATTTCTACATGGCCAGCATGACCAGCTACTATACTTTTTACCTGATGGACCGCTTCCACGTGTCTGTACAGAGTGCGCAGGTATACCTGTTCATCTTCCTGTTTGCCGTAGCCGCCGGTACTTTCATTGGTGGCCCTATTGGCGACCGGATTGGCCGTAAATACGTTATCTGGATTTCCATTCTGGGTGTAGCGCCATTTTCACTGTTGCTGCCACATGCATCGTTGATGTGGACAGCCATATTAAGTGTATTCATTGGTGTAATTCTCTCCTCCGCCTTTTCTGCCATCCTGGTGTATGCACAGGAACTGGTGCCTGGTAAAGTGGGCATGATTGCCGGTTTATTCTTTGGTTTGGCTTTCGGTATGGCGGGCGTAGGTTCCGCCATCCTGGGCCGTCTGGCCGATGCAACCAGCATTGCTCACGTTTACGACGTATGTGCGTATCTTCCGTTAATAGGAGTCCTCACGGCATTACTGCCTAATCTGGAGAAGCGGAAAGCATAAAGCGAAAAGCACAAAGCTATTGTAGCGAATGATAAACGCGAGTTATCGCTCTTTTCATTCGCTACAATAGCTTTGTGCTTTCTGCTTTGTGCCTTCAGCTCCCAACAAAATACCTGTACTTTTGTATTTTAAATAAACATATTATGTGGAAAGGCATATTGCTGGTACTTATTGGCGCCTGTTGTTTTGGAGTATTATCAACAATTGTTAAATCAGGATACCGGGAGGGTTATACATTAGCAGAGTTAGCAAGTGTACAGGCGGGGTTTGGGATGCTGACATTATGGACCATTCATTTTCTATCGGGTCGTAAAACCCTGGGGCTGCTGAACAAGGACGCACGTACCTGTTTTATACTGGGTAGTTCCACAGGGCTGGTGAGTGTTACTTATTATCAGAGTGTACACTATATTCCAGCCAGTATTGCCATTGTATTGCTGATGCAATTTACCTGGATGAGTATGCTGGCGGAATGGATTATTTATAAAAAACGTCCTTCCCGCATACAGTGGATCGCTGTATTTTTCATATTAGTGGGCACTTTGCTGGCAAGTGGTTTATTTAATGCCAACACCAATTCCCTTAACTGGAAAGGAATAGGTTTTGGTTTGCTGGCAGCCTTGTGCTATACGGTATTCATGGTGGTAAGTGGCCGGATAGGTGCATCATTGGGGCCGGTACTGAAAAGTGCCTGGATTGTTACGGGCGCTTTTGTAATTGTTTCCCTGATTTTCCCGCCATTGTACCTGATAAATGGCCGTTTTACCAGCACCAATCTATGGATCTGGGGTATTCCCCTCTCCCTTTTTGGTACCATATTAACGCCGTTCCTTTTTGCCAAAGGGATGCCGCAAACGGGGGTATCACTGGGCGCGATCCTCAGTACAGCAGAATTGCCAGTAGCCATGCTGGCTGCCACCATTTTCCTGCATGAAACGGTATCTCCCTTACAGATAGTGGGTGTGGCAATTATATTAAGCGCTATCGCCATGGCCAATCTGAAAGGTCGTAAATGAAAACCCATAAGGTGTTTTTTTTATCTATCTTTGCTCCCTCATTAGTGATTTACGAACTGTTTTTTCATGAAAGCATTTAATTTTTTTATTCTATATCGCCTCCCAATAGGTATCGTATTATTAGCAGGCGGTATTGCACTCGGCTTAACCGTAGGTTGGTGGGAAGCGACTATTGTGCTGGTATTGGCACTGGTATGTTTGGTAACACACGTGATGTTTGGTCCCATGAGAATGGTACAGGAAGCCGTGGAAGCAGGCGATATTGAAAGAGCCAGCGCCCTGATGAACCAGGTAAAATTCCCTAAACTGTTATACAAACCTATCCGCTCTGTATATTATTTTATGCAAAGCAATATGGCGATGTATTCCAATGACCTGGATAAAGCGGAAGCTACTATCCGTCAGAGTATCAACTCCGGTAGCCCGATGAAGGAATATGAAGGCATGCAGTACTTTCAGCTGGGAACTATTGCCTATCAGAAAAACGACTTAAAAACGGCTGATCAGAACCTGAAAATCGCCATGCGTAAAGGGTTGCCTGACAAGGAAAACACGGCTGCGGCCTTGTTAACCCTGGCATCTATTGCCATGAGCCGCCGCGACTTTAAATCTGCCAAAGAATACTTCCGCAGAGCCAAGGCACAAAAGCCTACCACTGCGCAGATTGTGAATCAGATCAAAGAAATGGACAAATATATTTCAAGGATGCCGGGATAAGTTTCGGCCCTTAGCTTTTTAGACATGCAGCGTAGATGAAGTAGCAAACTTTTATCTTCGCTGCATTTTTAGTTTTTACAGATACCAAAATTTCGAGATGCAATTAAAATTTTACACCACGGCACTATTGGCTTTGTCTTGCGTCACCGCTGTGGCACAGGATTCCAGCCGGATAAGTCAGCTGAATGAAATTACTGTCACCGCCAATAAAGGCCCCCAAAAGGCCAGCGAAACCGGTAAAGTAGTCACCATACTCTCCCGCGAATACCTTCAGCAGAATAGCGGCAAGAGCATTGCCAGCATCCTGAATCAACAAACCGGTCTGGTATTAACTGGTGCTGAAAACAATCGCGGTACAATGCCATCTGTTATTATGCGCGGCGCGCCAAGCGGTAACACCCTTATCCTGGTAGATGGCCTGCCGGTAACAGATGCCTCCCAATCCAATAATAGCTTTGACCTTAATTTCATTACACCCGACCAGGTAGAAAGAATTGAAATACTTCGTGGTAGCCAGTCTACCTTATATGGCTCCAATGCAGTAGCCGGCGTTATCAATATCATTACCCGTAAAAATGGCAACAAAAAGTTTGGTGTGGGCCTCAATGGCAGCTATGGCAGCTACAACGACTTCCAGGGTGGCGTGAATATACATGGCAATGTGCAACGCTTTTCTTATCTGGTAAGCTATCAACACGAAAAGGCTAAAGGCTTTTCCGATGCCTATGATTCTACCGGCAAGGCGAATTTTGATAAAGATGGCTTCCGGCAGGATGCTGTTTTTGCCAAGCTGGGCCTCAGCGCTGGCAAAAACTGGAATTTCCAGTACCTGTTGAATTGGAACAACTATCACCACGACCTCGATGAAGCTGCCTACACCGACGATAAAGACTACACCGGAAAATCGAAATACCTGCTGAATGGCTTTGGTAGCGAATACCGCTTTAAAAATGGCTCCTGGCATGTATTGTATAGCTATCAGCGTACCAACAGGGCCACCGTTAATGATTCAGCCTTCCTGTCGGTTAACCCGTATGCCAACAAGTTTGACAGTACCGGATTTATTGCCAATACCCATCAGATAGAAACTTATGTTAACTGGGATGTTACTAACCAAATCAGATTGATTGGTGGCGCGGCTTATAGTAGCTCCAATATGCAACAACGTGAATATAGTCTGGCATTGGGCGGTTCCAAGCTTGATACCCTGGGTCTTTCTCCGGACAGTGCCCATACCAATCAAACCAGCCTCTATGCTTCTCTCCTGCTCCATAACCTGAATGGCTTCAACCTGGAACTGGGCGGAAGATTTAACTATCATAGCTTATACGGGAATAACCAGACAATTTCCCTTAATCCGTCCTACCTGATTAACGAACGTCATAAGGTATTTATTAATATATCTTCTGCCTACAGCGTGCCTTCGCTTTACCAGTTATATGACGGTAAGTATGGCAACAAAACGCTGAAGCCTGAAACTACTACCAGTTACGAAGCCGGTTACCAGGCGAATGTGGCTCATAACCGGGTAGATTTCCGGGTAACAGGTTTTTGGAGAGATACCCGCGATCTGATCATCTTCTATTCTGATCCGGTTACCTACGCGGGTGAGTTCCGTAATGCCAATAAGCAAAAAGCTTACGGAGCGGAAGTAGAAGGCAGCTGGCAAATTACAAAAGGCCTGGTACTGACTGCCAATTATACTTATGTAGATGGCCGCATTACCATCCCAAAGGATAAAAAAGACACCTCTTATTTTAATCTTTACAGAATCCCTAAACATACTGTCAATGCCACTTTAGGCTACCAGGCTACTCCAGCCTTGTATGTGTCGGCCAGCGGCAGGTATACCGGCCAACGATCCGAATTTGACTGGACCTCGGGAAAGGTTGTACCTATGGGGGATTATTATACGCTGGATTTATATGGTGAGTATAAATTTGGTAACTTGCTTAAAATTTTCGCCGGGTTCAGGAATATTACAGATTATAAATATTTTGATATAACCGGCTATAATTCACGGCGGTTCAACTTTACCACCGGTATTTTTGTTAATTTGTAAACATTAAAATCAACATAATGTCTTTAAAAAATCTTAATCCGCGGTTTGGTGTATTGCTGCTTTTCATCATTGCAGCAGGTATAATACGCGTTGTATTGGGAGCTGATACAAACATGTCGCCTATAGCCATGTTTACGCCAGTTGGCGCTATGGCCTTATTTGGCGGGGCTTCCTTCTCAGAAAAATGGAAATCATACGCTTTCCCTTTACTGGCCTTGTTTCTCAGTGACATTATCTTAATGCAGTTCTTCCACAAAGAATATGCGTCAGGCTTGTTGTACAAAGGCTGGATCTGGAACTACGCCAGCTTTGCGCTGATCGTGTTACTGGGACAGCTGTTGATCAAAAAAGCTACTGTTGGTAACATCGTCATGGGAGCCATAGGTGCTGCGTTGATTCACTTCCTGGTATCTGACTTTGGTGTATGGATCAGTGGTTCTACCAATTTCCTGACCGGCAAGCCTTTCACCAAAGATCTGGCTGGCATTACCAGCTGTTATGTACAGGCTATTCCTTACATGAGGTATACCCTGATAGGTAACCTGATTTATTGCACTATCTTCTTCGGCAGCTTTGAATTAGTAAAACGCAGACTGCGTTTTGCACAATAATAACTTGAATTTGTTTTTTAGAGATTTGGGTATTGGGCAGATGAGTACATTTGTCTGACCTCAAATCTCTAAATTATTATAGGAGGTTTCCCTCTTCCGCATTAGCATTCTGTACAGGCTCACTAACGGTAAAAACCATACGAAAACAAGACATACGTAAATAAATAACTAAACATGCGCAGTATTTCACGCAAATTCCAACTTTCTTTTCTTGTAGCAGCCATTTCTATAGCAGGGTTAGCCTCCTGCTCCAAGGATAATCAGGCAGAAATAGTTACTCCGCAGATTGTAGCTCCCGGTTTAAAAGACGGTAAAGACACGATTTATATAGGCGACAGCAGAGTATTAAGTCCACAGCTGGCAAATACCAAGAACCCTACCTTTCAATGGCTGGTAAATGGTGTGTTGGCCAGTACAGACTCCAGCTTCACCTTTAAGCCAACAGAAAGAGGTGATTATACCATCTCTTATAAAATTATTTCTGGTAACTCCCTGGCTAACTACTACTACCAGGTGAAAGTACTGGGCAAATTTGAAAATGGATTTTTCCTGGTAAACGAAGGCTGGTTTACTCACGGACCCGGCGATGTAAATTTCTACCGCAATGGGGAAGATTCCGTATACCAATACGTATTTCAACGCAACAACCCAGGCAAAACATTAGGCATTACCACTGACTTCGGTGCCATCTTCAACAACCGGTTTTATTTCGTATCAAAGCAGGATGCTGGTCTTGTAGTAGCAGATGCTGGTACCATGAAAGAAACCGGCCGTATTGATCATCTGCCTGCAAGTGGTAATTCCTTTGTAGGTGTAAATTCCAATACCGGCTTAATAGGTACTGCTAATGGCGTTTACCCGGTAAACCTGCAGACATTGGCAGTAGGCCCTAAAATTGCCAATGTGAGTGGCGAGATTGGAGGCATGATAAAAGCAGATGCTTATGTATTTGTGATGTCACAAACCGATGGCGTAGTTGCCTTAAACAGCAGTGATTTCAGCGTGGCGAAGAAACTGGTAGCCGCAGATGCTGGTTTTGCAATGACTCCCGATGGTACCATCTGGGCAGGAAAGGCAAAAAACCTTTATGCTATTCATCCGCAAACCCTGACTGTTGAAACCATTACCAGTCCTTTTGATATTTATGGTTCCTGGGGCGCCTGGAATCCAGGTATGATCACTGCTTCCTCCGTAGAGAATGCAGTATTCATTGGTAAAGCGGATAATGAATGGGGCAACAACGGCAGAGAAGTGTACAAATACACGGTGGGTAATGCTGCTTCCCTGCAAACACCATTTATCACGATCCCTACCGGCCGTGGTTTCTATGGTGCTGGTGTAAGATATAATCCGGCTAATAATACCCTGGTGATTACAGATATGAAATCCGGCTTTGGCCAGAATTCAAAAGACAATGCGCTTTACATCTATGATGCCAGCAGCGGTGGATTGAAGAAAGGAGTTTCCTACACCGGCTTCTTCTTCCCATCCATACCAGTATTTAACTAAGCAGCTTTTAGCCATTAGCCGTTAGCTATTAGCAAAGAACCGGAGAGCGGCTTTTGCTAATAGCTAACGGCTAATTGTTAACAGCTAAATCTATCCATATGCTTCATTTGATTACGGGAGGCGCCAGGTCGGGTAAAAGCAGGTATGCGCAGGAAATGGCGCTATCACAAAGTACGCATCCCGTATATGTGGCCACTGCCAAAGTGTGGGATGATGATTTTGCACAGCGGATACAACGACACAAAGCAGAACGAGGCGCGATGTGGACTAACTATGAAGAAGAATTCTATGTAAGCCGTTTGCCACTGGAAGGCCATATCGTAGTTATTGACTGTGTAACGCTGTGGTTAACCAACTTCTTCGAGCAACAGGCATATGATATGGATCTTACGTTGGAAGCGATTAAAACGGAAATCAATGCATTACAAAAAAAGGCAGGTACTTTTATTGTAGTGACGAATGAAATAGGAATGGGCGTGCATGCTGAAACAGCCATTGGCCGTCGTTTTACGGATTTACAGGGCTGGGTAAATCAATACATTGCACGTGTAGCCGACACCGTAGTACTGATGGTATCCGGCATACCGGTTATCATTAAAAAGGAAGCGCAATAAATTCACCCTCATCATGAACAACCTCCGCATAACACCTGTATCCACTGCGTTAAAAGCAGCATTACAGGATAAAATAGACCAGAAAACCAAGCCCCCTGGCTCACTGGGGAAACTGGAGGCCATTGCTTTACAGGCAGGCCTGATACAAAATACCCTGACACCTGTTATCAGTCATCCTGCCATTATTGTATTTGCAGGCGACCACGGCATTGCCGCAGATGGACAGGTAAATCCATTTCCTCAGGCAGTTACCGCGCAGATGGTGTATAACTTTCTGCAAGGAGGCGCGGCCATCAACGTATTTTGCCGGCAGCATCAACTATCGCTTACCGTGGTAGATGCGGGCGTGAATCATGAATTCCCGGCTCACCCGTTGTTGAAAAACCGGAAAATGGGGATGGGTACGCAGAACTTCCTGCATATGCCGGCTATGTCGCTTGATCAGTGTAAACTGGCCATGCAGGCGGGAGCAGAAGAAGTGAAGCTGTTACATGCTCAGGGGTGTAATACCATTGGCTTCGGAGAAATGGGTATTGGCAATACCTCCGCAGCGGCTTTATTGATGAGCCATTTTACCCAAATACCAGTGGCCTCCTGCACAGGCACCGGCACTGGCAGCAACGTGCAACAGCTGGCACAAAAACGGGCTATCCTGCAGCAGGTAATGGCCAAACATGCATCGCCTGCATCTGCAGAACAGGCATTGGCTACTTTTGGTGGTTTTGAAATTGCCATGATTTGTGGCGCCATACAACAGGCTGCTGCCCTTCAAATGCTGGTAGTGATAGATGGATTTATTGTTACCGCCGCACTGCTGGCTGCCGCAGCCATGCAACCCGCAGTAAAAGACTACTGTATTTTTGCACATTGCTCCGAAGAACAAGGACATAAAGCCATGCTGCAATACCTCAACGTGGCGCCTTTACTCCAAATGGATATGCGCCTGGGAGAAGGCACGGGCGCAGCTTTAGCCATTCCGCTGATACAGAGTGCAGTCGCATTTCTGCAGGAAATGGCCAGCTTTAACAGTGCCCAGGTATCAAATCGTACTATATGAAGAAACAATGGCAGTTACTGCTAACCGCAATACTGTTCTATACTCGTATACACGTTCCCGTTAGCATTCCCTACACACCGGAAATGCTGGGAAAAGCCACCCGCTATCTTCCCCTGATTGGATGGATAACGGGTGGTTTTATGATTGCCATCCTGTATATACTGGGCACTATAGCGCCTCCTATGATCAGTATCCTGCTGGCTATTATTATGGGCATCTGGGTAACCGGTGCTTTTCATGAAGATGGATTCGCCGACATGTGCGATGGCTTCGGCGGTGGCTGGTCCAAAGAAAAAATCCTGGATATCATGAAAGACAGCCGTATTGGCACTTATGGTATGCTGGGACTGTTACTGATCATGGCCATGAAATTTCTGGCACTCCGGGAACTCCCGTTGTTCATGGTGATGCTGACAATTGTGGCCGCGCAACCACTGAGCCGCTTTGTAGCGGTGACGGTGATCTATACCCACCGCTATGTACGTGAAAATGATGACGCCAAAGCCAAACCAATTGCGCAGGGCATTAGTTTATCTGATCTTGGAATAGCGGCAATATTTGGATGCATCCCGTTTATAGCAGTCATTCTTTACCTGCATAACTATACCCTGCTACTGACCATCCCGGCGCTGGTGCTGGCCCGTTGGTACCTGGTACGACTCATGCAGAAATGGATTGGTGGCTATACCGGCGACTGTCTCGGGGCCGTGCAGCAGCTGTCTGAAACAGTTATTTATTTATGCTTTTGTATTCTCACATGGAAATATATCTGATCCGGCATACCACACCGGCAATAGAAAGTGGTGTTTGCTACGGTGCATCCGATGTGGATGTTGCCGGGAGCTTTGATACAGAAGTAGCGCGGATAAAGCCCCTGCTTCCTGCCAAAACAATGGACGTATATACCAGCCCGTTGCAACGTTGTGAAAAACTGGCTGCCGCCTTGTTTGGTAGCCAATATACTACGGACGACCGGCTGAAAGAAATGAATTTCGGTTCCTGGGAAATGTTGCCATGGGATAGTATCAGCCATAATGCGCTCCGCAAATGGGCCGATAATGTTGTTTTTGAGCACATTCCAGGCGGGGAAAGCTATGAGGAGCTATATACCCGCAGCATTACCTTATTGGAAGAAGTAATGGCCAAAGGAAATGATGCAGTGCTGGTAACACATGGCGGCGTCATCAGGTGCATTTTAGCGCATGTGACCGATACCGCCCTGGTAGATGCCTTCGATATTCAGGTGGATTATGGCCGGATTTCGCATTTACAGGTGGAAAATGAGGAGATTAAAGTGATATTTTCTAATTTGTAACTGATTGCACTTAAAACAATTATGTTAAAATTTTTAAATATCTGGCTAAAAAACGAAAAAACTGGTAAATCGTGCTAACTTTATGTTTGCATATACCGTATATAAAGGAACACAATTAAATCTGATATAATGACAACATCTTTTCTGAATATCCCGCTGTTATTTTTGCAGGAAATAGGTATCAAAGAATTACTGCTGATAGCATTAGTAGTACTGTTATTGTTTGGTGGTAAGAAGATACCTGAACTGATGCGTGGTTTGGGTAGCGGCATACGTGAATTTAAAGATGCCAAAGATGAGCCATCAAAGAAAGGAAACAACGCTGATGCTGACGCAAAAAGCTAATTGAATTCCGCTTTATAAAACTTAAAAAGGCAAATCATTCCAATTGGATGATTTGCCTTTTTTAATGCCTGTTAACCTGCCATCAGGCCGCCAGCTGCATGTCTGTTGGCATGCTTTTATTGTTCACTGAAGTAACTCTTTTTTTAAAATACCACGCAGACATTACCATCATCACAATACCGGTGAGAGACGCCCCCAAAACAGCGTCCATAAAAAACTGGCTCCATGATAATGACATCCCGCCAAAATTCTTCACTAACATTACCAGTACACTTCCCAGGTAACCAAAGGAATCTGCAACATAAATGATGAAGCCCACGTTGCTCACATATTTGAATACGGCGATGAGTCGTTCGAAAAAAATACAGTTGAAAGGAATGTATCCCATATACAACCCCAATCCTGTTAAAGTCATCCACCACACAGGGTCCAGGTGATGCTGCTTAAATAATATAGTGCTGATGAAAGCAATGCCGAAACCCGCTATAACAATTACGTGGTTGAGCATAAAGGCATGGAAGTTATTCTTTACAAACACCAGCAATCCCATAATCAAAATGATGGCCAGCGACACCGGTATTTCCGTTTGCATAAAAATGCCCGCTTGTGTGCCAAAACCCAGGTCTTTCCAGATATCTGCCGCAAAGTTATCCCGCATATCTCTTAATACAGTAAGTAGTACGTAGCTGGCAATCAACAATACCAACCCTGGCAAAAAAGCCTGTAGAAAGTCCTTCCGCGTTTGTTTGTTCATCGGAGCTCTTCTGGTGCGCAGCCGTTCGTCTTCTGCCGAAGGCGGTGGTATTTGTTCCAGCAATAACACACAAATCAGCATGGGTATAGCAAATACCAACCCCGTTACAAAAGGCATCCAATATTCTGTTACGTGCCAGTCTACCACGGTCATTTTTCCTACCGACTTCACAAATCCGGAAGAAAAGATAAAACTCACGGATAACACTGCTCCCATAAACTCCGTGCTGCGCCTGCCTTCCAGGTAACTAAACACCAGCCCCCATATCATGCCCAGCGGAAATCCATTCAGGAAAAGAAATGGGATATTATAAGGCGCTGGTATGATGGCAAAACACAACAACGATACCCAGGCAATAGCAATGAGCAGGATGATGCTTTGCGCCCGTTTATTCCCCTTCATTTCAGCAATAAAACGGATACCATAAAACTTACTGCAGGCATACCCGATTGTTTGGGTAATCACCAACCATATTTTATAATCGATCCCCAGAAAGGTTACGCCTTCGAAAATGCCTGCCGTAAAGGGTTTACGGAAAGCATACATGCAGGAATAAGTACCAAAGGCCACCAGGGCGGCATATAAAGAAAAAGTAAGATGATGTGCTCGCTGCAACCGTTGCTGTAACCAGGGAATGTTTAGCATATCGTAACAAATGGTTTGGGACAAAGGTGCGGGTCCAATGTGAACGCATTGTTAACAATAGCTGAACTAATTGTTAAGTATTACTGAACAATAGTTATAAGCTTTTAGCAGTTGGCTATAAGCAAAAATGCAGCGGAGAACGATCTCCGCTGCATTTTCTATAAGCTAATGGCTGAAGGTTATTTCAACAACCACATGGCGCCATTGATATCGTCTGTAGTACCATTAAACTGGCTTTTCAGGGAGGCTGTCCAGTTAATAGTATTGGAAGAACGTTCCGAATCAGGATACTTGAAGCGTTTAGGAATAATACCACTGTTACCAGTACCGGTACCTACGCTGAAAGTAGGCACACCAGTTCTTCTCCAGTTGATATAAGCTTCCCAGCCGGAGTTTTCAAAGAAGGCCAGGTACTTCTGGGTAAGGATCTGCGCCAAACCATCTGCGTTGTTTCCCTTGTATTTCACGTTGACTTGTTTATAATACACCCCTTCGAAATCAAAAGGTATATCATAACGTTTACCACCATACGTTTTTACAAATGTTCCCGCTTTGTCTACCGGCACACCATAGAAACCCAGAGAAGCCATGATGCCTTTTTTGTACCAGACTTCTGCATCTCCGGCAATCCAGTTACGGTTAATTGCTTCTGCCATGTTAAAGCACAACTCAGGATAACCGAGGATTACACCAGGTTCCGCCGCGTAGTTGCTATAGTAACGGCTACGGCTACGAACAGAGTATACTGCCGTATCAACATTTGACATGTTAGAAGACATATCGGTTTGGCTGATGCCTGGTTCCGCACCAACATAAGCAGAAATCTGCGCTGGTGTTTTATGAAACGCATTCAGCTGCTGTGTAGCTGGTTCTGCTGTAACAAAAGCCCGCGGATCGTTCAGGTTTACCAGCGCATTCAGGTAAGTGGCCGACATATTATAACGGGTAGCATCAAAGCCCAGGTTATCCGGGTTGGATGGATATTTGTTGATGTTATTGTAGATGAATTGCAGATTACCATCCATAGATTCAATCAGCGGATATTTTACCGGATCACTCACAATAGCTTTAAATTGCTGGGCTACGTTCAAATCCTTATCAGCAGTTTTCTGACTCAATGTAATGAGTACACGTAAATGGAAGGCGTTTACCGCACGTTGCCATTTCAACAGGTCATTGCCATAATAAAAATCGCCTTTCAATACCTGACCATCAGCGGTAGCGCTCTTGTCCGGATTAGCGATCTGCTGTGCCAGTTGAGTGTTTGCATCTTCCAGCCATTGCAGGATCTGTATAAACACTGTTTTCTGATCATCATATTTAGGAGTCAACCCTAACTTCCCTTGTAACGCCTCTTTCATTGGCAGATCACCCACGAGGTTAGTCATACGATAGAAGAACCACGCGCGGAAAAACTTACCGAGTGCATTATACGGATTCACTGCTTGTCCACCGAGACGAGTGGCTTCACCTTCCATTTGCACTACGTTCATCAGGGAATAATAGCTGTTCAAATCAGCACCGCCCCAGTCGTAGCGCTGGTCGCCATAATAGTTATAGTTGCAGCAGTCGAACTGGTTCCAACGCATGATATTACTCCAGGGTTTATCTGCGTTCATATCAGCCAGTACACCGCCCAAAACGAGGCTAGGTGGTACCTTTTCAGGCTTGTTGGTATTGACAGCATATTCATCATACTTCTTGTTACAACTGCTGAGTACAGCACCTGCTAAAGCGATGATGGTAAATATTTTAAATGATTTCATACAAAGCATGTTTAATGAGTGAAACGGATCAGAAGGAAATGTTCAGGTTAAAGCCATATCTTTTGGTAGTAGGTGTTTGCAGGGTAGACGATCCCTGGTCTGCACCTGGATACTGATCCACATCCACATCTTTATTCTTCGCGAAATAAAGCAGGTTTCTGCCTACAAAAGAAACATTGGCGCCTCTGATGAACGTACCTTTCAGCAAGTTGGCCGGCAATGCATAACCAATAGTTACCTCTCTGAGTTTCGCAAATGTTTTGCTGATCACATTCGCTTCATTGGTTTTATAGTAAACGCTGATATAATCCTGCAGGTACGCCTTAGTATTATTTGGTGAGAACTGCAGCTTATCGTAGTTGGTGATGTTACCATTGTTATCATACTGAATAGCCATATTGTTGCTCACTTGCACCCCTTCTCCCAGATAAGATTTCACTCCTTTATAGTCCTGGTAGCGGGCTTCTCCCATTGCACCCTGTGTAGTCAGGATATTGCGGCCACCGCGGAAAGTTTGTTGTTGAATATAATCGATCATGCTACCACCTACGCGGCCATCGAACTGGAAGCTTAAGCTCACACCTTTGTAGCTAAAGCTGTTGTTCACGCCCCAAACCCAATCAGGACTAGCATATCCGAGGAATTGTTGTGTAGGCGAATTAATAGGACGACCATCCGGACCATTGATGATTTTACCATCGCTTGTTCTGGAGAAAGTAGTACCATAGAATTTATCTACCCGGTCACCTACTCCTACAAACGCATTCAATTTGGTTTCGGTATCAGAGATTTTTACATATTTCTCAGTGAAAGTAGACCAGTTAGCACTGATGTTCCAGTTAAAACCATTAGGGTTTCTAAATGGGCTACCGGTCAGGGTAAACTCATAACCAGTTTTCTTTGTATTCACCCCATTGATACGATTCTTAGCATAACCAGAAGCGCTGGAAATGATTACGTCATAAATCTGCGGACCATTCTGGCTGGTAAAGTAAGTACCGTCAATGCCTATACGATTTTTAAGGAATCGCACATCTGCACCTACTTCAAATACCTTTGTAGCAAAAGGTTTCAGGTCAGGGTTGGCAATCGTTTGTGAAAGATAAGCACCTGCCTGATTCTGATATACTGGTGTTACGTTATAAAACGGTGTGTTATAAATAGGGCCATCGTAAGCGGACTGGTACTCTGCGCCATATCCCAGCGGGTATACTGCCAGCGGTGTGGCACCAATAGTTTTAGCAGTAAAACCACCTTTCACGTTAGCATAAGAACCTCTCAGCTTCAGGAAAGAGATAGGTGTTGGCAAATCAATATAGTCAGATACTACGGAACTGATTGCCACGGATGGATAAGAATATACGTTGTTCTGAGGAGGCAGGTTAGATGCTTTGTCTACACGGTTGGTGAAGGATACAGTGGCATATTTTCCCAGATCAACATCTACATAACCATACGCACTTAAAACCAACATAGGGGCCTGGTAATTGGTGGCAAACAAAGGATCGCGTGTGTTGCCAAATCCGTACCATCCTGGCGCATTCAGGTAGTTGGTAGACACATAGCTGGAGTTATACTTATAAGAGCGTGTATTTCCACCAACAGATGCGTGTACTCCTATTTTGTGCGGGAATACGTTGGTATAGGTTAACAGTACATCGGTGTTGTTTTCAAACAAAGTACGTTTGTCTTCCCGGTAGTCACCCTTACCTTCTTCGCGGCCATAAGGGTGCGCAGAATAAGGTACTTTTTCATTCCGCATCATGTCGTAGCTGGAAATTTGCGTACGTACGAGCAGGTCCAGTTTGTCGTTGATTTTATAGTTCAGTTTGGCGTAGCCGTTGATATCAGTTTTGTAGTGGCCACGTAACCATTCATAGGTCATGAACCATGGGTTATGATAACGTTGATATTCTGCGTAGATAGACTGAATACCTTCTTTACCAGGCTGCCAGTAATTGCGCATATCGTCCATGCTCCAGTCGGCGCCGGCCCAGATCAGGGTGTTATAAATAAGACTGTTTGGACCATATGTTACATCCGGGAAGTTATTGGAATACTGGCGGTTGTAGTTCATATAAGCATCCAGGCGCAGGCGGGAAGAAAAGTTGTATCCTGCGGAGATATTGAAGTTGGTAATATTCAGAGAAGTATTTGGTACAAGACCTTTCTGATAAGAATGCGACAGGGAGAAACGCAGATCCGCTTTATCTGTATGCGATGCAACGGCAATGTTATTAGTGCTCAGCATACCGGTTTGCAGAAAGCGTTGCAGGTTGTTTTTACCGCGTGCAATCCAGGGAGTGCCGCTACGTTTACCCGTTACCGGATCAACAGGGCTATCGTATTGAGGGATGAGCTGGCCTTCGAATTTAGGGCCCCAGATGTCGTAATCGCMATCGTTTGTTCCACCACCTTTACCATCTACGAATGCATATTTACCATGGTCGCCAGGGCCGTACTCATCCTGTACTTTAGGGATGGCGTTGAATCCTTTTTCGAACATGGTGCTGGAGTTAAAGTCAATTGACAGACCGCGTTTATCTTTTGTTCCTTTTTTAGTGGTGATCATGATGGCACCATTCAGGCCACGGGAGCCATACAGCGCAGAAGCGGTTACACCTTTCAATACGGTATAGCTTTCAATATCATCGGGGGCAATGTTCCAGGTATCAGAGTTGATGGGTACGCCATCTACTACATAGAGACCAATATTATTACCACGCAATAATACCAGAGGGGCAGACAACAGTTCAGCAGAGGCGCCTACAGTAAGACCTGCTACTTTACCTACCAGACCGTTGATAGGGTTAGGTTCACGGGCTTTCACCAGGTCGGCTCCTTTTACTTCCTGTACAGAATAACCTACTCGTTTTACTTCTTTACGTATACCCAGGGCCGTTACTACTACTTCGTCCAGCGCTTTTTTATCTGGTTGTAAAGTGATGGTAACGTCAGTAGCGCCTTTCAGGGGATATAACTGTGGTAAAAAGCCGATGAAACTGATTTGGAGTATGTCTGTGTTGGCAGCGGAGATGGCGAAATTTCCGGCGGCATCTGTTATGGCACCGCGGGAAGCGCCTTTCACCTTGATGGTGGCTCCGATAATAGGCTGGTTGTCGTCACCTGAGATGACTTTTCCCGTAATGGCCTGTTGTGCAAAAAGAGAAGTGGTGGCAAATAGCAGCAATAGAAAAGCGCATAGCTGCCTTTTGAGCGCCCGATGTAGATTTGATTGCATGTAAATGTAGGTTTGGGTATTGTTTTATTTACACGCAAAGTTTAGGGTCCAATGTGATCGGAATGTTAACCTATACTAAATTTAATGTTAAGTATTTGTAAATAGCTATTTTTCGCTATCCAGGAAGAAATACACCACGAGGATGAGGGCATTATCTGCGCCAATATTGCTGGGTTTATGCCCTAAGCGGCCGTCGAAGAACAAGGAGTCCCCTTCTTCCAGCACATATTTTTCGTTGTCTATCAGGTATTCAACGGTGCCTTTGATAATATATTTATACTCATAGGCATCGGTTTTCACAGTTTGGGCGCGGCTGGCGCCTTTTTTAAGTTCCAGCAGCACAATATCTACCGGGAAATTTTTTACGTTTTTAGTGAGTACTCTCTTATACAGAAATCCTTTGGCCGGCTCTTTCTCAAACTCCTGGTAGGAGGCTTTTTGTTTAATGATAACTTTAGCGCTCTGGGTTTGCTGGTCAATTTCATTGAAGAACTCATTCATATCGAGCTGCAGGGCCTTGATAATATTGATCAATACCAGCAAAGAGGGAACCGTTCTATTGTTTTCTATCTGAGATATCAGCCCTTTACTCACCTGTGCGCGGTCTGCCAACTCCTGGATAGTAATCCCTTTCCCCTTTCTCTTTTCCTTGATCTTATTACTGATCTGAATGATAATATCCTCCGTCATATATAAGTAGTATTGAAACAAATATAAGCAGAAAGCCGCTAGCATAAACGTTCTGCATTCTACCTATATTTACACAAAATAGCATTCATGTTCAGTATCGACCAAATTCTAGCTATTACCTTTACGTTATTTGCGGTCATTGATATTGTAGGCTCCATCCCCATACTCGTTTCCCTGAAAGAAAAGCTGGGGCATATAGACGCCGGCAAAGCCACGCTGGCTTCGGGTTTCCTGATGATCCTGTTCCTGTTTGTAGGGGAGCCCTTCCTCAAATTGCTGAGCGTAGATGTACATTCCTTTGCCGTAGCTGGTTCTATTGTGATCTTTGTGATTGGGCAGGAAATGATCCTGGGACTGGAATTCTTTAAAACAGACCAGGATGCCAAAGCCGGTAGCGTGGTTCCCATTGCCTTTCCGCTGGTGGCTGGTTCAGGCACCCTGACCACCATTATGTCGCTAAAAGCCAACTTCGATCAATATAATATACTGGCGGGCATCTGCCTGAACCTGGTCATTGTATATGTAGTATTACGCTCCCTAAATTACATAGAACGCATGCTGGGTAAGGCCGGACTGATGGTTTTGCGTAAATTTTTCGGGGTAATTCTGCTGGCAATAGCTGTTAAAATATTTAAGAGTAATATTAATCTTTAACCTGATTTGGGATTATACTTTAGAAAATGTAGTTTTGCGTTCTTTCCGGCMTCGTAGTACAATGGATAGTATAAGAGTTTCCGAAGCTCCAGATTCAAGTTCGATTCTTGACGAGGCTACTACAAACTTAATTCGCCCAATTTCAGCTTTACTGGAATTGGGCGTTTTCTTTTATTGGACGTGTGTTTCGGGAAAATAACGAGAAAGAGAGATAAAGGGGAATTAAGCGAAAATGTCCCCAAAACCTTACCCCAAATCAATTTGGTACACGAAATTCGCGACACTACAATTTTGAGCGCAGCAATTTATCCAGCTCTCCCAAATCTATATCCCGCCTCATGATTCGCCCTTCTGCATCCAACAGGAAATTAGTTGGGTATCCAGGTATCGACAGCATGTCGGCATTTAGGGCATCCTGGTCCAGGTACTGCTTCCAGGGTAACTGATATTTTACCATCACTTCTTTCCAATCTTTTATCATTGATTTATGGTCAACAGAAATACCTATAATGGAGAACCCGCTGTTATTATATCTTTCATATAATTTCTTCAGCTCCCCAAATTGGCCAATACAAGGGCTGCAGTGGCTATACCAGAAATCAACCAGTGTATACTTGCCAGCGATTGTGGGCCCCTTTACCGGTATAAGATTAGTATCGGACAATGCCAATAAAGGAAATTTAGCACCAATAGCAATTCGTTTTGCCTGTTCCAGTTTCTCCTTTAACACTACTCCGGTATGAGAGCGCTGCACCTGTTTTGAAAATTGACCGTACATGTCTGTAAATGGAGTAGCATAACCTCTTCTAAGCTGCAAAATCAATTCCCACATGGCTACGTATGAATCGGGATGAAGTTTGATATAGTGCTGTAAGATGCTTCTTTTCAGGGCAATAAGGCTATCTTCCTGGCGCTGGAAGTTTGCCGCAATGATTTCTTCCGATGGCTTCCCGATCATTTTTCTTACGCTATCATATTGCTGGCTCAGCTCTTCCAGCGCTACATTGACAGGGGCAAATTTTCTCCGCAATTGTGTTTCCCACTCGGCCGTGCTTTTATTCGATAACAAAGGAACTTCCCGCATATGATGCACATCGCAGGTAATATGCTGATTACCGGTTTCCACCATGAAATAATCTGACACATATATAAGATCCGGGGTTACTTTGATCATTAACCGAAACGGGATCGGATACAAGCAGGGCGCCTGAAAAGAAAATTTACCTTCGTGAATAGTGGTTGTTAATGGTACTTCTTCACCAGGATAATAACCGTCTTCCATCCGCAGCAGCAGCGCGGTTCCGGTATCTGTGTTCACATTACCCGATAACTGGAAATAAGATGCCGTTTTCTGCGCCGTTAGTTTGTTGTTAAAAGAGAGACAGAAAACTAACAACAGCAGTATGTATTGTATTTTACCCATCGTACTTACACATAAAATTTCTGCTACTTAATTATCTGCGCCCGCAAAGCTTTCTCCATTTCCACTTTATTTTCCCAAAGAAAGTTCTTTTGCGGACGATTATCATCTCTCCTGATAATTGGCCCTGTTGCACACTTAATGCTACTTTCAGTGGCAGGTTATCCTTTACCAGTATTTCTTTTGAATCATATCCAATAAATGCAAAGCGAAGAATAATCTGCTGTTGCTCGAGGTCTTGCGGAATATTAAGATGAAAATTTCCTTCTGCATCAGTAACAGTTCCTATTCTTGTTCCTTTTATTAAAACAGTAGCTCCCGAGAGACTGGTCTGTTGCACACTATCTACCATTCTTCCGGTAATAACCTTTAAGGTATCTGCAACAGGTGGTGGTACTATCGATTGATCAACCGAAAAGGGAGATGTTGTTTGGACAAATGGTACTGTGGTGGCTGGCCGGCTGGCTGCCGCACTAAGACCCGTAATACTCAACAACGTAGTTAAAATAGCAGCCGGGAATGCCTTCCTACCGGGTGCTGGCTCTTGTAACAAACGGTTTAGCTGATCCGGATGAAAGCGGCCGCAAATTTTAGATGATGAGTTACTGAAAATGTCAATCAATTCCGCATCTGTTAACCCGCTGAAGTCAATCACGTTTTTCTGGCAACTACTGCAGAATCTACCTTCGCTAACCGGCGTCATGCCTGCCCATGGCTGCAAACAGGGATTGGGAATAGTAACTGAAAAGGCGGAAGATGTACTCATAAGTGTAATGGCAATGATATTTAAGTTACGCATATCCGGGGAAACTTCCTATCCCCTATTTCGTGTAGCCTTACACGGTACATCTCTATACACAAAGAAGCAGGCCATCAAATAGCCTGCTTCTTTGTGTATAACACTGATTAATTATTATCCGTTTATTTCGCTCAACTCCAGCCAGCGCATGCCTTTATCATCCAGTAATTGAATGATTTCCCCAATGCGGTGAGTCATGGGTTCCATTTTATCAAAAGCCAGCTCTCCACTGGAGAGTGAGGCTTCAATTTTTTTCTTTTCTGTTTCCAGTGCTTCAATTTCTTTCTCCAACATTTCAAGCTCCCGCTTTTCCTTGAACGACATTTTGCGGGATTTGCTGTCGGCCGGCGCAGCTGCAGCCACTACTGGTTCCGGGGCAATTTCCTTTTTAGGGGTAGCTGTTTTCTTCTTGTCTTCTTCCTTCTGCCACTCGCGGTATTGGGTGTAATTACCCGGATAATCGCGGATGTTGGCATCTCCTTCAAAAACAAACAGGTGTTCTACCAGCTTGTCCATAAAATAACGGTCATGGCTAACGATGATAACACAGCCCTGGAACTCCTGCAGGAAGCTCTCCAGGATACTGAGGGTAGGTAAGTCCAGATCGTTGGTAGGTTCATCCAATACCAGGAAGTTAGGGTTGCGGAACAGAATAGAGAGCATGTGTAGCCTTCTTTTTTCTCCTCCACTCAACTTTGAGATATAGGTATATTGTTTTTCTGCGGGAAAGAGGAATAATTCCAGGAACTGGGCGGCACTCACTTTAGTGCCATCTGCCAAAGGAAAATTCTCCGCTATATTCTTTACAAATTCGATGACGCGCATATCTTCCTTCACCACCAGTCCTGTTTGGGAATAGTTACCAAACACGATGGTTTCACCTATGTTGATTTTACCGGAGTCTGGTTGTTCTGTGCCCAGCAGCATGTTCAGGAAGGTAGATTTACCCACCCCGTTTTTTCCGACAATCCCTACACGTTCTCCTTTCTTGAAGGTATAATCCATTCCTTTCAGGATTTTCAGGTCGCCGAAAGATTTGTATACTTTTTTGAGTTCCAGGATTTTACCACCCAGCCGCGTCATTTTTACATTGAGTTCCAGTTGCTGATCTGCTACTTTGGTGGCTGCTTTTTCTTTTACGTCATAAAAAGCATCCTGGCGGGATTTCGACTTGGTAGTACGGGCTTTGGGCTGCTTCCGCATCCATTCCAGCTCTTTGCGATAAAGGTTACGGGCTTTGTCCACACTGGCTTTATCCATTTCTTCCCTGGTGGCCTTCCGCTCCAGGTAGTTTTCATAATCCCCTTTATAGATAAACAGCTGTTCCTGATCGAGCTCCATGATTTCATTGCACACGCTATCAAGGAAATAGCGGTCGTGGGTGACCAGTAAGAGGGTGACTCTTTCCTGGTCAAGATAATTTTCCAACCACTCAATCATAGAAACATCGAGATGGTTGGTAGGTTCATCCATGATCAGTAACACGTGCTTGTGTTCGAAACCAATTTCGATCAATACCTTTGCCAGTGCTACTCTTTTTTGCTGGCCACCTGACAGGGACCCAACCGGTTGGTCAAGGTTGTGTATATTAAGTTTTCCTAATATCTGCTTTACTTTGGTGTCGAAATGCCAGGCATTCAGCTCGTCCATTTTGGCAATGGCCTCGGTTAATTTATCGAGATCGGGGTCGCCATGTCCTTCTTCCGTCAGCAGTTCATAGGCTTTGATAGCGTTTAAAATGGGGTTATCGTGATTGAAGATATTCTCTATCACTGTTTTAGACATATCAAAATCTGCCTGTTGTTCCAGCATTACTACGGTAACATCCTTGTGTATCCATACTTTCCCGCTATCGGGCACATCCTTTCCACACAGAATGCGTAGCAAGGTAGATTTACCTGTACCGTTGAGCGCTACCAGCGCTATTTTATCTCCTTCTTCAATATGAAAAGAAATGTCTTTGAATAATGGTTTGGTGCCAAATGATTTGGTAAGCCCTTCTACTGTAACGTAATGCATACTGCGAAGTTATAAATTATCGGCAACACTGTAAGGAAAGGGCGGATTATGTGTTTGATATTATCTTTTTTTTCGTATATTCATTATAGGATAAGTGGGAATTCCTGTACCCAATAACTTTTTATTACAATGCAGCATTTCGGCCCTTTGTCCATTATTATCCTCCCCCTCTTTGCGTTAAATTAATAGAAAAAGCCCTTGCGCTGAAAAGCGGAAGGGCTTGTGTCTGTTTAAACGATTCACTAAAAATCGTAATAAAGCTGTCGGAAGCTGCTACGCAATCCGAATTGAAAAATGAATTCTTTATTATCTGAAAGTGTGTTCTTCTCTCTCCTGGCAGTTACTGACATTTCCAGGCGTAAATTGTACTTTGGATTCAATAAAAACGCGACTGATCCCTGTACATACATCAGGTTAGTTTTCACGCCCTGGCCAATGTAATTATCGTAATCTTCATGTCTGGTATTGTAAGACTTGAAAATATCTTTCCCATAATTAATGCCAGCGGAATCAAGTCCATACTTTGCCAACATTACCTCTCCTCTGAAAAACCACCGTCTATATTGGTAATCCGCGATGTTCACCCACTCAATGAAGTTCGCTCCCATTGGGTGTGCCAATGGTTGATTATAATGTCCGTAGTTATTTAAAGTAGAGCGCTGGGAGTAAGTATAAGGCCGTGCTGCGTTCATTTCTGTTAAAACGTTCAGCTTAGGCACTTTAAAAATATTATTGGAACGAAACCCGAGCTGTCCGCCAAACTTATTGGCCCACCAGCCTCTACCGGCGGTCATCTCTTTAAACTTAAATTCATCCAACAAAAACTGACCGTAAATAGTGCTATTAGCAGATGGCGCATATTTCAGATTCAAGCCCATCAAAGCATTATCAGGAGAGCCTACAGAAAATTCTACCGGGCGGAGGAATACAATCGGATTAGCGTAACTCATATCGAATCCTCTCTTTCCGGTTGAATCTGAGTCCTGCCATATTACAGCCTCAAAGAAGCCGATCGTCACCTTTTTGGATACATTCCAGTCGAGGTAGTTAAACACGCCCCATTTTTTGCGGTAACCATTATCATAGGATGCTTTTGGATACATCTTATCAATAAATTGGGCCCACATGGTGGTATACTGTACCTTTCCTACGTTAGCGACTACTTTCAGAAAAGGGTAGTTAAAAGAGTTGTCCGATAACAGCATAGAGCGATAACCATCTCCAATAAAATTCTTATCATATCCTAACTGAAAGTCGAGGTATTTGCCGGCTTTATAATTGATTAATGCGGAAGAATAAGCGAAGTCGAAAGCTTTTCCATTGCTATAGCTTTTCCATTCTCCCTGGCCAGGCACTACTGTTGTTTGCCTGCCATAGGCATCCAGGTATTTGGGAAACTTCCCCTGATTCTCATAAAACTCGGCCCGGAAGGTCAGGTTTTTGCCCAAGCGACCGCCTGCAATTACACCACGTGTATTCAACCAGGTAGTACCGTTATCAGAGCTATGTCCAGCGAGAAAATCAGGAAGAAAGCTGGCATAAAAATCATAGTCAGCGGTCTTATATTGCAAAAGGTGTTCGTTAAAGAGCTTGCGGTGAAACCAGCTGCGTTTCCTGGTGGTGTCTCCTGTGGGCAGCTCGAATTCCGGTTGCACCATGTAATCTCTAAGAGAGGAATGGTAGCCGTAACCGCTATCAGAAGATGATTGATAAAAACCTAACGAATACTGTCTGCCTGCACTTTGTGCAAAGGAGTTAAGACTTATAGCCAGATAACTTAGGGTCAAAAGGGCTATAACAAATTTTTTTCGTAACATGAGTAATTGTTTGCTTGCCAGTTACAAATATATGCTTTTCAAAACATTAAGGCTGATCGTTAAAAAAACCAAACTTATACAGATATGATTATCCAGATTTATACAGATATGATTATATAGCAAAAAAAAAGCAACCGGGGCTCACTATCCAGACCCGGTTGCTTGTCTAATATCGTGCCGAACTACGCTATTTCGAGAACATATTCTTGTCCTGCAGTAATCCGTTAATGGCGTTGGCTGTTATCTCAGCTATTTTGGGTAGTCCAAATCCGTAATTGGTACACCAGTCGGTAGTAGGGAAATTCACGACTGTTCCTGACCCAGGTTTCTTCTTGAATACAATAGCAGTAGGTACTGTTTTGAAATTCCTGAATGCAAAGTCGTAACCGAGTAATTCTACTTTCTCAAACTTCATCATTTTGGTATTCAGGATAGGCGAACCATCTGGCTCATAGCCGGTGATTGGAGCGCCATCGTATTCTCTGCTTGGGCAACGGATAATTTCACCTTTTTTGAGGCTCAGCCCTGCAAAGAGTGGAGAATTAGGGGAGGTTACTTTGAATCCTTCCCATCCATCATTTTTCATAATGGTGCCATAGCCTCCGTTATCAAAATCACAACCGATGCTGGATATGATCGGGTACTTTAATTTGGATTCTTTCCAGTAGATTGTTTTCAGCGTATCTGCAATAGGCGGTTCACCCAGTCCTTTATAGCAAATCAGCTTGTGTTGGGCGCTATCTATTCTTACCTGCCACCACATTACATTTCCGGAAAGTACAATGGCATGATGACCTTCATCAACGAAGCGGTCGAAGTTTCTTCTTCCGGCTCTTGTCCAGTATTCACTGTGTCCGACAATCATCAGGATTTTTCCTTTGATGTTGCTGTAGGTATCCAGGTCCTGATCACAGATCACATTGACATGATACTTTTGTTTCAGCAACCATTTCAGGAAGCCAGGAGCGCCATACTCGGAAAAGCGGATGGGGCGCCGAAAGGATACCATCTTGGCTACGGGCAGTGTGTAAAGACTTCTCCGGCCCGATTCAGCGTAAGCATTTTCTGTATTGGAAGGATACACAACTGTAAAGTCAATATTTTGCTCTTTTGACTTTACTACAAAAGGTATCTTTTTCGCAATCAGGTATACACCGGTGACAGCATTATCCGGTATTTTAAACCCAAGAGGATGTTCGTACTGAAACCCTTCCTCGGAAGGCAATTCTCCTTTAGGACTTTGGTTGTACGCTTTGTCTGCTTTGATAATGAAGGCGGGATTACCGGCCATATCATATACCTGAATGGATCTTTTCTCATAAGCAACATCTGTTGAAACCCATAGCGAAGCGCTATCGCCAGGGTAGTAAGACATTTTATCGGGATAGCCATTCACTACCAATTCATCTTTTATCGCCGGATCTGCTCCTTCTGGAACTGGTGGTTGTTGTGTGTCATTTCCGGAGGATTTTCTACAGGCAACAACAATCGTAATAGTAAACAACAGGGCAATCAGTATTGCCTGGTTTAGTTTTCGGTAATACATAAATCAACAAATAACTAAGGTTATAGATGTAGTAATAACATTACCTGTACAGATTAATTTTCCGGGTTAACCCCTCTCCTTTTTCCAGCGCGGGTAAACTGACGGGCAATCGCTGGGCAACTGCAGTATCTGTCAACTTCACTAAAAATGCTATGATATCTTGCTTCTCTTCTGTTGTAAGATTTAATTTTTCTGTAGGAAGTGTTTGATTCAATAACGCAACTCCCTGCCCAATCCCTCCACCATCGTTATAAAAATCTATAACATCTTTTAATGTATAGTAAACGCCGTTATGCATATAGGGAGCTGTGAGCGCCACATTCCTCAGTGTGGGCGTACGGAAAGCATGTAAATAGGGCAAAACAGGATGTAGGGTATACCGTCCTTTATCTGCATCCACTACTTTAGATCCGGGAGCCTGCGGCACACCAATTACTTCCACTTCTGTTCTTGTGAAGTCTGGCGGCAGCGATCCATTGAATAAAGGCGCATGGTGGCAGGTACCACATTTAGCTTTCCCCATATACAGATTAAAGCCATTTATTTCGCTTTTATTTAATTGGGAATGGTCTCCTCTCACATAACGATCAAAGGGCGAGTTAAGGCTAACCAATGACCTTATATAACTGGCAATCACATTTTGCACATGAAACACAGTAAGTGGATCTACGGATTGGGGGAAGGCTTCCCTGAAGAGCTTCATATATGCGTTGCTGTTACGCAACATCACCATTGTCTGCTTCATAGACCCATGCATTTCATCCGGATTAGACAACACGTCTGTTATCTGATCTTCCAGATAGGTTACCCTGGCATCATAAAACAATGCTGGTTGCAGCCCTGCATTTAACAGTGTTACTGTATTCCGGTGAATCACCGACTTGCCATTGATTGCCGGGCTTTTCGGAAAACTATCCGCGAAAGCTTTGCCAGGCTGATGACAAGACGCACAAGACCTTTGTCCGTTACCGGATAACGCAGGATCAAAAAACAGGTATCTTCCCAGTATTTCTTTTTCTTTTGTTAAACGTTCATCACTGTCATTAATATAATAATCAGGTAAAAAAGCATCCTCGTCAAACAAGCTACCAGCAGTGGTTTTCACTGGTCCCCAAGTACCACTGATATTAATACCGGCTTTTGACAAAACGGGTAACAACACTTTGCCTAACGGATTTGCATAGGTTGTCAGAAAATGTAGCCGGTCAAATGAATTAAAATCTTCATGGTGTTGCAGATAAGCAGTTCCGCTATCAACCAGCTGCTTCATCTGGTTATACTCAAGCTCACTGCTATTCCTGAACGGTTTCTCATAAATACTAATCACCTTTCCAAAAGAAGCCCAAACAACCGATGCTTCTGGTATGGCGTTTCCGCAGGCAGGTGCATCATATCCCGCCAAACCTAAAACAGAAGATCTGAATAGTTCCTTTCTGAATGCCTTAAATACGGTAGAATCGGATAGTTGCTTTTGTGCTGAAATAGCTATCAACTGCCGCATACTTACTACCAATCGTGCTGTTTCCTTCTTCAAAGCAGCGCTATCGGTGGTCTTATACTGAGGAAAGAGAAACCCTTCAATCACCTGCAATCCTTCAGGTGGTATAATCGTGTTCACATTATCCTCTTCCTCTACTTCAGGCACGGCAGGGCCGTTGATCACTTTTGCCATTTCCGGGCTGAGATATTCTGCTAAAAATTCAGCTTTCTTATACGCTAATCGCGCCGCCTTAAAGCGTTGTTGCAGCTGCTTTTCATCAGTAGTGTGCAACACTGCCTCGTCCAGTTCTTTTACTTTTAAATCAGTATACTTAAGCTGTTCAAGATAGTATTGATGCACTTCCCCATATTTATCTGCCACTGGCGGGTTTTCATTACACGCAACCAGAAAAATAAATACATAAAGCAAGGTAAACCTGGGTTTCAATTTCATACTGGCAGGATTCAAAAAATAACGAATCCCTTCAACTAAAGGCATATCAGAAATGGGTTTATGCTTTACGCGCTAAGCAGAAAACAATATTAAACAACTTCATGATCATGACCTGAGAAAAGGGATTAATATTCTATTAGGATTCTATTAGAAGATAAAACGCAAGAGGTAGGGAATAGTTACAAGATATAGGTAATTTATAGCAAGGTACAGGCAGCAGGGAGTACAATGATTATCATGTCGCCCCTGGAAGGGGGCGACATGATAATCCAATTATTTTGACCAGGTTGTTGCCAGCAAGTTCTTATAGACTTGCTCTATGCCTTCCTGAAGCCCTATAGAGGCTTTCCATCCGTAGCCATGCAACTTGCCTACATCCATTAATTTGCGGGGAGTGCCGTCTGGTTTTGAATGATCAAATGTAAGTTGACCTTCATATCCTACAATCCGGCAAATTAACTTTGCCAGATCACCAATACTGATATCATCACCTACTCCGATATTCACCAGGCCTTTTTCATCATAATGCTGCATCAGGTAAAAACAGGCATCCGCCATATCATCAGCGTGCAGGAATTCACGTTTGGGTGTTCCGGTACCCCAGATATTTACCTCCGGTGTGTTGTTCAGGTGCGCTTCATGAATTTTACGTAACAAGGCAGGCAGTACATGTGAATTATTCAGATCATAATTATCATTAGGCCCATACAGGTTAGTAGGCATCACGGAGATAAAGTTACAACCATATTGTGCCCTGTAGGCATCACACATTTCAATGCCCGCAATTTTCGCGATGGCATATGGCTCATTAGTAGGCTCGAGTGGGYCGGTTAACAGGTACTCTTCCTTCAGTGGCTGAGGAGCCAGTTTAGGATAAATACAGGAAGATCCGAGGAACATCAGCTTTTTAACGCCTGCCTTGTAGGCATGATGAATCACGTTATTCTGGATCATCAGGTTCTCGTAAATAAACTCTCCCCGATAAGTATTATTGGCAACAATCCCCCCTACTTTAGCAGCGGCCAGAAAAACAAATTCCGGTTTTTCTTCTTCGAAAAAAGCAGCTACCGCAGCCTGATTGCGAAGATCCAGCTCTGAAGAAGTGCGTGTGATAAAGCGGTGAAATCCGGCGGCCGTTAATCGTCTCTGAATCGCAGAACCTACCATGCCCCGATGGCCAGCGATATATATTTTACTATCTTTTTCCATCTGGCTATTCAAACTGATTTAATACCTTATATCCTGAATCCTTCAGTAATTTTTCTTTCCGGAATAACTCCAGGTCTGCTGCTACCATTTCCTTCACTAAAGCAGCCAGGTCGTATCGTGGCTGCCAGTTCAGTTTTTTCCGGGCTTTTGCCGGATTTCCGATCAGCAGTTCTACTTCTGTAGGTCTGAAGTAACGGGCATCAATGGCAACAACTTCCTGTCCGGGTTTAAGTGGGCAGTCGGCTGCTGTTATGCTTTTCACGATTCCTTTCTCATCTACACCGGTGCCGGTGAATTCCAGCTCCACGCCTACTTCGGAGAAAGCCATCCGGATAAAGTCACGTACGGTATTAGTGATACCAGTGGCAATTACAAAGTCTTCCGGTTTATCCTGTTGAAGCATGAGGTACATGGCTTCTACATAGTCTTTGGCATGTCCCCAGTCTCTTTTTGCATCCAGATTTCCCATGTAGAGTTTATCCTGCATGCCCAGTGACATTTTAGCAACGCCTCTGGTAATTTTTCTGGTTACAAATGTTTCTCCTCTCAATGGGCTTTCGTGGTTAAACAAAATACCATTGCAGGCAAACATATTATATGCTTCGCGGTAGTTTACTGTAATCCAGTATGCGTACATTTTGGCTACAGCGTAAGGAGATCTTGGGTAAAAAGGGGTTGTTTCAGATTGAGGTACTTCCTGCACCAGGCCATACAGTTCTGAGGTGGAAGCCTGGTAAATTTTGGTTTTCTGGGAGAGTCCTAATAAGCGAACGGCTTCCAGTATCCTTAAAGTACCCACACCGTCTGTGTCGGCGGTATATTCCGGTGCTTCAAAGCTCACCTGTACGTGGCTCATCGCACCAAGGTTATAAATTTCATCCGGTTGTACTTCCTGGATAATGCGAATCAGGTTAGTAGAGTCTGTAAGGTCGCCATAATGCAATTTAAACCTTACAGACTTTTCATGTGGGTCCTGATATATATGATCTATTCTATCTGTATTAAACAGGGAACTTCTACGTTTGATCCCGTGAACCTCGTACCCTTTGCTGAGGAGTAACTGCGCCAGGTATGCACCATCCTGGCCCGTAACGCCTGTTATAATTGCTTTTTTCATTTGCTGATAATTCCCCGCAAAAATACTTATAAGATTAGATTAATGTTAGGGAATTATTGAATTGTGGTCATCGTCTGCATTTTCTTCATAGCAGGACGGGTATCAACGGTCGTTTCGTCTTTCATTGCCTTGATGAGGGATGTTTTATCATCATCAGAGTCTCCATTTATCTCCCAGATCATGATTCCGCCGATGTTTCTCATTGCCAGGTCTACTTTTTTCTTGATAGTACCTATTCCATTGTAATACACCCCATTAAAGGAATCAGCATTAGGATCTGCTCCTTTTGCGATCAGGTCTTTGTAATAAGGAGGTACTACTTTAGGATTCCGGCCGTAGGTGGGCAAGCCCAGGTTGGCTTTTTCACGGGGCAGGTTACGTGTCAGTATCCAGTAGTTCAGGCAGTTTACCGCAAAATCGTAGCTGGAGTGAGATGGCTGCTCCATGTCATCGTAGGCCATAATATTGAAGTAATCAACGAGTGGGTAGAGCGCATCCAGTGCCAGGGCGCCCCATTTAGGTTTTCCAGACACCGCCATGGTGAGGATTTTTCCTTTCTGATGTAGCCGGGTGGAGAACTTCTGTGCCAGCTGCACCAATTTCTGAGGTTCGTCTGTATTGAACTGTGGATATTCCCAGTCCAGGTCAATACCATCCAGCTGATACTTATCTACTGCCGCCATTACATTATCCACGAAAGTATTCATGGTAGCATCGCTGGCAGCAATTTTAGAGAAGGTTTTATCGGTATACTGACCACCGAGGGCGGCTATTACTTTTACCTTATACGGCTTTGCCTGTGCTACGATGTCATATAATTTATCGTAGCTTTTGTCATTTGAGATGGTACCATCCGGCATGGGCTTCAGAAATGCAAAATTCACGCAGGTAATGTTCTCGAACTTAATTTTGCCAACCGGCCCCCAGTTTGAAAAGTAGCCAATAATTCTGAAAGGGGGATTAGATGCAGTGGTGGTAGTGGTGGTGGTTTTCTTTTTCTTCTTCTTTTTAGTTTGGGCGTTAACTGGAAGCGCTACAACGGCAGCGCATAGAAAAAGAAGGAGGAATGACAAAAATCTGACTTTCATATAGCTTTATTTATTAATATAAATATTAGAGAAAAAGCTTTTTATTGTTTCCCGCTATAACATCGACAAAAACTTCCTCGTGAAGTTTAATGACCCGTTCCCAGTTATAATAATTTTTGATTTTATTATTATTTCCGGCGAGAAACGTCGACTTATTGGTTTTAGCAAGCTCCTCAATATTAGCAATAGCCGCGCCTAATTCGCTGCTACTGGTAAAATAAATAGCGTTGTCATCCAGTACTCTCTTATTAAAATTATTACCATGTGCGAAAATAAAGGCGTTAGACGCCATGGCTTCCAGCAAAGATGGATTAGTTCCGCCAACAGAGTGACCGTGCATGTATGCTCTGCTATAACAACGTAGCGAGTCCAGTTTTTGTTTATCATACACGCCTCCCACAAATCGGATATTTTTCCCCTGATATCTTTCCTTCAGGAAATTACCATACTTGCTAAGATGGTTTCCAATTACAAGAAAAGGATATGAATTGCCAGACTCCAGGTAGCCATCCAATATCATGGTGATATTGTTTTCCGGCTCCAGTCGTGCTATCAGGATGAAGTAATTATTTGTTGTTACGTTATACTCTTTCAGGATCTGTTCATCGTAAGTATCTACGGCATCTGCACCATAGGGCAAATAAATAGTGTCTGCATTATGCGAGTCCTTATAGTATTGCTGAATACCGATATTATCAGCAATCAGGTAGTGCGATTTCTTAATGGCCAGCTTCTCAAAATAGCGCATAAGCCGGCGGGTAATCATATTCCACTTGGACCTTTTCCATTCCAATCCGTCCATATTAGTCAGTACAGGTACCTTGCTATTCTTCAGCAGAAAATAAGAAGGAGAAGCGGTGCCGTAGCCTGCTTCATAGATAATATCAAAATCCTGCGTCAGCGCATGCTTAAGCGACCTATAGTCATAAACGAAGTTACCGACGGCCCCCACGCGTTGCTCCGGACTATTGATCCGTTGAATTTTCACGCCCTTGAAGGTGGCTTCCTGGTAGTCATGAAAATGTGGATTATACACGGTTACTTCGTGTCCTAATGCTACAAGGCCTACAGAGATATATTCTGCAAATTGTTCAAATCCTCCGTAATTGTTGGGAATGCCCCTCGTACCCAATATCGCTATTTTCATCTTGCGTAACTATTTATCATTTCTTAACTTAAAGTCATTGATTGCGGCAAGAAGATATACCACAGGCAATGCACTTACTATATTGTTAATCCCTACTTTAAACACCGGATAATGGGATAAAGTAAAAATGAAATAAATAAAAATTATTAATCCCAGGTAGTACTTCTTATTCTTGTTTATGATGAATATCAACATAGGAGAAAGGTACCACAGCAAACCCGCCAGCCCTATATAATACATGGTGGTAATCAGGTAAACTTCGGAATAAATTTTTGCCACCAGGTCCGGATATCCTCCAATAAAAAACACAAGTGGATAATCATTAAAGAGTTTAATAGGGTTATGATAAATATGTTCCATCAGGATATCCATATCGTGTGTAAAAATCATGACCACCATGTTCACAATTATCTCATTAAAGAGCAGAACAGCCGCAAAACCCATCATAATCAACACCAGGAAGAAGTTAATGGCTGCTTTGAGATTTGTTCTGAGCAGGATGATCAGCCACATGACCAGCATAATCAGGTAGGCAGTTTTTACGCCAGACAAGAGAATAGCTAATATAATCAACACTACTTTCAGCTTCTTGAACTTCACCTGAAACGTCTCAATTTGCAGAATAATCAGGGTCGCCAATGGTATATAAAACTGGCTATGCGTATCCAGAAAATAGCCGGCATGCCTTAAAAAGCCGTTAGTACCTTCCAGGTCCAGGTAATCGGCCAGGTTTTGGTTAAGTATTTCCAGGTAAGATTTTACAGCACCATAATTGCCCAATATGGTATTAAAGAAGAAGTGTATAATATTAACGAAAGAAATAAAAACACCTGCAGCAATGATCCATCTCAACAATACCTCCATTCTTCCGGCCCTGTAGAATGTAAAATAGCACGCGTATCCCAGGTACCAGTAGAAGTAAAAGTTAGAGATGGTTCTCAGTCCTTCAATAGCTCCGGCCCCCAATCCCAACGCTCCTATATGCCCTAATACCGTAAAAACCTGTAATACCAGAAAGCCAATAAAATGGATGTATACAGCAGGACTGGCTTTTCTGGAAAGACAAACAAGTGTAAAGAAAAGCACCGCCACTGAAATCAGAAAATAAGCACCAAACGGGTTCAGAAACTTTCCGAGATAAATAAATACCAACAGACAAATTACCGGCAATAGTAACTGGAATGTAAGCAATGACAGCAGTATCCTTTCCTGTATCTTTTGCCTGGACCAAACAACACCGCGGGTTGCAACTTGAAGTGTACTCATTTACCAATTGCTTTTTTGATTCTCAATTTCGCCAGGTTTTTGGCCATCTGAAAGAACACGCGGGTCAATATCTTATTATCATACTTAAAATCAATCACCAATCTGGCTACTACGTAGTTGGCTTTTAATATAGAGGTAAACTCATTCTTATGAATTAATGAGCCGGCTGTTACCCGGTATCTTACCAGCGGAGCCGAGATAATTTTCACTTTATATCCTTTAAAAAAGAGCGTTAGCCAAAGACAATAATCTTCTACGCTGATAAGCCGTTTGTCTTCATCAAAGAGAACATCTGGTGTATTACGTACCAATACGGAAGAAGTACATATTTTGTTATGTAACAACATCGCTTCCAATGTTGGTGACGCTGGAAGTTTGGGTGACCAGGTTTTTATATTATCTCCAAAAAAGGAAATATTAGTGGCCACCAGATCAAGCTTTTCAGTAGTTATGAGTGCATATTGGCATTCCAGCTTATCTCCCACCCAGATATCATCGGAGTCTAAAAAAGCCAGGTAGGCACCTGCGGCCTCCCTGATTCCGATATTGCGGGGTCCTGCCGGTCCCCCAAAATTCCGGGCCGCTTTAAAATATTTTATCCTGGTATCCCTGGCCACGTATGCCGCAATAATTTCGGCGCTGTTATCTGTTGAACAATCATCTACCAACAATAATTCCCAGTTAGTATAGGTTTGTTGCAATACCGATTCAATGGTGGCACCAATAAAGGCAGCAGCATTGTAAACTGGTACTATGATTGAAATTAACTCTTGCATATCTTGTACTTTCCCTAATTTGACCGTTTCATTCTTGACAATAATTTTGCCGGATTAAGGCTAACGGCCAGTAACAGGTACCACATCCGTTTCACAAAGTTTTTCTGAAAAAGGAATCTGCGGTAAAACTTAAGATGATAAAATGTAAGTTTAGTTTTAAGCGGGCCATAGTTGGTATGAAACAACTCATTGCAAATGATATATGGCTCACGGATGGCCTTATAGTTCAGGTCATTTGAAACACTGCCGGCATGCACACGCACATACGTCAATGGCGCAGTGAGGCTTTGCATAACGGCGCCATCTGCTATCATCCCGGCAAAGATAGCATAATCCTCAGCGGGCACGTATTTCTGCTGATAACCATGTTTTACAAAAAGTGCTGTTTTCCCCATTACGGTGCCATGGAGTACACCATGCATAGCAGTTTGATAACGCTTTTTTATTTCGCCGGAGTCAGCAGGAAAGTTACTCTTAAAAATCACCTTACCGGTATCGCTATCGAAATAGGCCGCATTACTTCCTACCACATCCAATTGGGGATTGTTTTGCAGCATTTCATATTGTAACCGGATACGATCTTCATGTACATAATCATCCGGGTCCAATCTGAGTATATATTCACTGGTGGCTTCTTTCAAGCCTACATTAAGTGCGTTGGCAAATCCTACGTTTTTTTCCAGGAAGATGGGCTTGAGTATAGCTGTTGTTGCCGCATAGTTTTTTAGTATGGCAACGGAATCATCTGTTGACCCATCATCTACTACAATTATTTCTTTTGGCAGCATGGATGAATTGATAAGCGAATCCATAAACTGTTGCAGGTATTTCCCATTATTGTAATTAGCAGATACTACTGATACACTCACTTGTTGACGTTTCATACATTGCCTGGATTAACCTTATCCTTATTTTCCAATGATTTTATAATTCTGGCAGGAATGCCACCTACCAGCACCCTATCGGGGACTGATTTTGTTACTACAGAGCCTGCAGCCACAACGCTGTTCTCTCCGACTGTTACGCCAGGGAGAATAATTACATTGGCACCTAACCAACATCCTTTTTTTAGTGTAACAGGTTCTGATGGATAATGGCCCTGGTAATAAATGGGGATATCAGGATTATCAAAATTATGATTTGTTACATAAATATGTACACCGCTTCCAATCAACACATCGTCTTCAATAGTGATCATCACGTCCTTACTGCTATCCGAGGCTCCATGTAAGTGTGAACAGGGACGTATTACCACCCGTTTACCAATAGAGATCCTGGAACAACCCACGGCATACGCTCCTGCCCGAAATTGAGCGGTTTCATCAAAATGATAAAACTTCTCTTTGCAGAGTTTAAGCATAGTAGACTGAAAATGCAGCCGCCAATGGGTAGAAGGTATATCCGGGCCGAGCCTGTCGGCGCTTCTCCAGAACTTTAGTTTTTTTCTCAGCTCTCTGATAAACATAGTCTATGTCTAAACACGATTTGTTACGCTAAACCTATCAGATAATACTTTTCCTTATCTGTATCTCTAATACATTCAATATATTAGATATGCAGATAAGGCTGTAGGTTTTTCTATCGCAACATATACGCGAATATGTATTTTTGATATTCTGATGCCGGCCTCCGGAAACGAGAAAAACAAGCAAGCCTAGAATTTGTTTTGTTCTGATTTAAGGATCTTCCGGAAAACTAAATACCATACCAGCACAAGTTTACAGCAAAAATAAGGGATAAACAAGAAGAGATMATTTTTTTTAATACCTTTAAGACCGACGGAAATATTGTCCCCAGGAATCATCTGAATGTTATAATCAAGCGAATCACTACCTCCCTTTAACATATCCTAACGAGGTAGACGGCACATAGTTGTTAAATTTTTAGTACGCGAGAACCTTTTAAGCTAATAAATATTTACTTACTACTATGATTAAAAAAATCTATCGGAAAATTTTCAATCGCCTTGACACGTCCCCCAAATTCCCCGCTGATTTTGAACCAGAGCACAAACACATTGTCAGCAAAGTCGCCCCCTTTACAATGACCAGTCAGGAAAGAGTTTTCAGCCTGATTGAAGCAGTAAAGTACATTCACAAATACCATATCGAAGGCGATATTGTTGAGTGTGGTGTTTGGAAGGGTGGCAGTATGCTCGCCATTGCAGAAACACTGCACCGGCTGGGAGACACACAAAGGAAATTGTTCCTTTATGACACCTTCGAAGGCATGTCAGAACCCTCTGGCGTAGACGAAACTTTTGATGGCGACAATGCTGCCACATTGCTGCAAAAAGACCAGCAGAAAAGCGGACTCATATGGGCCTACTCTACCCTGGATACCGTAAAACAAACCATGAACCTTAGCAAGTATCCTGCTGAAAACATCCATTATGTAAAAGGAAAGGTGGAAGATACCATCCCCGCCCAGACGCCTCAAAAAATTGCATTGCTCCGGTTAGATACCGACTGGTATGAATCTACCAAACACGAATTGATTCATTTATTCCCTCTACTGCAAACAGGAGGTATTCTCATTATAGATGACTACGGATTCTGGAAAGGCGCCAGGAAAGCGGTAGATGAATACTTCGAACAAATTCCCATTTTATTAAGTCGTATTGACGATACAGGAAGAATAGCCATTAAGCAGCAATAATCCAATTAATCATGTCTACAGAAAAGATACCTTATATATTCAATCCGGATATACGCTATCCTATATATCTTGTCCGGAATGGAATCCTAAAGGCCGTGAAGAAGCATTGTTCGCAACTTACAGGAACTTTAATGGATTTTGGATGCGGTTCCAAACCTTATAAAAGTTTATTCAATGTCGATGAGTATGTGGGAGTCGACTTATATAACCCTGCCCATCTGCATGACGATGAACCAGTAGACATATTCTACGATGGAAAAACCATTCCTTTCCCGGATGCTCATTTCGATGCTGTATTCAGTAGCGAAGTGTTTGAGCACGTATTCAACATAGATGATATCCTGAAGGAAATTAATCGTGTGATGAAAAAAGGCGGGAAAATGCTGATCACCTGTCCTTTTGCGTTTCCGGAACATGAAGAACCATATGATTACGCGCGTTACACTGTATTTGCTTTAAAAGAATTACTGACAAGGCACGGTTTCAATATATTGATCGTTGAAAAAACCGGTAATAGTGTTCAGGCAATTACACAGTTACAGATTATCAACCTGGTTTCATTCAAATCCAAAATCCGGCTGATTAATGGAATTTACTGGCGAATAGTGACCGTTTGGATGAATCTCTACGCTTTACTTCTCAGCAAAATCTTACCGAAACGGCAAACGCTCTATCTGAACAATATTATTTTGTGCGAGAAGGTTCAGTAAAATGAAAGGCCTTATTTAAGCGAACGAAATAACTCCAGATAACGTTTCATCACCAAATCATTACAGAAATTATCAAAGTATCGCTGGCGGCTGCGAAGCCCCATTGATGCGATACTGTCTTTATCAGACATCTTGTGTATGGCATTGGCCAGATCTTCAGGCACACCGGGTTGCACTACGTAACCCGTGTGCTGATCATCTATCTGTTCAGGAATACCGGCTACTCTTGATCCGATCACAGGCTTTCCCATCATCATGGCTTCAATAATAACATAGGGGAAGTCTTCGTTGGCAATAGACGGGGCTACAAATATATCCATACCCTTTACATACTCCATTACATTGGGTCGGAAGCCAGGCAGTACTACCATGTCCTGCAAACCATGTTGTGCAATAAGTGCCTCCAATGCGGTTCTTTCTTCTCCTTCTCCTAAAATTACCAACTTGTATTTAACCGCCGGAAACTGCTCCTTTAGAATAGCCATGGCCGCTATTAGTACATGATATCCCTTTCTCAGCGTTAATAATCCCACAGCACCTAAAGCAATCGTATCCTTGTCTATAGCGAATTCACTTCGTAAAATGTCTGACTCACTTGTATTCCCCTTTTCCACTTCTTTCAACAAGGTATTGGGAATATTGATACATTGTTGTTGATCAAATCCACGTACCTCTGCTAACCTTTCACTGGCGGCCCTGGAGGCAGTAACGAAATAACTAACATATTTCCGGATATACTTATCCAATGTTCGGTCAAAAAAGTTCTTAGGCGGATACGCCATGTTGTTTACCACAAAAACAATCTGACGAATACCTGCCAACCGTGCGCTGATAACCGCTGTTCTACAAGACTCCGCTGCCGGATACCCCCCGTTATTAATCAATAATATATCCGGGCGCTCTCTTTTAAACAATTTCATTAACGAAAATCCATTATACACACGCAGGATTCCTACCTTGTTAAGAATTAATCCGATTGTATATAATGTTTTAATGTAAAGACGGGGAAATGTTCCTTTAATCGTGCCAGCACTTAATGGGTGCCCCCATTGCGGATATGGGTTAATCAATTTCCGGAATGGCTTTACATTAGTGAGATCACTGAATTTCCTTTTTATTCCCTTTTCATACTCTTTATTGTAAGCATAATAGAAGTCCAGTGAATACTCTTTTGGAATATCCTCCGAACGCAAAATATTTTCCAGTACATTTTCGCTGCCACTATAGACAAAACAATCACTGTAAATCAAAATTTTTTTCATCGGATACTGGTCTTACTATTATATTTAAGAATACTACTTTGGTAAAAATGTTATTGATTCGTATTGTTTACGGAATGCTGATACTTTTTCTTCTGCAAAAATTTAAGAATAAATTCCAGATTCCTATTCAGGTTATTTCCATCTAATTTCCCGATATACTTCTCCAGTACAGGCCTTTTAAGGAATTCATCATAAATAGGATCTCCATTGTAAAACGCGATCACTTTCTCTTTCAGTGATTGTTTATCTGTGGCGGTTACTAACTCAGAATCTCCGTTAAATGGCCGGTTAATAAAGTGCTGATCGCTTTTATAATACAACGCCGGTATCCCTAATATAGATGCTTCAAATAATGTTTGCGAATAGAAAGAGATATATAAATCGGCCTCCTCAATTACTTTCTTAAACGGTATTTGTTGTTCTACTCTAATATTCATGTGAGGGAAGTACTCACTTAAAAATTGGGTGTACTGTGATAAATACCCATTTTCTCTTATCTTCAGTACCACACTATGTTTATACCCTTCTTTCTCTAAATTGGAAAGTACCTCCAGCAAATCGTACAAAAAGTCGAATTCGTAAGCCAGGTACGAATTCATATCAATCAGGTTATATCCACCGGCACCAATGATAATAACCGGGTTCTCTCTATTCACCGTTTTCTGCTGTAGTGCGCTATAGTGGTCCATTCTAGGATCTCCCAGGCAAATGGCATTGTCCATACCACCAAAATAATCAGCTTTGATGGCCTCGCCATAGCTATTCACCCAATCTACTTTGCGCGCATCATATGAAAAATTGTTCACCAATAATCCGTTAATGATCATGTAAACAGGAATTCCCTTTAGCTTACAATAGCTAATGATGAGGTTATTTTCCATCCATAACTCCGTAACCGGTACCATTAATCTTACATCATGGTTACTAAAGTAACGGTCAATATCTTCAATACGGGAAAAAGCGGTGGCCAGTAGTTTGGGCAATTTTGGCAATATCGACTCGTAGAGGTAGGCGCCAATATCGAATCCATCCACTTTCCACTCATAGTGACTGGACCCATTAAACTTAGCAAGTACAGCTTCCACTACGCTTTCCGGCACTTTCCTGTTGCGATAAAATATCCTTCGCTCTTTCCAGGCATTACCCGGCCTTGAGTAGTTGGCCAAAATAACCTGCGCATTCGGTTCGCTCTTTAATTGCTCAATAATTGGAAACGTAGGGTAATAGTTCTGGAAATACACAGCAGGTGATTTATTACCTGTGATCTTATCTCTCACTCTACCCACATATTCAAACATTCCAACGCCCCAGCGTTTTAAGCGTCTTACCAGCGAATCAGTTTCCAATTTCTCCTCCATCCATGCGGATATAGGAAAGTAATAGGTTTCTGTTTTATTATCAGCTACCTCTTCAATGATGTTTGCACCAACATGTAAAATGCCTACCCATTTCCTGACTACCTTATCAGTAACAGCGCAGATCATTTCTTTATGAGAAACGAACTTTAATGCATACAGATAAATGAAAAAATGGAAATTGTAAGATATATCATTGAGGATATTCAATAAGAAGGCGCCACCTGTGGAAACTCCTTTGTAAACAAAAATGTCGTTCCCATTTGTATCCTGGTACCACTTATTCATAAAGTGATGCAGCTCATAATTTCTTTCTTCCAGAAAATGCCGGTCCAATATGTTATCCAGATAAAAAACAGCTACCTTTTCTTTCTCCAGGGTTTTCATCAATCCCAGGTCCATTACGAGTACAAGATCTGTGGTGGCATCAAACAAAGGCAAGCAGACATCCCAATGTTTCCTGTCTTCTACAATAAATATCTTCCTATACTCCTTTTCAGGAATACTAATTAATGCGCGTTCCATTTCTCCTTATTTTAAAAACAGTTTTGGTTTTAACTGGCCCAGCATCCCTCCTACATATTCTCTAAAGATACGTGAACAGACATAGTATAAAAAAAGTCCCATCGCACAAATACATCCAACAATAATCAGGTACCAGAACAGGTTAATTCTATTATGTCCAACAGGAATATAAGGCTTAACTAATACACAGACAACTATTATTGCCAGGCAAGGTATAACAGCAGGTAAGAGAATATCTTTTGCAGACTTCAACGCATTAAAATTCAGCAGCTTACAACTCATAAAGAAATAAGCAAGTGCAGAGAGGAAGAAGGAAAGCAATTTAAAGATGGCAAAAGAACCCAGTCCCCAATGGGAATAAGTGGTAGCAATTCCCACCCAAAACACCAATGGTAACATCGCACTGGTAATGTATATCATTTTAACTCTCTCATAAGCGATAATAAGAATACCTGCGGGAGATGAAATAAAACTAAATCCATAACAAAGCAGCAGCAATTGTGTGATAAACACGGAAGAGGTATATCCTGGTCCCACCCAATTAATCACCAACGCATTGGAAGTCAGGGAAAGACATAGTACCGGAAAAACCGTCAATGGCAATGTGATTACCAACACATTTACAAAAACACGTTTAAGTCCTTCGATATCATTTGCGCCCAGGTAATGGTTAAACCTGGCAGAAAAAGGAGAAAACAAAATACCGTATAACGATCTGATGTAAGTCAGCATAGTCAAGCCTATCGCATAAATAGCCACCGCATCGGCGCCAATCATTTTTCCTATTACAAATGGGTCCAGCTGATAATATAGTATCCAGCATATGGTAAGGAAAACTGAGCTAAACGCTAACTTCTTTGTTTTATCAAATAATTCCCTGGAATATTTAAAAGACGATACTAATAGATTCAAATCGTAATTCAGCCGTTTCTTTACCTGCCATAAACCAGCAATCATTGCGACAGCATTACATAGCTGCGTGAAGAGAAAATAGTTGGTGAGAGAATAAGTTCCCTTATTAAAGAAGTAAAATGTGGAAAGGATTTTACATAAGTTAGCGACAATTAATAATCGTTGAAAATGATAGTCTTCTAATCTTACGGCAAATATTACCTGCAACATACGTTGCAGGATAAAAGTAGGCGAAAACAACGCCAGCATGATCAGTAAAGTACGGGCAATCTTCGCTTCATCCGGCTTCAGGCCACTTACAATTAAGTCGGGGTGGAAAGAAAACCCTAGCATGATCAACATAAAAAGGCCCACAAACACCGCAAAAATAAAAGCAACGAAGCCTACAATCTTGATCTCTTCTTTCCTTTCATTTCTTGCATATGACTCACTGGCATATTTCAATCCTGCACTAATAAATCCAAAATCAGCGTAGGAAAGAAAAATATTMAATGAAACAATAATGGTGTAGATTCCAAACAGCGATTTATTTGACGACAAAAACGGGGTTACTACAAATAGCGTCCCGAAGTTCAGCAGAATAGAAATAAACTGCCATAAATAAATTTTAATATACTTACCCAACATTATACAACTCTTTATAGAATTACATTTCCAATTGCTCGTGGTTATATCGCCGTCCAGCCACCGTCTATTACCAGGTTATGTCCTGTAATATATTGKGCTTCATCACTTAAAAGAAATCCGACAGAAGGCGAAATATCTGCCGGTGTACCCAATCTCTTCAATGGTACCTTATGCTCATATTGTTTGATAAAAGGCGCAGGCTGATGATTAAAAATACCTCCGGGAGAAATACAGTTCACACGCACATTGTGTGGACCATAATAAGCCGCCAGGTATCTTGTAAAGTTGATAAGTCCTCCTTTTATGGCTGCATAAGCTGAAGGATTAATAATAGGGGTATCTTCATAAATGGTAAAATCAGGACCTGTTATACCATAAATAGATGCCACATTAATTAAACTTCCGCTTTTTTGCTTCATCATCTGGTTAAGCACAATCTGGCAGCATTTAATATATCCTACCAAATGCCAGTTAACATTTTGCTCAAAAGACTCCATAGACTCTTCGCTGAAAGGCTGCTTTCCCCAGTCTGCAGTACGGGGATAGGCATTGTTCACCCARCCATCTATTACGCCAAACTTGTCAATAATTGCCTGTAACCCTTCCTTTATCGACGCCACATCTGTTATATCCATATACAGATTGTGCTGATCCAAATCGGTGGTAAGCGTTTTATCAACAGCAATAACCACTGCTCCCTGGTTACGCAACCAGGCCACAAAATCGCTACCTAATTGCCCGGTTCCACCTGTAACTGCAATTATCTTATCTTTTATACTGATCATCGCTCAAGCAAATTTTTAATACGTCAAAAGCCGTTTGGATATCATTCATAATATATCCGCTATCATCTTTTATAGCAGATAAGAAATACTTCATTTGTTCTTTATAAGTATGTAGCGGGTCCATTTCTGACGAAAAGACCAGTGTTTTATCCCTCCATACTTTTTGCTGCTGCAGGTCTACCAGTATCGTACTATCTTCCAATACAATCTCACAGGTTCTTCTGGCATCTCTTCTATAATAATTTAACAAAACGCTGGCGGTAAAATCCGGATAACACAACTGATAATTAGCATAGTCAATGGCATCTATCTTTAAAGAAGAATTGCTTCTTAATAATGCCTGTGTATGCAGCGGTTTGCCAAACAACCAGGTAATATAATCGAGTTCATGGATCAGATCCAGGTGTACACCGCCGCCCATTTTATGATTGGCACTGTATACCTGTTTATAATCAACCGATGGTCGCCAATCGGGTAAATACGATCCGGCATAAACATTTACTTCGTTGATCCGGCTGGCATTGTTACTTAATAATTCCTTCAGATATATGATACAAGGATGGAATCTTAAATTACAGGCGATGTATGTTTTTATTCCTTTACTCATAAACTGATCAACCAGTGATTGTCCTCCATCTAATGTGTGGAACAATGGTTTCTCAATAAAAAGTGGAATATTATAAGCCAGTAGTTTTTCCAGGGTAGGATAATGAGAGAAGGTAGGATTTGAAACAATAACAAAATCAAAAGTAACGCCTGCTGCTTCAATAGAAGATACATTGGTCACATTCGCTACCTGGTTGGGAGATTCGCCACTACGCAAAGCGTAGATGCTCGTCGCTTCGTTCAGACTCAACAACGCTTTCACGTGTTTTTCTGCAATAGATCCCAAGCCAATTATCAGCACATTCATAATAAAAAGTCCAATTTATTATTAACAAGCAGATACTCCATAAAATCAAAATCTATTTCATCATCCAGGTCAAAGCAGTGATGAGGTATTTCGTATACCAGTGACCGTGAGGTAACTGCCGTAAGGTTATCCCCTTCAAAGAATCCTCTTTTATAAATATAAAAAGAGGCATTCATATCGTATACTTTAGGAGCGGACTGCCTGGTAACAAAAGCGCCTTTTTTAGCTAATTCAAAATAGCCATCTTTATTTTGTTCCACCATATTAAAATATGGATTTCTCTTAGCAGGGCTAACAGAAAAGATATTAACGGCATTCTGATCAGCTTCCAACATTGCCAGGGCTGTATTGAGGTCGTCTGCTGTTCTGAAAGGAGAAGTAATATCGAGATCTATCAGATAATCAAACCTGCTATTTCTTCTTTCTTCTTCATACTTCATCAGGTCAATAATCACGGGCATTTTTCCGATGGTATCTGTTGCCAGTTCCGCGCTTCTGCGATATTCGGTGGTTAGTCCAAAGTTGGCAGCGGTAGTCACAATATCTTCTGCGTCAGTAGAAAGTGACACGATACAGTCTTTTCCTGCGGCAAATTTCTGCGCCATCTCTATGGTATACGCAATCAGGGGTTTACCGGCAAGTGAGCGTATATTTTTACCGGGTATTCCTTTAGATCCGCCCCTGGCGCATATTGTAATTAATATACTCATTTTAGAACTTAATATGTTTAATATCATTCTGGGCTTTCTCGAAGTCTTCGTGTCGTCCAATATCCAGCCAATAGCCGAGAATAGGATAATGTATTACCTTCTTTTTGTTGGCAATCAGCAGCTCCATGAAATCTGTTGCATTAAAGAATACTTTACCTGGCAGGAATTCCAGCAAGCTCTTTTTAAACAGATAAATACCACCATTTGAGTAATAGCTATAGGTAGGCTTTTCATCGAAAGAAATTACCTGTCCATTATCTATTTCCAATACTGCATAAGGCACTTTCACCTGGTATGGAATACTTGCTACCATCAAATCGGCGCCGCTGTCAATAAAGGACTTATAAAAATCGGCAAAATCTATATTGGTGAGGAGATCTGAGTTCATTAACAGAATATTCTCTGTATTAAATGATTCTATCAGGCTCAATGCACCAAATGTACCTAATGGCTCTCCTTCTTCCACATACTCAATCTTCACATCTTTGGAAGCACCATCGCTAAAGTAAGTTTTGATCTGATCTCCTAAATAACGGATGCTGATGATAATACGGCCAATTCCGTAACCGGCCAGGCGATCAATATTATGTTCAATGATAGGCTTATCTCCGACCTTCAACAAAGGCTTGGGACAAGCCTCGGTTAATGGCATCAGGCGCTCTCCTCTTCCACCGGCCATCAGTACGGTGTCCAGCGGTAGCAATGAGGATTTTAACCTCAAATTAAGTATATCAACAATCCTGTGATCAGCGTCAATGATTGGAATTACCTTAATATTCTTCTTCGCAAATATTTCCAGCTGGTCAATCGAGTAATTGTTTCTATAAATGAAGATAGGATCTGGCTGGATGTAATCCATTATAGGCGTTTCAAACGTCAGTCCTTTAATGAATCCGCGCCTCACATCCCCATCGGTGAGAGACCCTATTAACTTATCACTATCGTCAACTACAAATAATACCGCATCAATGGCCAATAAATTCAATTTATTGAGCGCATCCTTTATGCTGGCTGTCTTTGAAATAAGGTGTTTACGGAATTCCATTAGTCTTTATCAATAAATTTGATCAATTGAAAAGCTTCTGCATACATTACTCCCACACTGGAGCCCCGAAAATGTGCCAGTGCTTTAATATTGTCAAGGCTTCTTGGAAATGGAGGAGCCGCCAATTCTGACTCATAAATTTCCATGATCGCCAGTTTATCTGAGATGAAAGGAGAAATATCAACAAAATAGTTCGGCATAAATACTTTTTCAGGCAGCGCCGGAGCAAACTCTGTCTCTGAAATACATTCGTACATTAATACCCTTTTTATACCCGGGTACCGGAATGATTTAGTACACGCTACCACCGCATCAAAAACTACACGGTGATCACTATGTGCATCGGAGCGGTTCATCACATATACATATTCCGGGTTTATCTGTTTAAAGATATCTGAAACCTGGGGCACCATTTCTATTAATGATCCGGAATGCAGGTGCATAGTAGGATATTCCAGTTGAAATATCTGTTTAACACCCAGTAATTTTCCTACTTTCTCAATTTCAAGCTGCCTGCTTTGAATGCGTTCCTGCGTAAATCCATGTTGCTCAAACAGTTTAGTAACTATCAGCCAGTATATGGTATCTCCATTTTTTGCATGCTTCAACAGTGTACCACCTGCACCTATTACTTCATCATCCGGATGGGCTGATACAACTACAATATTTGCCATAATATAATAGATATTAAACGATGCCCCTGAGGATATCGCTGGTAAAAATGTTAGATCTTGTAAGTAATATTCTTATAAATCAATTTGTCGTCTATCACGATACTCTTCAATACATCGCTGATTTTCTGAGCGCTATCACCAACACCATACGGATTAATGATCTCTTTCACGGATAATCTGTAGGCATCATCAAAAACAGACTTGCGTATAGCATCGGCAATTTCTGTTCTGTTGTAATCTGTGTAGATGACGTTTCCTGCACTAAAGCGTTCTCTTTGACGACTTCCAATATTCACTACCGGTAACCCTATAGAAGGTGCTTCCAATATTCCTGAACTTGAATTACCAATCAGGCAGGAAGCATTTCTCAATAAGTTAATATAATTTACTCTGTCGAGGTTCTTAAACAGATAAAACGTTTCCGGATACTTCTTCGCATAGTTATTAATTGCTTCAATGATAGCAAAATTACCAGCGTCGGAGTTAGGGTAATTAATGAAACATTTCAACCCGAGAAGCAATACGGCTTCCAGTGTTTCAATGATTTGTTCACCTGCAGCAGCGGCTTCTGTAATAATGGGATGTTGTATCATTACAACATATGGTTCGTCATTAATACCAAAGGCTTTCAATGGAACAATTTCATTTACCGGAATTACGGGGCATTGAATAAATTTATCCAATGCGGGATTGCCGGTATTAAAAATCCGGAACTCATCTTCTCCCATCCATCTTAATACCTGTGCATGTTGTTCCAGGAAGGTAAAATGGATATGCGCAAACTTGGAAGTGGCATATCTTACGGAATTGTCGATATTCCCGTCATTGGCCACGTCTCCGCCTGCCAGATGTGCTACGGGGATGCTTAAATAGGCGCCGGTCATCGATACAGAGATGGCCTCTTCCCGGTCGCCAACCACTACAATGATATCTGGTTGTTCTCTTGCAAAAGCGTGTGCAAGGCCAGTTACCTGCGTGCCTATACCCACAACTCTTCCAATCTTATCCTCTGTACTTACCAGGTTATAGATCCGGTCTGCAATAACATAGCCGTCGTTCTCGATATTCTTCACTGTTTTGCCAAACATTTCAGAAAGATGAGCGCCGGTTACAATTAGCTTCAACTCAATATCCTCACTCTTATTCAGGAGCTCCAGCACTGGCTGCATGATATCGTATTCCGATCTTGCCCCGGTGACGAATAATATTTTACGCTTTTTTATCTGCATGCTATCAATTAATATACGTCTGAATCACCCAGCTGTAACCACCAGTTCCCTTCATTTTCCACGTCAGCGGAAACAAAAGGAAGAATGCCGAAATAGGTTACAGGCAGACTATTACTAAATCCAAATTTCTCAAAAGACAGATGTCTGCCGTCTTTTAATGGTATCCAGATATTATACTTTTCAAACTCTTCTACCGGGAAAGTGGCTGCAATATGTTGCAGTACGGTTTTAGTCATCCGCTCACTATCTTCCACACACCATTCTATGATGTCCAGTTGCTTTTTACTTCCGGAAAGCGTAAACTCTTTCAATACCACAAATCCATCTGCTCCTCCGTTTATTTCCAAAATGGAATATTTGTTAGAAGGATTATCCACATATCTCCAGTTGAGATACTGTTCATGCTTCCTAACTTTTACGCGATAGTTGCTGAACAGGGTGGCATGCGCTTTTTCATGCGTTGCGGTAAAGCGTTCCACGGGCGTCAGTGAAGGAGATGCTTTGGGGGAAATATCTCCCACCGCAGCCGTCATCATTGGTATTACTGTAATATCTTTCCAGCCGAGGTTTTTAATAAATCCTCTGTGAGAATTATTATTAGGAAAACCCCATACAGCTTCCATTTGATGGACTTCGTTCAATTCTTTATATAATGACTCGGCCAGCTGTTGAAATACGCCTAAACCTGTAAAATCCGGATGAGTCATAGTAGTCATAGAAAGTCCGGAGGTCCGGTTTGCACCATTTACATCCAGGCTTACAGGAGAAACCGCATAATGCCCAACCAGTTGCTGTTCATTCCACATCAGCTTAATAGCATACTGGTTGCAGGGATTATCTCTAAACCGCCAGTTCCAGTAGTCCATGGACATAGGCTTTCCAAAAACGGTTTCAAATAACTTCACTATTTCAATCTCATCTCCGGGCTTATAATTACGAATTTCCATATCTGGTTTGTTTATAGTGAGATTAATTCGTCTTCTTCAAAATCCTTTATGGCCACTTTGCCTATCACATCATCCCACTTCATGGGATTAATACCGGTACCGGGTCGTTTTACAGTCAGATTTTGCAGGGAGAAAACATCTCCTTTTTTAATATTTGCCGCAGCCACTATACTTTTTCTGGCCACCAATTTATTCTTCTCTTCAATAGCGGTAGGTACTTTAACACCTGTACCCAATGCTTTCTCCACGTTTCTAATGGCGGCCACCATTTGTTTCAGTTCAACAGGATCAAGGGAGGCTGCATGATCAGGTCCTTCCATTGTTTTGTCGAGTGTAAAATGTTTTTCTATCAATGTGGCGCCCAAAGCTACGGCAGCAACGGGAACTTCTATACCAAGCGTATGATCGGAATAGCCAACAGGAATCTCAAACGCATCCTTCATCTGCAACATTGCTTTCAGGTTCACATCTTCAATCGGAGCCGGGTACTCGCTGGTGCAATGTAATACGGTAATGTCCTGTTTGGTTTTCCCTTCTGTATACAAAATATTTAAAGCAGCCTGTACTTCTTCAATAGTAGCCATTCCCGTGGATAGAATCAGCTTATCGAAATGGTGCGCCATTTTCCTGAGATACAGCAGATTGGTGATTTCTCCCGAAGGGATTTTTCCCAGGCGGATATTCATTTCACTCAATAAATCAATGCTATCCAGGTCAAAAGGGGTAGATAAAAATGTAATCTTTTTTTCTTTGGCGTAAGCAATGAGTATCTTATGTGCATCATGGTCCAGTTCCAGCTTTTTCAACATGCTTAACTGATCCATGTTTTCTGTATCTGTATTTTTCAGCTGATAATCAGCTTTACGGGCATGTTTGCTGGCAATATTTTCGGCCTTAAAAGTCTGAAACTTCACGTAGTCAACACCAGCATCGGCTGCGGCATCTATCAGTGCTTTCGCCAGTTCAATGCTGCCATTGTGATTAACACCGGCTTCTGCTATTATAATCGTTTTATTCATACTCAAGCAATTTTTGTAAAGGGCACACCTACATAAGTGCCTGGTTCTTTAATACTTTTATGGATCAGCGTACCAGCGCCAATCCTGACATCATCTGCAATAGATACTCCATGACTGATAATAGCGCCACTCCCGATGAAAACTTCACTTCCAATCTTAGCGTCTCCATTTATCAATACACCTGTTGAAATATGACAATTGTTGCCCACAACGGCATCATGTTMTATTACTGCTTTTGTATTAATGATGCAGTTATTCCCTACCATAGCCCCTGCATTAATGATCGCATGATGCATGATAATGCTTCCTTCTTTTACAGTAGCATATTTTGAAACATGTGCAAAAGGCGAAATCACCGTTGCCATATTTGCATGCAATGATTGCAGCAATTGCCAGGTATTTAGCCGTAGCTTTACTGACTTAATTTGTCCGATAGTCACCAGGAAATGGTATCCCTTTTTTACAAGTGCGGGGATATCATCATCTGTTCCTGTTACTTCGTAGTTCAATATTTTTGAATGTAGTTTCTCTGCAACATCAATAATGCCTGCCACTGTATAAGCGCCTTCCTCTTCAATTACATCGATACAGGATTTTGCATGTCCTCCACCGCCTATTAAAATTAATGGTTTGCTCATGTTGCTGTTTTTACCACAGAAAAAGCGCAGTATTGCTTACTAATATTGGATTATGCCTGCACTCCATGAATATCCCACACCAAAACCGGCAATTAGTACTTTCATACCTGCCTTTATTTTTTGTTGAAGACCTGCCTGATTGAGGGCAATGGGAATAGTAGATGACACGGTATTGCCACAATCTGATAAGCTTACAAAAAATTTCTCTTCCGGAATTCCCAGCTTCATTCGCAGGTGATCGAGCATATATTTATTTGCCTGATGAAATACAAACAAATCTATTTCATCCTGTGCCAGATTATTTTTCCTTAGTACCTGTTCTATCATAGCAGGTACTGATTTAAGGGTAAATGTAAATATTTCGGCACCGTTCATAAATAATGTGTTGGGAGATAACCCGTTTGAACTGGCGGCTACATCATCATCAGATAAATCCGGGTAGCGCATGCCGCGGCCCTTCACTATCAGATTTTCAGCTCCACTACCATCTGTGCCAAAAGTAAAGCTTTTCAAAGCGCCACCTGTTCCATCTTTTCTGATAAAACTAGCGCTGGCAGCATCACCAAAAATTGTTCTTACACTTTTATCGTTATCGTGAATATGCTTACTATAGGTTTCTGATGTAATGAGCAGTACATTATCTACATCTCCGGTGGCGATCAGCCCTTTTGCCAGGCTTAACCCATAAACATATCCTGAACAACCCAGGTTAAAATCCATGGCGCCGGCAGTAACCGGGATGCCTAGTTTGTGTTGTACGATACAGGCGGTGGTAGGTAAAAAATAATCGGGGCTTTGTGTGCATAGTAACACAAACTGTATAGAAGATGGTGATATACCATGTTCTTCAAACAACTTATTCGCGGCTTTAATGGCCATGTCAGAAGCAAATTCGTCTTTCGCTGCAATTCGCCGTTCTATTACCCCTGTTTTAGCGGCAATTTTATTCACCGACCAATCAGGGAATATACTATTAAGCGCTTCATTTGTCAGCGTTTGCTCCGGTAAATAATACGATATGGCATCAAGTGTGATCATGTATTGCTTATATAATAGTTAGCCCCCCATCCACTACAACAGTTGTTCCAGTTATCCATTTACTTGCATCTGATAACAGAAAAATAGCGGCATTAGCTACATCTTCGGGCTCTCCATAGTCGCCCAAAGGGTATTTCAATTTATCTTCGCGGACGCTTTCTTCAGATACCTGCTGCATCATTTCATGATACATTTCTGTTTTTATCATGCCGGGGGCAATGGTGTTAAACCTGATTTTCTTGTTGGCATACTCCAAAGCCATCACTTTACTAATACTGTTAAGAGCGCTTTTAGCACCGGCATAGGCAGCAAATCCTTTTACTACAGTAGCTACACCATTTACAGAAGTGATGAAAACGATAGAGGCACGGGGTTCAACTTTTTTCTTATTTAATAAGAGTCGCGTTAAATTAACGGGAGCCAGGTAGTTGATTTCGGTGATTTGTTTTAATTGTTCGGCATCCAATATCTTTAGAGGCGCCAGTTTCAGAATCCCTGCCGAATGTATAACGCCATGTACGGCAGGAATCTCTTCTACTATTTTTCCGAGTGCAGCTTCGTCCGTGATGTCTGCGGGTATAACAAGGTGGTTTTCTCCCTTCAGCAGCTTACAGGTATCGGCCAGTTTCGCAGCATTTCTGGCCACTAAAATCAGTCTCGCTCCCATGGATGCAGCGGAGATCGCTATCTGTTTACCGATCCCGGAAGAAGCTCCGACAACAAGTATAACTTTTTCTTTAAGACTAAATGGGGACTCCAGCATCACTCAATAATTATTATACTTCAAAAGCTTATATATGATTGCGTATATAGGCGATTATTTATTTACAACAGTATTATACAGCTGTTCAACAGTTTTTGCATTTATAATATCATTACCGCTAATCTGTTTGTTGTATTCTCTGTCAACCATAGCAATAATGACGAGGCTGGTCATTGAATCCCACTCTTCCAGTTCCCGGAAGCTGGTCTGTCCGGTAATAGTGCCTGGTTCTACGTCTTCCAGTTGTGCCTCAAATTTTGTAATGAATGATTGTAATTCCATCTTATTAATATTTTATACTTTACGACCTAACGCTACTTGGCAGATTGATAACACGCTGCTCAAGCCAGGAAGCATTTGTAAGATCCGTTGACTGACAGGATGCATACATCTGCAATTTATTCATCAATGTCCAGATAGGCCTGGTCATTACCTTTTGTTCGTTTGTTTCTTTCAGAAACTGCTGTTGTGTAGCGGCATCTGGCAATACAATGGTATTGAGCCAGTAGTTTGCTTTTGTATTTTCTATTTCTCTGACAAACCGGATATCAGAAGATGCAAAAAAGCCAGCGTATAAATCTGCCAACTCTCTTTTGTTTGCCAGCATTTCATCTAATTGCTCTAATTGTGCGCAAGCCATAGCAGCATTCAGATTGGGCATCCTGTAATTATAGCCTACTTCATCATGCATAAACTCCCACGCATGAGGAATTTTAGCGGTAGTAGAAAGATGTTTTGCATGTCGCGCAATGGCTTCATCATTGGTAACAATAGCTCCTMCTGCTCCGCAGGTAACGGTTTTATTTCCGTTGAAACTAAAAGTCCCCAGCAATCCGATTGTTCCGGTATGTTTACCATGATAGTAACTACCCAACGATTCTGCGGCATCTTCCACCAATGTAACATGGTATTTTTCACAGATGGCAGCGATTTCCGCTATACGAAGTGGAAATCCAAACGTGTGCATGGGTAAACAGGCGGCGATCCTTTTGCCGGAAGTTTTATTAATGCATTCACCTTTGTCGTTTATAGTGGAATTTTCATGTAGAAATTGTTCGAGGCTGGCTGGAGACATTCCTAATGTATCCTTATCTACATCCACAAACACCGGAATTCCACCAGCATGTACTATTGCATTAGCTGTGGCTACAAAGGTGAGTGGTTGAGTAATTACTTCATCACCATATTTAACGCCTGCCAGCACCAAAGCAAGATGCAGTGCAGTAGTACCGTTAACCGTTGCAATGGCATATTTGGCGCCTGTTATTTCTGCCATCATACGCTCAAACTGCGTAACATAGGCACCTACAGAAGAAACAAATGTAGAGTCGATGGTATCCAGTACATATTTTCTCTCATTGCCGGAAAAACGTGGAGCATGTAGCGGTATAAAATCCTCTTGTTGGCCGAAGACTGTTCTGATGAAATTTATAGTAGACCTAACATCCATAGCACCTCTTTAAATGTTGTATATATTCGCCTTGTAACTACGAAGGTTTTCTGGTTGAGAAAACCATTCGATTGTTTCACGTAAACCTTCCTCTAATGAGTATTGTTGCTTCCAGGCAGTATGTTTGCTAATCTTTTCTTTTGAGCCATACAAGCGGAATACTTCGCTTTTCTCTGGTCTCAGCCTGTTATCATCCTGCACAATTTTGGCGGCGGGATTGAGTAATTTGATCAGATTAGCTGCAAGATCACCCACACTCACTTCTGATTGTGTGGCAATGTTACAATCCTGTCCAATCAGTGAATCGGCCTTAGCAATTTCCACGAAACCATTAACCGTATCTTTTACATACAAAAGATCTCTGGTGGGAGTAAGATCGCCGAGGCTAATTTCAGTTTTACCATTCAGCAACTGCGAAATAATAGTTGGTATAACCGCTCTGGCAGATTGTCTTGGTCCGAATGTATTGAAAGGTCTTACAATGGTTACCGGCAAATTGAAACTGCGGTAGAAAGATTCCGCAATACAGTCGGCCCCAATCTTTGAAGCAGAGTACGGTGATTGAGGTTGTCTTGGGTGTTTTTCATCAATCGGAATATACTGGGCGGTGCCATATACTTCCGATGTTGATGTTACCAGCACGCGCTCAATATTAAGATCTTTAGCGGCCTGAATAATATTCAGGGTGCCTTTGATGTTTGTATCGATATATGAATCAGGGGAGTGATAGCTAAATGGAATAGCGATCAATGCAGCCAGGTGAAATACCACATCAATATCCTGCATTGCCGTCCGGACACCATTTGGGTCCCGGATGTCTCCTGAAAATATTTCCAGTTGTGATATGATTTCCTGTGGCAACGTATCCAGCCAGCCCCAGCTATTAAAAGAATTATAATATACAAAAGCTTTTACTTTACAGCCTTCCTGTAATAAGCGTTCTGTCAGATGACTTCCAATAAAACCATCTGCACCTGTTATTAAAACTCTTTTATTCTTCAATTCCATAATTATACACTAATTAATTTCTACTTTGAATTTACAGTTGGTGATCAGGCTAAAATATCTTTCAGGGCCTTTTTGATAATAAGGAAAATCACAATAAGGAATCCACCAGCAAGTCCACCGATGATGATTCCTTTAGCTTTCCGAAGTTTATCTATTTTCAATGGCAGTATCGGAGAGTCTATGACTTGTATGATAGGCGTTTCCTGGGCCATCGTTATTTTCCCTAACTCAAGATTTTTCACCACTTCCGCATACATCGTTTCCAGTACCATTTTATCTCTGGAAGCTACCTGGATATCAACACTTGCTACCTGTTTAGCAGGATTCATATTAATATCCTGTGCCAATGCAGTAGTATAAGTTTTGTGATTCAGCATTCTCTCTAACGAATCTGCTTCCGCCTGCAAACGTGCTACGTTTGTTTTTGATCGTTGTGTTTTGGTATCGATATAAAAACCGGATGCTTCATCCATCAGGTTTTCCACCAAAGCTTTAGCAAAACGCTCGTCTTTAGATGTACACTTTACCAGGATAAAATTCAGCTTCTTATCTACCTTCTCTACATTTAAGAGGTTTTTCAAAACTGATTCCTGCAGCGTTTGCAGAATACTATCCTGCATTAGTGAGAAATTCTTCCTATCACAGTCGTTCGGATAATGGATATCTTTTAAGTCAGGCCTATTCTCCCAGGTCTGTCTTAATTCATTAAAGTCAATAAATCTTTCTGCCAGCGTTTGTTTCTTGCCATTAAATGTTTCACTGGACAACAAAGCCTTTTCAACCATCAGTCGTGACTTAAGAAAGGTCATAATATTATCCCCCTGGAAAGCGCCATTGCTGCCAGAACCACCAAGGTCAATTCCAAACTGACTGGCAATACCAGCGTAAGCACCCAGTGAACTGCTATTACTATCTTCTACTACAAAGGTGAGCTCAGCTACATACTTGGTTTTCAAAATAAAAGCTGCAGCCAGACCAACACCTCCTCCCAGAAGACCAAACAGTAGTATTATTAACCAGTTCCGCAGCAGATACTTCCACCAAATACCTAGTTTTACAATAAGCTCTCTGATGGAAATCTCATCATCTTTATTATCGTTGTTAGTAGTATTTATACTTGAAATTCCCATTTGGTTGTGTTTAACTGCGAATGCTATTATTTGTCACTTAATTATTTAACTCTCGTAAGGATAGTGACAAGTATTAATGCAATGGAAGCAATACCACTGCTAAGTCCAATTACTTCCTGTCCAGACAACCCTTTCTTCTCTCTTTTTGAAGGCACGTACACTTCTGCTCCAGGTTTTAATTTGGGGTATCTGTTAAAGAAAAAGACTTTCCTTGTGCTCTTGATTTCTCCATTAGGATATACCACATAACTTCTTCTTTTCAGCGCAGAAGAGGTAAAACCACCGGCCCCTCTTATGTAATCTCTAAAGGTATACGCCTTATCAAATCTGATTTTCTTGGTAAAGTATACTTCACCGAAAACCTGTACAGTTTGCAGTTTCTTAGGAATCTTCAACACATCGCCTTCTTCCAGTAAAATATCATATTTGGAACCTGGCTTCTTCAAAATATCATCCAGGTTAATACCCAGCAACTGATATTTGCGCTCCATCATATTTTTAACAGTGGCAATACTACTGCTATCTTCCAGTTTACTGTAAAACAATGCCAGCTTATTATTTAAAAGTGCACTGTCTGAATGGCTAACATAGGTTTTACGCAACAATACGGCACCTTCAGGGAAGGCTTCCTCTCTCAGTCCGCCGGACCTTGCTACAACATCAGATATACGTTCTTTTTTATTAATAATAGCATACTGTCCGGGATATATCACCTGTCCTTCTAGGGTGATATTCGCCTGCTCATTATAGACAGGGGACTTACGGATAATAATCTCATCAAAGGGTTCCAGCATCACCTGCTCTCCGGCAACACGAGACAGGTCAGCAGTGATATCAAATTGTTTGATGATCGATTTTGAACTGTCTTTGCTATTGTAGTCGCCTCTTCTTATTCTTCTTGATACTTCCACGTGCTTTAATGAAGCAGCGTCACTCAATCCTCCTGCTAATAAAATCAGGTCTTCCAGTCGCATACTATCAGCATAAGGGAATGTTCCTGGTTTGTTTACCTCTCCACCAATAAAAACTGACAATGTTTGTTTGAGATCAAATTTTGAGAAGATCACCACACTATCTTCTTTTTCGGCAGGGATGACTGTTTTACCGCTGATTACATCCTGCACGTTAAAGCTGATGATAGCCGGTGTAAAATCATTCTGTAGCCGGCGAATAATACCGCGACTCAGAGACGCTTCTTCTCTTACGCCATCTGCCTTTTTAATCAGATCGCCGATGGTCATTTTAGGTTCCAGTCCATAATTTCCGGGGTGGAATACAGCGCCAGCAATAGTAACACGATTACTAAAGCGATTCAGGATAGAATCGACAAAAAACTGATCTCCGGATTTCAATTTAAAGGAAGCAATCTGATCTGCTTTCACGTTGATCACTTCTCTTTCCTTATTATTGATGYGATAGCCAGTAATATTTTCTTTGAAAGAACCGTCGGTGTAGCCGCCGGCATAGTCCAGCATATTTTGCAGGGTCTCATTATCTCTTGCCTCAAATATTGCCGGATGTTTCACTTCTCCAATGAGTTCTACTCTTGTTTTATATGGGTTTACCTTTACGATATCCTGATCCTGAAGAATAATGTTATTGGAAAGGTCTCCCCTGGTGAGAAAGTCATAAAGGTCGAACGTGGTAATTGACTGACCATTGCGGATTACCTGTATACTACGGAAGGAACCATTATCATTTGGTCCACCGGAAACATACAATGCATTTGCAACAGACGCCAGTGAAGGCAGGGTGTAGGTTCCTGGCCGAACAATTTCACCAATCATCAGCACGCGGATGCTCCGGATATTTCCCAGTGAAATTTGCACAAAGGTTTTACCGCTGGATATCGTAGAGTAAATAGTAGACAATTGTTTGGTAATTCTCACTCTCGCCTCCTCCATGGTTAAACCATTTACGTACACTGGTCCAAGGTTAGGAATGCGGATATATCCTTCTGCAGTTACTGTTTGGGTAAACTGTACTTCAGAATAACCATAGATATCAATCATCAGCTGGTCATTCGCTGCCAGCTTATAATTAGCAGGAGTGGGTATTCTTAAATTAGGCTCAAAAGTAAGGTTCTTATTACTGAAGAGGTCTGCTCCGAAAATCTTTTTCCTTTTAACATCAGTGGGGTCGGTTCTTTGTCTGAAAAGGTCAACGTTACTGGTATCTGAGTCATTAAACGATCTCCCGGAGTACTGATTATCCTGTTGAAAGGTCTCGGAACTCTTCTTTTTATCCAATCCTTTATCCAGGCCCAGCATAGTAATCCTGGCTTTCAGCTTTTCGGCCTCGGCAGGTGGTACTCCTTTCTGCGCAGCATAACCATCTATATCAGACATGGACAGATTGTTTGCCTTCATTTCAGCAACAATTGTTCGTATCTGAGCATCTGATAAGTTGTCTATATTAACCTGCGCTGGAGACGGAACCTGTGCCATTACACACAACCCAAAAAACAGGAACAGTTGGACCAACAGTAATTTTCTTAACATGTATAATAGGATCTAAACTTTCTCGAATATCTTTTTTGGAAACAATCTTATCTGGCTGCCGCCAAATAAGGTGCAAATCTATAAAAAATAACATATAAATGTTAGATTCATCAGAATTCTAACACTTTTGGGAAGAAATCACTATGAACTGTCGGCAGATCGTTTAAACATGTTTTCGGGAGATATGGTTCCCGCTCTGCAAATATGCATCCAAATATTGAACCGGTCCTAATTTTAAGATAATTATAATATGTGTTTTTCCGTAATACAACAAATCCTCATTATTAAAATCCTTTTCCCGTTCTTATACGTTTATTTATTAGAGAGTCGTCTGTGAATTACCTGTTTTGAAAAATTACTATCGTTACTTAAACTACCACCGTTTTCATCGATCTAAATACCGGCCTTGGATCAATCGCTTGAGAATCAATTAAATAACTAAAAAAAGTCATGTTTTAACCGCCCCTTGGCACCTATTTGAATACACTTTTCACCCCTTTTTTTGTTTAAATTAGTTAAGGCAAAAATTAAACATTATGTCGTCTGTTGAATTTAACACCTTGCTTATTGGAAATGCTGATTTCCTGAAACCCTTTGCTTTTACCCTCACCAAAGACGCTGAACAGGCAAAAGACCTTTATCAGGAAACCCTTTTCAGAGCCCTGTCTAACCAGGAAAAATACCTGGAAGGCACCAACATCCGCGCCTGGCTATTCACCATTATGCGGAATATATTCATCAATCACTACCGTAAAAAACTGAAACATCGCATGGTAGCGGAACCCAGCGCGAGCGACTTCTTTATTAATTACCAGCAAAACACGGTTACCAACAAAGCGGCTTCTAATCTGCAAATGAAAGATATCCACGTGGCCGTGTATCATCTGCCCAATATCTTCAAAAAGCCGTTTATGCTTTATTGCGAAGGCTATAAATATTTCGAGATTGCAAACATTCTACAGGAACCCCTGGGAACCATCAAAAGCAGGATACATTTCGCCAGAAAAATACTTAAATCGCAAGTACCACGACAGTAACAGCACTAACATGAAAATACCATCCAGCCCGAAAGCAAGCTTTCAGGCCGGACCATCATCGTTATGAGCGGTAATAACCATATACCAGCCGTAAATAATGCTCTTTCAGGTGAGACTGGAAATAAAAAGCAGTAACCATAATGATAGCGGCAACGCAAAGGAATGCCGGATGCGGCCATACATAGTAACCAGCCAGGCTCAATACCAGGTACCTGGCATATTCCAGATAGAAAACCCATTTCCTTTGCTCCATAATAGCACCACAGTTGATCRGYGTAAGCAATATCAACAAGGCTACACATACCTGGATGAATACCGGTACATAATGCTCCAGTAACAGGAAAGAAAATAACAATATCAGCGTGACAACAACTTGCCACACCACATAATTAAACAACTTAGGCGTTTCCGTTACCTGACGGCTACGCGCCAGATATCTATCTTCCAACACCTGCCGCGCACCCGGATCTACATTATCCGGCTTACCGAAAATAATCCGCCATTTGTTGCGCCATCCTTTGGCACGACGGGCAGAATACAGCATTTCCAATATAAAATGGAAATGTTGCCATAGAAAACTATTGCTCTCCAATGGCTTGGTTAAACCATACACCGGTTCCTCTTCTTCCTTGACAAATGTGCCGAATAATTTATCCCAGATAATAAATACATCTCCATAATTTTTATCCAGGTATTGCGGATTACTGGCATGATGTACCCGATGATGGGAAGGCGTTACCAGGATATATTCCAGGATACCTAACTTCCCAATAGTACGGGTATGAATAAAAAACGGATACAGCCCATGTACCAGCAACATACTGGTAATCATCGCGGGCGGAAATCCGATCACTGGCAATATAGCCCAGAAACCAGTACGTATAAACGCCTGAAATACCGTGATACGTGCAGATACCGTATAATTAAACTCCTCACTCTGATGATGTACCACATGCGCACACCAAAACACCGTCACCTCATGCGCCAACCGATGATACCAATACCAGATAAAATCCGTGCAAATCAATAACGCCACCCATAACAGCACGCTGGATTTAATGTCAAACATGGCATAGTGACGATACAAGTAATCATATAAAAAATAAAACAGCCCAACCGTAAACGTATCCAGTAACCGTTCAGCAATACCTACACTCAGGTTAGTAATCGAATCATTAAACTTGAAATAGTTCTTCCCCTTCCTGCGGGATATCAGGTATTCTAACCCAATAAACGTCAGGAAAAACGGGACTGCCAATGCCAGGTAGTTTAAATGCACTTGATAAAATTTTAAATTCGGAAATCCTCGATTGTTAAACATAGGCGTATACACGGTGCCAGCCCGCGTATAGGTTTCATAAATCAGTTCTGGTGGTGGTAAACGGATACAATGATAAGTAATAAAAACCAATTATCCTACTATTTTAGTAGACTAAAATGAAAGAACAAACGAAAAGCGGGAAACAACTTTCGCCATCTCCCGCCCCCGCGTCATTGCATCTATTCTTTACTAGTCTTCCGGAGGCCCTCCATCCGCCATTCTCACCACCTTTGGTACAAAGGTACCTATCACATCCACCAGCGCTGTTTGAGCTGCCATTACGGTATTAATATCTTTATAAGCACCCGGCGCCTCATCCAATCCGCCTCCTATCAAGGTTACACCGTGCTCTTTCAGTACATCATTCAATTGCTGATCGGTAATGGTTTTCTGTGCCTGCGTACGCGACATCATCCGCCCTGCCCCATGGGAAGCAGATTGCAAACTGGTTACCTCGCCCTTTCCACGCACAATAAATCCAGGCGCTGTCATAGACCCCGGAATCACTCCCAGCACGCCTTTTCCAGCTGGAGTAGCACCTTTACGATGCACGATGACTTCCTTACCTTCATACATTTCCTTCCACGCAAAATTATGGTGGTTCTCCACTCTTGCCAGCAAAGTAGCGCCCATCGCAGCAATCAGCCGCTTATGAATTAAATGATGACAGGCAGAGGCATAGTCGCCCGCCAGGTTCATTGCCAACCAGTATTCCTGTCCTGCTTCTGTATTCAGATCCAGATACGCCAGGTGTCCTGCATGCTGAGGTAATGGACATACGTCTTTCGCCACCTGGGTATAATGGCCCGCTATCTGCGCCCCAAGTCCTCTTGACCCCGAATGCGATAGCAAAGCCACATAATTACCAGGCACTAACCCCCATTCATTATTTACATCCGAAATAGTAGCAATCCCCCACTCTACAAAGTGGTTACCCGAACCAGAAGTACCCAGCTGACCAGCAGCCTTGTCTAACAGATTCTTTACAAAACGGATTTCCTTAAATTCACTTCTTTCCAATACCGGATCAGCCTCTCTTTGCTTCCATTCCACACCGGCACCGAACTTCGTCCAGTTCACCAGCTGCTTCTTGTAAGACGCGTCGTTTGTCAACAACGACTGCTCCGGCAAATCCAGTATACTCAAACACATACGACATCCAATATCCACACCTACTCCATAAGGGATCACGGCATTATCTGCCGCTAATACCCCACCGATAGGTAACCCATATCCCTGATGCGCATCCGGCATCAATGACCCGGCTACGGCAACGGGCAAACGAACAGCAGTATTCAGCTGCTTCATGGCGCCCTCTGCAATATTATCCGCACCAAAAACTGCATAAGGCACCGGCGTTTCACGCAACTCAATTTCCTTTGGCGCCACCGGCGTCAACAGCTGTTCCGCTACCGGTCCCAACAACGCATCATCTACATATGCGGTAGGATCTGCCAACACTTTTTTCAGGAGATCAATCGCTTCATCACGGGTCAGGTGATTAAAATGCTCGTCCATTACCTTGATGGCTAAACGAAATACAGGACTCTTTGGGTAACCTATTTCCAGTAAGGTTTTACCCCCCACTTTGAAATTCGACATATGGATTAAATTTTATCGTACCATTCTTCCTGCAACATTTGCTGCAGGGTTCTTTTTTTAATATAGTGTTTCTTTTCTACTGTGTCCCACGTATGGCAGCTATATACGCGACTATAGATTACTTTTAAAATTTTATGCTCCAGGCAAAATCTTTTCACATAATCATCCAACTGCTGCATTTGCGACTTCAATTCCGGCAGCTCCATTCTGGCTACAGTAACCATGTTAGGTCTTACACGTAATATAAAACGCCATGACTCTTTAAACACCATTCTCTTTTGCGGCTCAGGGCTGTTCTTGAAAAAGAAAAAACGTTCCTCAAAACAAGCTGCCTCTTTCTCTGTTAGCTTCAATTTAGCAAATGCTTGCAGATCCGGCTGCAGCAGTTGTTGCTCTCTCAATACCCAATGCTTCCTCCCATGAGATCGCTTCTTTACTTTAAAATCCTTTCGGTGACTGTAATCACAGGTATTTATTTTTGTCAGCAATCCTTCATAAAAATCCGCATGTCTACTTCTGGCCACATCATCCCTTAATACAAAGAAACGCTTGTAACCTATCATTACCGGCGGTTCCAGAGGAACATACCCTCTTTTATACCAAATTTCCGACATTCTTTTTTCTTCTCTATGCAAACTCCGCAGTTGCTTTTCAAACTGCGTACGCGCATCACGTATTCTTCTTCGGGTAGTTCTTATTCGTGATGCCGCAATATAATTTTCAATTTCCGTTTGTACCGGATTGTCCATAACCAATGATTCATTTCCCACTTAATAACTTCCACCAAGTGGTGGAAGCGATTACTCAAGCTGTTGTATATGGACGTTTGATTTTTTTTCATGATGATTATTTTTTAAGGTTAACAAATATTTTTCCGCCGATGCCTTCTTCCAGATCCTGTTTTACAAACCGGTAAGGCAGTACATATCTATCTACAAAAAAGCGGCCCTGGCAATCTCCTTTCCATTCTCTGCTATAGCCCGTATACTTTCCGTACTCCAGCCTGGCAAGGCGAGGTCTAAGCTTATTCCATTCCAGAAAATCATCTATTTCCTGCATCCTGACCTCCAACTCCGGAGCCTCTGCTCTCTGCAGTGTAATCCAATTGGGTCTTACTCGTAATACAAACCGCCAGGGTTCTGTGAAAACATATTTCTTTTCCGGCTTTCCACTACGCTTATTAATTTTTATCCGCTCCTCAAAATATTGGAGCGCACGCGGACCAAAATTCATTTTCCTGAACTCCGCTTCTGTTGGCTTGTGCAATTGCTGCAGGAGGTCAACATACCGGTATCTCTTCTTGTAGCGCTTACTTACCCGGAAGCCTTTCTCTGCGCACCATTTAGTAGTGTTAATTTTATCCAGGATTCCCTGAAAAAACGCAGCGTCTCTACTTCTGGCCACATCATCTCTTAACACAAAGAAGCGATTATAGCCTTTCATAATGGGAGGTTCCAGTGCCACAAAACCACGTTTCAAATAAGCTTCAAATAAAGTGTCTTCCTCGCGGGATAAGCGCCGCAATGCTTTATCCTGTTCCTTTATGGCAACACGCTTCCTTTGCCGCGCAGTTCTTATGCGTGACATTAACAGTATGTCGGATACTGCTGATTTTTTTTTCTTCATAATACATGTTTAGGTACGCGATCGGAGCTCCCTTAACATGCAGATGTAGATGGATAAATAGGTTCTCTTGTCAGTCATATTTCAAATTATGCTGTTTCTTCTAAAACGTCTCTTCTAAATCCAATCACGTGTTGCTTTCTTTCAAATGAAGGCTCGTGTTGATTCGCTATTTCAGCAACGGTCATAGGCTTGTTGATAATGGTATCAAATCCCATGTGCTTGGATAACACCTGCGCTTTCTCTATCGGCAACCGCTTAAATTCGTACTTGGCAATTAAGCGGCCTTTGCGCAACAGTGCACTGTCTATCGCAGATAAATCACTGTTGAAAGAACATACTAATTGTATATTCAAACAATCCGCCAGCAGGCCGTCAGACAGGTTGAGCAAGTTAGATACCGATGAATTGCCGGAAAATTTACGATCCATAATCACATTCTCTGCATCTTCTATCACGACTACACAATTAGGATTATCAATCAGCAATTCCATGAATTCAGGATTCATGATATTCGTAGCCAGATCCGGCGAAACAAATAATACCCGCTTCTTGATTCTACCAATCAGGTAACGCAGATAAGTGGTTTTACCTGTTCCCGGTAAGCCATGAAGTAATACAATCCCCTTGTCTTTATCTTTCTTTAATCGCTGCTGTATTACCTTATCTATCTCTTTAAAATCATCTTCATAAAACATACCTATATCCAGGCGGGTGCGCTTTATTTCCAGGCTTTTCAGCTCCAGTCCTTTGCGGCCACTGGTAATAAGATTTATTTCATGTGGCTCCCTGCGCTGTTTTTCTTTGTAACGTGTAGCCATTTCCGTTATCTCCGTTACAAATGCTGGTATTTTCCCGTCGTGCAATATTTCACACCAGGAAAGCCAGAACACTACGATGCAGTTGTTATTTAGCACCAACAGTGTTTGATTATGTTTGTACTTCTTTTTCTTGTTATCATAATCCGTATACCGGTGTGTATGCGTAATCATGCTTTCGTACTTTTTGGCGAAAGCTGCCGCTGCTTTTTCGGTATCTACTTCATAGATATTATTGATATCCGGGATAGCGTTAAAATACATGGTGTATACACCTCTCGGATCAAACTGCTCTCCGTCTGTAATATCGATATTATTGTTAACAGTATATTTCATGTTACGTTTTCTCTTGATGATGAATACTCCCATTTGATAAAGATTTACCAGGGCACTGTGGCCCCGGGTAAACCTTTCTTATCATGGGGGTAAATTACAAGTTATCCTTTTGACAACCTGATTGTTTGGGGGTTAATTGCAAACAGAGACGAAAAAAAATATTTTAAAGGGAGATGAAAGCGGAGCAGGATTACTCCGCCTGCCTGTTTTTATATGTACCTCCTCAAATAATCTCTTTATTGCCAATAAAAAAACCCGGTCTGTTTTACACGGACCGGGCTACTATCGTTAACGTATCTCTCACGTTAAAGCATACCTCGGCCATGTAGTATCCTTTGCTGGAATGCTATCCTGAAACCATTTACTGTGGCGGATCTGAACCCGTTTTGTATTTGCTGGCAAATTCATTATCACAATAAAACGATAACAAAAAAGCCCGAGTCCATGGACCCGGGCTTCTGTTATTTTTACAAATATTTATTAGCTACCTGTAAACATAAAACGCCCGGAACCCGCTATCCCCTTGCGTGCCGCAAGGAAGTGCGTTGTCCATATATAAGCTTGAGCGTTTCATTTTTTATCAGTTTACTTTTTGTTTTATTATCAATTTTAACGATGCAAAGATAACAGCATATATTTTGATATTGCAAATTTTTAACAAAATATTTTCAAATATTTTTTCTATGCTTTCTTAAACAATACTTTTTGCGTTGTAAAATCTGCCGCTGCATCTATTACCTGTAGCAGGTTTCCCCACTTCGACACTTGTTCGAAACTATTCTTGTACACTTTCCTGATATGCAGCTTCAGTTTATCTGCTTCTACTGTAGCTTTTACAATAAATGAACCGCAGTCATTATCTACAGAACGATTCAACTTATCAACTCCTTCCAGCGTATAACCCTTAGGGATAGTCACTTCAATGATATTCTCAAAGCTACGTGCATAGGGCATATAGATATCTACCTTGCGATCACGTTGCTCCGGCTTTATCTCCAATTGACCACCTATTAGTTTACCTGCTTCCAGGATATAGTTGTTGCCTGCACGTTTCAACAGGCCATCCAGTGTGAAACTGGTGTGATAAACAAAGTCAGGATCATTGTGCCTTAATMCCATCTTATCAATACCATAGGAAGTCACTTCTTTCGGTGTAATATCAAATTGTGCTTTTATCTCCTCTGTAAATTGATCCTTTTGTGTTTTACGCGCTGCGGCAAAGGCTGCTTTATACTCTTCCGGTAAAGTAGAACGACCAACGGAGAACTGTTCCGYAATAGATTTTCTCACGCCAAGCGCCAATCTTTCCTGCTCATAATAATCTTCAAACAGCAATAGCCGTTTCTGTTCATCCTGGCGCAGATTGCCTTTCATGGTGGTATTACGATCTATCTTTAGCAACTGCATATCATCACTCAACGCAATTTTCATTTGCTCTATGCTGGTATTATCATCTGCGGTAGTGGTAGGAATGCCAACGGGGGCGTAAGACTCCATTGTCCTCTTACGTTTATTGTACTTATTCAAATCCACCAACGTACCTACCTGTCCTTCATATTCTGACGCTATATCACCAAAGTTAGAGAACAGACCTTCCGCGCTCATAAATAGCGGGTCAGTTCCCCGCGTTCTCAACATATACTCATAATCACTGGAGTTCAGCAACTCTTCCGGCGCAGGACCATATCGGGAAGTCACCACCACAAAATCTGTAGGCACATTTAGTCCTTTCATTACATCATACAGCAGCTGCAAATACTTCGTACTGTTAGGTGATCCGTAGTTTCGTTCACGCCCTACTACAATCTTATCACCAGCATCTACCCGATAAAAGGCCAGATAACGGAATGCATAGTATACATAATACACCAGACTATCCTTCGGCACTTCCTTTCCATACTCTTTCTTGTACTGCTTTGATAAGTCTCTTACCGCTTCCTGTAAAAGGTATTTGGTAGATGAATAGGCCATGCCTTCCCCAAACACATTACTAGCCGCAGCATCTTTCATTTCCGCCGCCGAAGGATTGCGTCTCACTTCTCCGGCTACCTGTCCTTCTTCCAAACGGGTACCGAAAAGGATATCCATTCTGATCATTGGAATCTGGCGATAGGGCGACATCCACAGGCCTACAGGTAAACTGGGAATATTTCTTACCAGCAGATCAAATACAGCACCATCATCATCTTTCTTCATTTTCATATCCGGCGCACCATTGGATGAGCGGTATCTTACAAAATATTTATCACTGATTTCACAGTGTACAGAGTACTGCAGGATAGGCTTATCGTCGCCCAGCACAAATATTTGCGCATCCACCGGGCTGTTAATATCTTTCTGTTCTTCTACTCTCACAAAGTAATCGATCACATCCCCTACCTGTAAATCAGGAATGGCGAGCTTACTTTTTTGTTGACTCCCTTCTTCTTCATTCACTATTTCTTCATCTACGTTCACTTCTTTCATGGTACCATCCGGCTTAATGATACGTACACCCACCACGGTAGTTGCCAAACCAGAGTGATAGAAGGAATTCAGGTTGCGAAACTTTTTAAAGCTAAACTGGGAGTATTCATCCAGCGCCGCTTTATCATTCAGCTTCACCATTTCACGAACCGTGTTGCTGTAAAAGATATCTTTCTTGACTTTAAATCCGATACCAATGTATTTTAACTTCCTTTCGCTCGAGGCTTTCAGGTCCACATGGCGGGCGATAACAACGGCCGATGATTTATCATTTGCTGGTAGCGCGGGTACTTTTTTAAATGCAGGAATGTCCCAGTTCCATACTTCCTGTCTCACTGCATCGGCCCTTTCTTTATATTCCCTGACATCCTTTGCCTTCTGGGCGTAGGCAGATGGCAGGCATAGCATGGCTATGATTACAAATCCTAAAAATCTGGTACTCATGGTATAGGTATTACTTTTTACTCAATGTGATTTGCTGGAGATATACTTTATCTAATGCCTGTATATCCGCATTCCATTGCTGGAAGCCTGATTTGGGCAGCCAGGGGTTTTTAATAATCAGTTCTTTGCGATAGGCTATTTTACCGCTGTTCAGTTTGTAGCTCACATGAAAAGAATAGCCATCCCGGTCGATGCTCAGATCTTCCGGCAGTGGGCCTACTTTATAGCCTGCTGGTACATCCAGAATGGTTTCATTCAACACATGATGTTTATACTCGAACAACATATCATGTTCACGTTTGCTGGTATCTATTACATAGCCGGATAATTCTTTTCTGAAATCCATTTCAGTATACAGGTCATCACCAAAACCGGTAACGGCATCCTGGTATTGCAGGTCGTAATGAATATCTACCTGTTTGTCCCAGTTATTGATATCGGAGGTTTGCAGTTGGCTGATCTTGTATTTGCTGTTATTATCTGTGAGATACTGTACTAGGGCATCCTGCAATTTCTCCTTTTTGATCCCGTGTACCTGGGTAAGCAGGTATTCTTTGCTTTCGCCGTCCCACTGTTGATGCACCTTACCGGTAATAGCGACGCCATCTATGTGCAACACCCGTTTTTCCACAGCTGTATTTTGCTGCCAGTCTCGTTTCGGTACGCGGTCGAGTATATACTTGTCGCCGTCTTCGATCATCACCTGACGGCCTTGTATGCGTTGAGCATACTGATCCAGCCCAATATAGGTTTCTGTAGCATCCAGGAAATAGCGTTTGCCTTTATAGTTCAGGGCGCAGATCATATGGTTATCTACGGCCAGTGAGGGAATGGAATAATCATAGGCGATATGATCGGTTCCGATCCAGCAAAGACGGGCATCAAAGCCCAACGACTTCAGGAGGCCCCGGGTAAGATTGGCCATGCCTTTACAGTCGCCGTATTTATGCTGCAGTACACTCTGTGCTTTTTCCGGTTTGAAGCCGGCAATCCCATCTTCGAAGGCGATGTAGCGGATATTATCCTGCACCCAGTGGTACACCGCATTTATTTTCCCGGTATCAGTAGCAATACCTTTGGTGATATCCTGTGCTTTAGTTTTCAGGATAGCTTCATCGTCACCTATTTCCTTTACCAGGCTGCGATACCAGGCATAGAGATCATCGGTTGTATTGAAGTAGTTCACGCGGCCGTTTTTAAGTTCGGCATATTTCGATAGCAGGAGCAGGTGAGGATATATGTAAGATGGGCCAGGCGCGTTCTTTTCACCCACCCTTGCCGGAAGATTTCCAGTGGTGTAAGTATACACATCCTGATCACGCTTGCTGTCGTACTCCACTGTTTTTTTGATGTGATAGCCATCGAAATTCATTTCCCGGATCTCGGCTTTCATCCAACGGGGTATGGTAATCTTTACCTCTCTGGATTTAATGAGATAGTTGTCGGAAAAATAGATCGCAGAGAAGTAGCGGGGGTCGAGAGTGGTTTTGTCCAGTTCTACCCTGCTTTTACTATCGGCCTTTCCCAAAGGCAATTCAAACCGGCATACTTTGGCATCTGAATAGAAGATGTCATCTACGCTATAGTTCTGGTAAACGGGTTTGATCCATTTGGCGCGGGCGTCATTCACAAAAGCCCGTACTTCATCGATGGTGCTTTTATCATCGTAAAACTCCACATACTGAATGCTGGTGCGGAATTGATTACAGTGGTAAGTCACTTCGGAATACTGGTTGATGTGCACCGGGTTTTCTTTATCGCCGGTAACGAATTCATATTGATCCTTTTGCGAAGTGATGGTGATGTTCTTGTCTTCCTGTGCAAAGGCAACAGTACCGTAGTTCAGGCATAGGCATACCAGAAGCAGACATAGGTATCGGGGATATTGGGTCATAAAGGGATACTGATTAGCAGTAGTATATAAAATTATAATATTTTTAACAAATGGGCAGCAAAAAGCCGGAAGTGTGCATACTTCCGGCTTAAATACCAATCGGGACTAACAACTACAGATGATGATGGTCGACCTTAAAAATTAAATCAATACCGCACTCTCTTCGTGTTCTCTTTCCAGTCGTTGCATCTGACGAATATGCCGTTCGATGTGTTTGGTGAGGAAGTAGATGTATTGGTATATATCGAGTTTTCCCAGCTGGTTAACAGACATATTGGTGAATACGAGTACTCCTTCTCCGTTTTTCAGGAGAGACAGGTTGTACATGCATTGTGCATATTGCTGTTTCAGGAGGGCTTTTACCTCTTGTATATTTTTAAAACCGGTAGGTTCCATATGTTCGGGTCTTACCCATCMAAAGGATTTGCTGCCGATAACGTCTATCTGGTCAAACTTCTCCTGATAGTCCGCCGGAATGATAACGGTATGGCCGGTCTTTTTACGTTCCAGCGCGCGGCGGGTACTTTTGTTAATGATCAGGAGCAGGAAATAATTGGTGAGCGTAATATGCTCCAATATTTCTCTGATATTCCACTGATCGCGGTCTGGTTTGAAGTGCAGTAATGCCTGGTCTTTTTCAAACCATTGATCCAACTCCCTGAAATTGGTGAGTAAGGCCTCTCTTACAACTTGAATAACGTTTCTCATCATCTAACGTTTTTGGGATTATGCACTTTACTGTTTACTAATGAAATGGGTTAGCGCATAACTTCATTTAAAAAATACATTGTTTGCCATCTTTATGCCAGAATTTTTGCTACAAAAAAACCCGGCCGTATTTACGGACCGGGACTAAATAATGTGGAGGTTTATCTCACACTACCGCATACCATGTCCGTATGGCTTTATTAAAGGCAAAGCCATCCCGTTTGCACCAAGAGGTGCATTTTTTTGCATTACAGTTATCTTTTGAAATTCTGTCAATGTCGTCATTTCAGTACTGCTTCAAAAGCAAAAGTCCCACACTTGTTCTAGTGCGGGACTTTTGTTTATATCGTTTGATAACTTTTTCTATCGTTAACAATCGGTGCAACACGCCCGCAATCTGGCCTTGACCTGCTTTTGCTTGCAGGCCATCGCTGAAATCTCGTATGTTGATATAAGTTGCACAGTTCTTTTTGTTCTTGGAGCAAAGGTAATTTTTATTTTTTTTATTACACAAAAAAACACCCTACTTTTTTCATAGACTTAACAATTAGTTTAAAGTGCAACTAATTTATCGGGAAAAATCAGAACAAAGTTAATTGTGCATTTGGCCTGCGGAACGCGTCTGTATTGAATTCGAAGCGATCCTGATTCATGCCGTTCTTTTTAACATGTAATTTAAATTGCTGCCGGATGATGTCAGCCACATTTCCATCTCCCCTCATTCTCCGTCCAAACTCGCTGTCATTCACCTGTCCGCCGTGCAGGCCTTCAATCATGTGCCATACTTTATCTGCCCGGTCCGGGAAGTTTTTATACAGCCAGTCGTTAAAGATGATCTTCACGRCATCGTTGAGGCGTACTACTGTATAGCCGGCATACTTAGCGCCATTGGCGGCTGCGGCTTCCAGTAAGCGGGGAATTTCCTGATCGTTCAGCCCGGGGATGATGGGGGCTGTCATAACGCCAACGGGTATACCAAGATCACTCAGCTCTTTCACTACTTTAAGTCGTTGGGCGGCCGTAGCGGTACGGGGCTCCATTTTTTGCCGGAGGTCTTCCTGTAATGTGGTAATGGAAATGTATACGCATAGCAAGTTGTCCTGGGCCAGCTGCTGCAACAGATAGCGATCCCGCAATACCAATGAGTTTTTAGTGATGATACCTACCGGCTGCTTATACTCCACCGCCACTTCCAGCAGCTGACGGGTCAGCCACATTTTGCGCTCTATAGGCTGATAGCAGTCGGTATTGCCGGACAGGGAAATGGGCTTGGGTACCCAGTTCTTGTTGTCCAGGAACTTGCGGAGCAGGGCGGGTGCATTATGCTTCACGATGATTTTGCGTTCAAAATCAAGGCCGGCGCTCAAGCCCCAGAACTGGTGGGTGTTACGGGCATAACAGTAAATACAGCCATGCTCGCAGCCCTGATAGGGATTCATGGAAAACCACATCCCTACATCCGGGCTATCGACTTTGTTGACAAGGGTTTTGGCATGTTCCTCGAATATCTGGGTGGGAACATCAGCCTGCCACCATTCATCAATACCCTCCGCATGTTCCTGTGCATATTCGTCCGTCAGATATTTATTTTTCGGATTGATCTGCGCCCCACGGCCTTTGTAATATTGAGGCGCTGGTTCTCCTTCCTGGAACGGCAACGTCATAACTAAATATTTTAGTAAATCTACTAAAATATTTAGTTATGACGTAAATTTTGTTTTACCCCGCTACTAGATGATCTCCATCTGCTTCATCAGGAAGGTGGCGTTTTTGTTACGGGCTACCCCTTCCCGGATGCGATAGTCAAAGAAGAGATGATCTTCCTGTATGGTGCTTTCGAAGCAGTAGTTGCGGATCTCGTTGGGATAGGCTGCTTCCAGCTGCCCCAGCTCCAGGTCGTGCGTGGCAATCATGCCCAGGCAGTTATATTGCAGGAAATGTTCAATCAGACTACGGGAGCCGGACAACTTATCTTCCGAGTTGGTGCCTTTGAGAATTTCATCTAACAAAATAAATACCCGCTCCCCTGTTTTCAGCTGACGGATAATATGCTGCAGGCGCAACAACTCCGCCTGGAAATAAGATGTATGGCTGGCGATAGAATCCTTGATACGCATAGAGGTCATGATATGCATAGGACTGAACACCAAACGGTCTGCACATACCGGCGCCCCACACATGGCCAGCAACAGGTTCGCTCCTACACTGCGGAGGAAGGTACTTTTGCCAGACATATTAGATCCGGTAATGATCAGGAAGCTGTCTTTACTACCGGCACTGCCATCATTCTTCACACATTCATCGGCAGGTATCAGCGGATGCCCCAGCGCTGTTGCTTCCAGCACCCGTGCGTCCTGCGGCTCCGGCCAGGTAAACTGCGGATGATTATATGCATAAGTAGCCAGGCTATTCCACACTTCAAACCGGGTAATTACATCAAACCAGTTGGTGATATGCCCTGTATGCTGCTGCTTCCAGCGCTCCAGGCGGAGTATACAGTGTAAATCATACAGCATCAACGAATTGAGCGCGATCCCCACCAGCAGATTCAAACGCTGATCAAACGCGCCACTCACTTTCGCTAATCCTTTTAATGCCATATCTGCCTCCTTCGCAATCTCCTGTTGTTCACGTAACAAACGGGCTTGCTTGAAATCACCACTTTTGATGAGATGCAGCAGAATAGAAAACTTATCCAGTATACGTTCCTTGCGAGACATAAGTCCATACTGCGCCATGATCTCTTTCTGACTTATGCCCAACAGTATCCAGTTAAATGCAATCATGATGGAGACGAAGTAGTATTGCCCACTTGAAATGCCATATACCAATGCGGCCACTATCAGCGCCGGGCTTGCCCAAACAGCGATCTTCACCAGCTTATTATTGATAAACCGAAAAGGCATTTCCAACCAGGCGACAATCTCTCTGCGATCGCTTTCTTCTTCTTTGGCCAGTACCGCATTGGCGGTAAGCTGCTGCCGGAATTCCAATTCAGGCGCCAATACTTTCAGGGCTTCCTGTGTATCCAACATGATAGCAATATCTTTCAATGGATTACGCAAAGCCGCCGCCAGCATCCGTTTACCAGATAACGTACCTGTTCTGTTGATATGCTGAAATATAGATGCAGGTCCGAATACATCCAGATCACTGGTGAAATCATGTTTATCGTCTGCAAATTCGTTTCCGTCTTCGAAGCCCGACTGCCACGTAGTAACCAGTTGTAACTCCTTCTGGTTCAAGGCCAGCAGGGTTTCAAATAATTGTAACCGTTGCAGTGCTTTGATGTAAAGGATCAACAGCCGGGCAAAAGCGATGGCGCCGGCGATAGCCAGCACCAGCCAGATAGCCGCCCATCCGTTACGGATTAGCTGCACTATACTGGTGGCAATCACCAAAAAGCTGATTAACCGCGCCCAGGATAACAGGGAGGTTAAATTCTTTTCCTTCTTCATCGCTTCATCAAACTGTGCTATCCTTTGCTGGTAAATACTTGCTGCGATCATTACTACTTAGGTTTATTGAAAAAAAATCAGGGATTTCATGATTTATGTTCACAATTTATTGAACATACCTCACAAAATCCCTGATTAAACTTATCCGGATAAATTATGCGTATTGTCTTTTCAGCAAATCAGGATATTCCTCACTTACTTTCAGGATCAACTCACCAAATAAGGTATTCACCCACGCAAACCATGCACGGGTGTATTTGGTAGGATCATCTTTATGATAAGATTCATGAATAAAGCCTGTGCCACCATCGGTGTTGCGCAAGGTTTTAATACAGCCGGCTATTTCTTCCTTATCATGACTGGTTAATGCTCTAATGATAATACTCATCGGCCAGATGTAGTCGTTGCCGGTATGCGGGCTACCTACTCCATCACCATATTTGCCTCTGTAGAACCACGGTTGGAAATTGCTCCACACAAAGTGACGGGAAGCCTGATACAACGGATCATCGATGCCCGTGTATCCCAGGTAAGGGATAGACAGCAGGCTAGGTACGTTGGTATCGTCCAGGAATAAACGGTTACCAAAGCCATCTACTTCGAAGCCATACATCATGCCCAGCTTAGGATGATCTACAATAGCATAGGCTTTAATAGCACGATCCACTTCATCTGCCAGCGCAATACATTCCTTGGCAAAAGCCATGTCTTTATAAATGGTTTCGCTGATTTCCGCCAATTGACGCAGGGATACTACGGCAAACATATTGGAAGGAATCAGGAAAGGAAATACGGTAGCATCGTCAGAAGGACGGAAAGTAGACACAATCAGGCCTACCGGTGATATGGGATTACCCCAACCACCATTGGCAACAGTATCTGATTGTACAGCAGAAACACGCTGGAATTTGTAAGGACCAGGACCGTCTTTACGTTGTTGTTCTTTGAACGTTTTCACGATCAGCTGTGCGGCCTGTTTATATTTTGCATCAAAGGGCGTATTGTCGCCGCTGATTTTCCAGTAGTTATAAGACAACCGTACAGGATAGCACAGGGAGTCGATTTCCCATTTGCGCTCATGCAGTTCCGGCTTCATTTGCGTGAGGTCCTTCTCCCACTCACTGCCGGTAGGGCCTTCGTTAAAGGCATTGGCATATGGGTCGATGAGGATACACTTTGTTTGGCGGTTAATCACGCCCACTACCATGTCTTTCAGTTTGGCATCCTCTTTTACCAGTGGCAGGTAAGGCCATACCTGGGCGGAAGAGTCGCGCAGCCACATCGCGTTGATATCGCCGGTGATCACGAAAGTATCTGGTTTACCGTTTTCAGTCTTGAAACTAACGGTGGTATCAAGTGTATTAGGGAAACAGTTTTCAAACAGCCAGCCCAATTTGGTATCTGCAATCTGCGCTTTCACTTTCACAATGGTCTTCTCCACCGCCTCGCTGGTAAATTTCCGCTTGGCCAGTGGTGGGCGCTGGGAGGTGTATCCGCTCCAGCCAAATACTGTTTTGGGCAGTCCCAGCCCGACAGCGCCTGCTACCATGGCGCCACTTTTTAGAAAATCTCTCCTTGCAACCATAACGTTTTTTGAATTTAGGAACCCCTAAAATAGAAAAGTTTCTGGTATTTGCTTAATCGATTTATCAAAAAGGCCCAAAAGCCGAAAGTAAGGAGTCAAAAGCCATTGAGGCGGATGAGCATTGCGGATATTATCCGCAATGCTCATCCGCCTCGATAAATTTGTTGCCTTATGCTTTATTAATCATCGTCTTCCTCAGCTGCCTGCAGCTTTACGAAAGCACTTCTGCGGGGAGCAGGCATCACCGCATGTTCGCCATGAATGGCCTTCCACACCACTTCATTTAATTCCAGGTCAGGAACCCGGTCTTCATGCGCCAGATCAAAATTAGCAGAACGCCGTGCGCTTTCGTTCCACGCCACATTTCTTTCGTTGATATCTACTTGCGCTGGTTGCAAGGAGTAAGGCGTTACATCAGGCGTAGCGCTGAATAATTCCCACATCGGCGTGGCAGCGGCGTCATACTGGCTCATAGGCGGTAAGCCTAATATCAGTTCCATGGTACGCAGCAGTCCTGATGTGGAGTACATGTTATGGTTAACGCTGTTTTTCTTAATGTAGGGGCTTATAACATAAGCTGGAGAGCGGTGTGCATCCACGTGATCAGGACCGTTCTGGGCATCATCTTCCAGAATAAAAATGGCGCTTTCCTTCCATATCTTGCTATGGGAGATGTAATCCACCACACGCCCTACCGCCAGATCGTTATCTGCCACGGCAGCATAAGGTGAATAAGCGCCTTTCCTCATACCGCTGGTATGGTCGTTACCAAGACGAATACTATTGAAACGGGGCACCGCATCAATAGCCAGCAACGAATCAAAATCATGCTGCCACAGCTGCTGCCGGAATACATCCTGGATACTGAGATCAAAAGAAGGATATTCCGTACAGAAGTTTTTTTCGAGAGATGCCAGCGCCGCCTTGCCCTTACCGGCAAATTCGCCATAGGTACGATAGCTCACACCCGCACGCTGGCAATAATCCCATATAAAGCCTTTCTTTGGATAGGCTATTTTACGGCTTCCTTCATAGTCATATGTACCGCCACGGCCACCATAACTGGTAGGCCAGGTCTTTTCCACATAGTCAGTAGCATAGGCCGCCGTACTCCAATTATGGCCATCCGCGCTGACTTCCGCATCTACATAAAAATTATCCAACAACACAAAATCACGGGCTATACGATGTTGATTAGGAGTAATTCGTTCTGGGAAAATACATAAGCTACTGTCGCCATTGCCGCCGGACATGTCTCCCAGTACCTGGTCGTATGTGCGGTTTTCCTTAATAATGTAAAAGATATATTTGATGGGAGATGTTTGTCCGACACCACGAGGAATGGGATTCCCCGCTTCACCGGCAGCAGTATTCTCTTTTGCTTTTGTATACGGTGTGTTTTCATATACCAACCTTGACCAACTATTCAACAATGCATCATCTGGTGCGTTAAATACCGACAAGGTACCTTTAAATAAACCGCCGATATACTGTACAGGTCTGTCTTTCCGTATATTAGCCTGATGCGATCCACTCTCTTCTTTTTTATTGATGGGATTAGGACCGTCAGGATTCGCCAGCGAAGTAAATCCTTTACCATTAGCCACCAATATCTTTTTCCCAGCTACTCTTACACAGGTAGGATACCAACCTACCGGTATAAATCCTTTGGATTTACTTTTACCCGGTGTGGTAACATCAAACACCGCCAAACAGTTGTTGTCTGCGTTGGCAATATACAGTTGTTTATTGTTGGCAGACAATGCCAATCCGTTGGTAGTAGAGCCTGTCAAGGCATCCGGATACAATGCCGTTTGCAGCAACTCAATTACCTGCTGATTGGCAGTATTGATAATCGATACAGAATTATCATTGGCATTAGCCACGTACAGGTACTTACCGTTGGCAGATAAAATCATTTCATTCGGGTGACTACCTACTGGGATCGCACCGCTTATTTTCCCCGTAGCAATATCATATACTGCCACCGCATCGCCTCCCCAGAGGGAAATATAGAGGCGGTCTTTTTCTTTAGATAGCAACACGGTATAGGCTTCCGCCGCCAAAGGAACATGCGAGATGACTTTGTTTTGCTGCAGATCAATCACATATAAACTGTTGTTCTCCTTTGTAACTACGTATAGCCGGTTACGTGATGGATCTATGGTGATGCCAGTAGGGCAAATTTTTTCCTTTGGCCAACCAGATCCTAACCAAATGGAGTCGGTTACCTGCAATTTATTATTGCCGATACCGTATTGCCAGATCACATTATCATTACCGCCGGAAGCATACAGTTTCTTTTCATCTTTGCTAAAAGCCAATCCCAGCCATGATTTAGGAATGTTTATTTCATCCAGCAGTTGCTCTTTTGCTACATCAATCAGCTGAATAGTTTGACGGCTTTGCCCATTGTTGGTCACCGCCAGGTATTTACCGGAAGGCGATAGTATCATATTCAACGGCAAATCACCTAATGGCAATGAACGCCCCACCGGCGTTAATGCCCATCCATTAGGCAATGTAATACGTTTGGCCACTGTATCTTTTACTTGCGCATTTGCCTGCCAACCCGCCAACACCATCAAAGCAAAAAGAATTCTTTTCATAGCGATTACGATAAGTGAAGCTGTAAAATAGGAAGCTCATAGCGCGTAAAACAGAGAGACGCTAAAAGGTAATACTAATATAACTTAAACGGCTGAAGGCATAAAGCATAAAGCAAAAAGCTATTATAGCGAATGACCTGAGCGGATAGATATTTCATCCTTCGCTTTAATCATTCGCTATAATAGCTTTTTGCTTTCTGCTTTATGCCTTCAGCTCTACTACATATTTCTGCGGTATTGTCCGCCTACTTCGTAAAGCGCATGTGTGATTTGTCCGAGAGAACAGTGTTTCACCGTTTCCATCAGTTCTGCAAACAGGTTACCGTTGGTAACTGCTACCTGTTGTAACTGCTGCAGTGCTGCAGCGTTTTTCTGCTGATGTCTGTGCTGGAAGGCTTCCAGGGTATGTATCTGGAATTCTTTTTCTTCGGTAGTAGAACGGATTACTTCGGCTGGAATAATGGTAGGAGAACCATTTTTATTCAGGAAGGTATTCACGCCTACAATCGGGAATTCGCCGGTATGTTTCAATGATTCATAGTACAGGCTTTCTTCCTGTATTTTATTACGCTGATACATTCTTTCCATAGCACCCAATACGCCGCCGCGTTCGGTGATGCGGTTAAATTCGCTGAGTACGGCTTCTTCTACCAGGTCTGTCAGTTCTTCAATGAAGAAGGCGCCTTGTACCGGGTTTTCGTTTTTAGCAGTACCCAGTTCGCGGTTGATGATCAGCTGAATGGCCATGGCACGTCTTACACTTTCTTCTGTAGGCGTGGTAATGGCTTCATCGTAGGCGTTGGTGTGCAGGGAATTACAGTTATCATAGATGGCATACAGCGCCTGCAGCGTAGTACGGATATCGTTGAAATCAATCTCCTGTGCGTGCAAACTGCGGCCGGATGTCTGGATATGATATTTCAGTTTCTGCGAGCGGTCGTTTCCTTTGTACTTATACTTGATGGCCTTGGCCCAGATACGACGGGCAACGCGGCCTATTACCGCATATTCAGGGTCCATACCGTTGCTGAAGAAGAACGACAGGTTAGGCGCAAAATCATCGATGTTCATGCCACGGCTCAGGTAGTACTCTACGTAAGTAAATCCATTTGCCAGTGTAAACGCAAGCTGTGTAATTGGATTCGCCCCTGCTTCCGCAATGTGGTAGCCGGAAATACTCACGGAATAAAAGTTGCGCACCTTTTCCGTGATGAAATATTCCTGTACATCACCCATTAACTTCAGGGCAAATTCAGTAGAGAAAATGCAGGTATTCTGTGCCTGGTCTTCTTTCAGGATATCCGCTTGTACGGTACCACGCACGGTGCTCAGTGCATGGGCTTTTATCTTTTCGTATACGGCACGATCCAATACTTCTTCGCCGGAGATGCCCAGCAGATCGAGTCCCAGGCCGTCATTACCTGCTGGCAGGTCGCCGCTGTAATGTGGCAGCGGATGATCTTTGAACTTTGTTTTTATCAGCGCCTGCACCTTTTCGGTGAGGCCATTTTCTTTGATATATTTTTCGCACTGCTGATCGATGGCAGCATTCATAAAAAATGCCAGCAATATGGGCGCGGGGCCGTTGATCGTCATGGACACCGACGTTTTAGCGTCGCAGAGATCAAAGCCGCTGTATAATTTCTTCGCATCATCAACGGTAGCGATGCTCACGCCGGAGTTACCTACTTTACCGTAAATGTCTGGTCGCACTGCAGGATCTTCCCCGTAGAGGGTAACACTGTCGAATGCAGTAGACAAGCGCTTTGCCGGCTGATCCAATGATACGTAGTGGAAACGTTTGTTGGTTCTTTCCGGGCCACCTTCTCCCGCGAACATACGGGTAGGATCTTCTCCTTCCCTTTTCAGCGGGAATACACCGGCGGCATAAGGGAATTCGCCGGGTAGGTTTTCGGTGAGCTGCCAGCGCAGGATGTCCCCCCAATCTTTATACTTCGGCAAACTTACTTTTGGAATTCTGCTATGGCTGAGGCTTTCAGAGAAGAGTGGCAATTTAATTATCTTGTCTCTCACCTGAAATTCATAAAAATCAGTGGTATATTTTTGCTGCAAGGCAGGCCATTCTTCCACCAGCTTTTTGCATTCCGGGTGCAAAGATTTTTCCAGGTGCGCCTTCACATCTGCGAGTGAGTTTGTCAGCTGCGGTTGTAACGCAATCACGCCGGCAATCTGATACAGCTGACTGGCAAGTTTACATTGCTCGTCTGTGAATTTGCTGTAGTCGCCAATGGCTTCCGCTATTTCGGCGAGGTAGCGTACCCGTGCAGGCGGAATGATCTGTGATTTGGTAGAAGTAGATTTCACGCTTTCATGTGCCATCGGGCCAAAACTGGCGCCCGTCTTCTCTTCTACTTTTTCCATTACTCTTTCAAACAACAGGTTAATACCTGGGTCATTGAACTGTGAAGCAATGGAACCTACCACTGGCAGGGAATCTTCTTTAGCATCCCAGAGGCCGTGGTTACGTTTATATTGTTTGCGCACGTCGTGCAGGGCATCGAGTGCGCCGGCTTTGTCGAATTTGTTGATGGCAATCACATCAGCGTAGTCCAGCATGTTGATCTTTTCCAGCTGGGAAGCGGCGCCATACTCCGGTGTCATCACATAGAGCGATACATCGCAATAGTCGGTGATAGCGGTATCGCTTTGACCAATACCGGATGTTTCCAGGATGATGAAATCGAATGCTGCCAGTTTGCAGATGTCGATCGCTTCCTGTATATGTTCGCTGATGGCTTTATCGCTTTCGCGGGTAGCCAGGGAGCGCATGTAGGCACGTGGGTGATGAATGGAGTTCATGCGGATACGATCGCCCAGCAAAGCGCCGCCGGTCTTCTTTTTGGAAGGGTCTACCGAAATCACCGCTACGGTTTTATCCTTAGTATGATTCAGATAACGGCGTACCAATTCATCCGTAACGCTACTTTTACCAGCGCCGCCGGTGCCGGTAATACCCAGTACGGGCGACTTTTCCGGATTATCTGAGGTATGGGTGATATGTGCTTCGCCTTCATTCACGGTAACGGCTGTTCTGGCTTTTTGTCCTTTGAGCAGGGCTACCGGCAAATCGTTTTCAGCGAGGCTGATAGATCGGGCAATGACTTTCGGGTTCTTGTCTTTTTTCAGTTGCGGGATATCCTCTACATTTCCGCCGGCGGTGAGTGGTGTTACCGCAATATCGCATTGACTGATCAGGTCTTCGATCATCCCTTCCAGACCCATTTGGCGGCCATCGTCCGGGGAATAAAGACGGGCAATGCCGTAGGCATGCAGTTCTTCAATTTCTACCGGCAGAATGGTACCACCGCCGCCGCCGAAGATTTTAATATGACCGCAACCTTTCTGCTGCAGCAAATCATACATATACTTGAAGAATTCTACGTGTCCTCCCTGATAGGAAGTAACCGCGATGCCTTGTGCATCTTCCTGTATAGCACAGTCCACAATTTCAGCAGCGGAGCGGTTATGGCCCAGGTGAATCACCTCGGCGCCCTTGGCCTGCATAATGCGGCGCATGATATTGATGGCCGCATCGTGCCCATCGAATAAAGCTGCTGCCGTTACAATACGAACCTTATGTTGCGGTGTATAAGACATATAAATAACCGGTTTAATTCACACCCCACAGCAGAAGCACCTTTTCCCTCCTTCAGGCACTGCGCACTTTTGCTGATTTGCGTGAAAACGCAAGTTACGGAAAAACCAGCTGAACTGCCGGCATAGCGCGGGTTTCCCCAGAAATAGAATTGATTAAACGAGTTCCTTTTTTTGTTGCAAATTTTTTAACCGATCCCGAAATCGCTTAGTATTTCCCTAAAACAACTTTCCCCTGTACAATACCTGTACAAGGGAAAGCGTAAAGTAAGACACAAGGCAGTAATGCTTAGCAGTCTTATGATTCATAACGTGGAACTATAAAATCAAACTATTGATTAATGATTTTGTAGTCGGTAAATCTCATTAGTGGAATTTCTACATACAATAAAATACTGTGAAAAAATCTTCGTGCGACTCGTCTTAAATTTTGGTTTTCTATCCTGAAAATAAGTTGTTTTCTAGGATGTGTATATCTTACACAATCTTAATTAAAATTTTGTTAAAAACAAACTTTTTTTTGCTTTTCGGTAGAAAATTAACCTTGCAATTTTATAGCAGGGCACAGAAAGGCAAACCCTTATTGACAAAGGATTTCTTTCTCAATCGAATTGGCAGAAATAAAGGAAAAAGAGAATATATAGGCTAAAAAAGTACCACCCGCGTGCTATCAGAAGCCAATACCCAGGTAACGCTTCTTACGCTGTTCGTATTTGTCGAAATTAAATTTGTAGAGCTTGGCAGGACGATGCGGTACATCTTCCTCTTCTTCATTCAAATCCATCAGCAAATCCATGGATAAAAACTTCTTCCGGAAGTTCCGCCGATCCAGTTCCATATCCAAAATGGCTTCGTAAAGGTTTTGTAATTCGCGCAGGGAAAACTTGCGGGGTAAGAGGTTAAAGCCAATAGGCTGTACCAGCACCTGCTGTTTCAGCCGCTCATGGCAGGTATCCAGTATCTGTTTGTGGTCAAAAGCCATGTCCTGCAGGTCTTTCACGCTATGCCAATGCAGTTCGTTGTTATGCAGCTTCAGCTCTACATGCTCAATATTCACGAGGGAGTAGTAAGCCACCGTTATTACGCGCCCCGCAGGATGCCGTTGAATAGCACCAAAGGTTTGCACCTGCTCCATATACACGTCGTCTAAACCCGTACGGGCCTTCAATACGCGATACGCGGCTTCGTCCAGCTCTTCTTCCGGCCGCACAATATCACCCAGCAGCGACCATTTACCTTTGAACTCTTTGAGATCCGACTCAATCAATAATACTTTCAGCTCATCATTGTTAAAGCCGAAGATGACGCAGTCTACAGATATGGCTACTTTGAAGTAATCCTGTATCTCTACAAGATGTGTATTGATGTTCTTGGTGTACATAGACATCATAAGGAACGTGGAATTACAGTAAAACGCAGTTAATTGTGTTCACGTAGAATTATCATCAAATGAAAGAAAAAATTACCACATTTAAAACAAAAACCACTGAATTTTTTGGAGACACATTCCTAACCTGAAAGATAAGTTTAAATTTACGGTTCAGTTTCACATATTATGTACACAAAGGAGATAGAAATAACCCTGGCGCAGCTGGCCAAAGATTTGCTCAGCCGCTTACAACAGCAACAGCTGTTGCAATCCATTGATGAAACCCTGGACGCACTTCGCCGGGTAATTAGTTATAACGACTGGCGCTATTACGTACAAAGCGAACCCGTAATCAGCGATTACGAATATGATCAGCTGTTCGCCTGGCTTAAAAAGCTGGAGCAAGAGCACCCGGACCTGATCACTTCCGACTCTCCCACCCAACGCGTAGCCAAAGGGCTCAACGAAGAATTTGTGACCGTACCTCACCTGGTACCGATGCTCAGCCTGGAAAACTCCTACAATGCAGACGACCTGCTGGACTGGGACCGCAAAGCCCGCGAAGCTTCCGGCCTCACCGAAATAGAGTACTGCATTGAACCCAAATTCGATGGCGCCAGCATTTCACTCATCTACGAAAACGACCAGCTCACCCGCGGCGCTACCCGCGGCGATGGTGTTGCCGGAGAAGACATCACTCCCAACATTCAGCAAATCCGTACCGTTCCCCGGTCGGCCCAATTCTCTAAATACGGCATTCATCAAATAGAAATCCGTGGAGAAGTGCTGATCAATAAAAATACTTTCGCAGCCTTCAACGAGAAACGTATTGCAGAAAACCTGCCACCACTGGCTAATCCACGCAATGCCGCCTCAGGTTCCCTCCGGATGAAAGATCCCAAAGAAGTAGCGAAACGTGGGCTGGAAGCCTTTTTATATCACATGAGCTTCCACAATATGAATCCGGGACAAACAGAACCTGCTGAACTGATTACCCATAGCGGCACCCTGGAACTATTGTCTACACTCGGCTTCAGAAGCCCCGCCAAAGAAAAGAAAGTAGTAAAAGGGATACAGGCCGTCATTGATCACTGCCTTTGGTTTGAAAATGAACGTGACAACCTCCCTTATGAAATAGATGGCATGGTAGTAAAAGTTAATGACTACCAGCTGCAGGATAAACTGGGCATGACCACCCACCACCCGCGCTGGGCCATTGCCTATAAATTCAAAGCCAGACAGGCTACCAGTAAGCTGCGTGCTGTTGAGTATCAGGTTGGCCGCACCGGCTCTATTACACCTGTCGCCAAAATTGATCCGGTACACATCGGTGGTGTTACCGTAGGTTCTATTTCTCTTTTCAATCAAGACGTCATTAAAGAGAAAGACCTGAAACTGGGAGATACCGTGTTGGTAGAAAGAGCGGGAGATGTGATCCCCTATATTTCAGGACCTATTCCCGATTTAAGAGACGGCAGCGAACAGGATATCATATTTCCCACCGATTGTCCTGTATGCCATCACCCGCTCTCAAAACCTGCAGAGGAAAGTGTTTGGCGCTGCACCAATAAATATTGTGAAGCACAGGTAGTAGAAAGAATCATCCACTTTGTAAAAAAAGACGCCATGGATATTAAAAGCTTTGGCGAAAGCAATGTGCGTAAGTTCTTTTCGTTAGGATTACTAAAAGATATTCCTGGCATCTATGAACTCAACTACGAAAAAATCGGGGAACTGGAAGGGTTTGGCAAAAAATCACTGACCAATCTGGAAACCGCTATTGAACAGTCTAAGACGCAACCGCTGCATCGTTTGATTTTCGGATTAGGCATCCGCTATGTAGGTGAAACCACCGCCAAAACGCTGGCGAACGCCGTTACACATATCATGGATTTGCAAAACTGGACAGAAGAGCAAATCCTTGCATTGGAAGACATAGGTCCCAAAGTAGCAGGCTCTATCCGGTCATACTTTGCCGACGCTGATAACATCGAGATGTTAAAGAAACTGGCTACATTAGGTATTAGCATGGAGAATACCAAAAAGTCATCTACTGAATCCGGTAATCTCAGCGGTCAAACCTTCTTGTTTACCGGTACGCTACACAAGCTGAAACGTAGTGACGCTGAGGAGTTGGTGGAAAAAGAAGGCGGTAAAATAGTCAGCGGTGTAAGCAGCAAACTCAACTACCTGGTAGTAGGAGAAGAGGCCGGCAGCAAACTCGAAAAAGCCAAAAAAATCAATACCATCAAAGTATTGACAGAAGAAGAATTTATCCAACTGCTGAATATCAGCATCTAACTAAATACCACTATTTCCATTAGCTTTTAGCCATCAGCTAAAAGCTAATGGCTAAAAGCTAAGCGCTATATATGACCGATGAACATTTTATGCGGCAGGCGTTGCAGGAAGCACGCAAAGCCTTTGAAGACGGAGAAGTACCTATTGGTGCAGTGGTAGTATTGAACAACCGCATCATTGGCCGTGGATATAATCACGTAGAAAGACTAAACGACTGCACTGCCCATGCGGAGATGATTGCCCTCACAGCGGCATTCAACACGCTGGGAAGTAAATATTTGATGGAGGCAACGTTGTATGTAACGGTAGAACCTTGTCTGATGTGTGCGGGCGCCCTTTACTGGAGCAAGATTGGGAGAATTGTATATGCCGCAGCAGACGATAAGAACAGCTATCGGAGAGCTACCGGTGACCGGTCCCCGTTTCATCCTAAAACGAAACTGGAAGCCGGTCCGTGCAGCGAAGAAAGTTTACAGTTAATGAAAACTTTCTTTGAACAAAGAAGATAATTATTTCTTATTGGCATCCATGATTTTGTTCATACCCATCATTTGTTTCATGGTATGATCCATTCCTTCAGAAGAGCCATCCAGGAAGATGACGTTTCCTTTTGAGTTTTCAGCGAAGTGCTTGATAGCTTCCGTCCACATGGAAAAGAGGATCACAGAGGTATCGAGATTGGCTTGCTGCATTTCTTTAGCAGCCATGCTCATACCTTTGGCCACTTCTTCCCGGAACAACGCCACACCCATACCACGCAGCTGCGCGGCCTGGCGCTCTGCTTCTGCCGCAATTTTGATGGCGTTACCATCTGCTTCTGCCGCTTTGGTTTTGGTGATCAGCAATGCCTGTCCTTCGTTTTCAGCAGCAGCCTTCAGGTTATTAGACGCCACCACCTGCGCCATCGATTTCATGATTACTTCATCAAATGTAATATCGTTCATTTGCAGATCCAGCAGGTGGAAACCCCATTCTTCCAGGGTTTTATCGATCTGTTCCTTTACGTGTTCGGTAATATCTTTACGCAGGCCCAGTACTTCTGCTTGTCTTTTGGTAGCTACAAATCCACGGATAGATCCTTCAATAGTGCGTACCAGCGCCTGCATGAAGCTTCTTTCATCCATAAATTTGAAGGCCACATTTTTAATTGTTTCTTCCTGTTGATTCCATACAGCATACAATAACATTGCTTTGAAATAAACATTGGCCTGATCAATGGTAATAGCCTGAAACTCCAGTTCTACGGATCTGTTCTGGATAGATACTCTTTTGAATACCTTTTCAATCACAGGAATTTTAAAGTTAAGACCTGGGAATAATATCCGGTTATATTTTCCGAAGATGGTGGTTACAGCGATGTTTCCCTGTTGTACAGTAACAAAGCACGACATGACGACTGCAAATAGCAGTAGCAAAACAATAAGCAAGTACACGTTCATAGCATATCTGTTTAAATAGAATTTGTGCTAAATATACTGAAAATAAAATGGAGCTAAAGTGGGAAGGTAAGACCAGGAGGCAGAAAGAGAACAATGGATGAAAGCTGAGCTTAAAAACACAACGAATGAATATTAAAAAAGCTTAGTCAGTGATCCTTTATATTCTTTGTTTTCTTCTGAAGTAAATAAATACATCATCCAGTTCTATTTGTTTTAACTGATAGGCGAGCCTTGTTCTAAGGTCTTCTGTTTCATCTTTTATTTTCCTGTACTGGTCCTTCAGGATTTCATAACGAGCTACAATTTCTTCAGCAGTAGCGGTTTCCGCCAGTTGCAAAATATTAAATGCTCTTTCCTCGGTTATCATAGTCATAGGGGGTATTTCGGCTAGTTATTCATACGGGATGTTTCAAAAACCCTCGTAAAATTTATTTCTCAATATTTATTTCTCAATATTTAATTCACAAAATTAGTGGACTTTAAAAGACGGGCAAATACCCAAGCTTGGGTATTTTTAAAAAATTTAGCAAAATTTAGCAAAATTCTTTTTAACAAATCTTTAAGCTAGTCGCTGGTTTACAGGAAACCTCCTTTTGGAATTACGGCAGCCAATCGTCGTAGTTAAACGAAGTCAAGTGAAGCGTTCTGGTCGGGAACAAGGTCAATTACTGATACTATCTTCTCCTATCTTTTTATTGAAATCCTATCTTTCGTGCAATGGTGACCAGCTCCGAAGTGTTGCGTACTTTCAGTTTCAGGCGGATATTTTTACGGTGTGTTTCTACGGTATAACGGCTAAGGTTCAACGAATTTGCAATTTCCTTGTTATTAAGGCCTTTCACGGCCATAGCCAGTACGTCTTTTTCCCTGGGTGTAAGTTTATTGAACAGATTTTCATTCTGCCGGCGCAGAATAGCGCTGAGTGCTTCCGACAGTTGTACATTGGTATCAATGGCATCGGTGAGATCGAGGAAGGCACAGAGGATTTCTACTACTCTCCCATTCTTATCATGCGTGAAGGGCACTTCTAAGCCAATCAGCCAGCTGTAGTCTATTTCTCCTTTCTTGCGTATACGTGCAAGGCCTCCAAATTGCGCCTTATTATTAATGAATGATTGCTGGGCCACTGCCGCCAGTTTAAAATCGTCCGGATGCATGATGTGCTGGAAAAACTCCATGCCCATTCCCGCCATTTCTTCGGAAGAAAAACCTACAGTTGCTGCCAGGCGGTCATTACACCAGGTAACAGATTTATTGTTATTATCATAGCTGTAAATCATTGCGGGAACATGATGGATAACGCTTTCCAGCCAATGAATACGATTTCTTAGCAACTCATTTTCCTTTTGTAAGGCATTGAGGGAAAAATTTTGCCCTGAGTCTGAGCCTGTCTGCATACTATAAGTTTTAAACAAACAATAGGTAAACAACAACCAAGCACACACGAAATATGCCTATATGTTACGTCCTGTTAAACCGAGTATCCGTAAATATAAAATAATTTTCCATATGATCAAGTCCTGGTAATGGCTGATTTCCTGATTTTATAGTTTGCTTATTGGGTTTTGCCGGTTTAAATGCATTAGGCAAACTAAATATCTAAATAACTAAATAATTAAATGGCTAAATTTTAACGGATTGGCAGTAAATTTGGCGACTATCAAGAAATCATATTTTAAAACCCATAAAAAATTGAGTTATGGCATTTACACTTCCGAGCTTACCATACGCAACTGACGCGTTAGAACCGAATTTCGATAAACTGACTATGGAAATTCACCACGGTAAGCACCACCAGGCTTATGTAGATAATCTGAACAAAGCAGTTGCAGGTACCGAAAACGAGAACAAATCACTGGAAGAGCTGGTAGCTAATGCCGGCAAAATCAGCCCTGCAGTAAGAAACAATGGCGGTGGCCACTGGAATCACAGTTTCTTCTGGACCAGCCTTGCTCCTAACGCAGGTGGCGCTCCAACCGGTAAACTGGCAGATGCTATCAACAGCGCATTTGGTTCTTTTGAAGCATTCCAGGAAAAATTCAGCACTGCCGGCGCTACCCGCTTCGGTTCTGGCTGGGCATGGTTGCTGATTAAAGACGGCAAACTGGAAGTTTCTTCCACTCCTAACCAGGATAACCCCCTGATGGATGTGGCCGAAGTAAAAGGTACTCCTATCCTCGGTGTAGACGTATGGGAACATGCTTACTACCTGAAGTACCAGAACCGTCGTCCGGAATACCTGAAAGCATTCTGGAACGTTGTTGACTGGAACGCTATCAGCAAACGCTTTGAAGCAACCGCTAAATAAGCGGAAAGCATAAAGCTAAAAGCAAAAAGCCATTGTGTAGTAGAGTAAAGCGTACATCCGCTTATATCTCGTACACAATGGCTTTTTGCTTTTAGCTTTATGCTTTCAGCTTACCAGGACTTAGGCTTTCACTTTCAGTGTTTCCGGGTCCCAGTGAATGATCTTATTTTCAAAATAACTTTCATTACACAGCAACGCAGGCGCCGCAGCACGGAAACCAAAGGTTGGGTTCTCTGCTACTTTACCACCAGTGCGCATCGCGTTAAACAGGTTATAGAAGTGATCAAAGTGAGCACCTTTATAGCCTTTCWCTGCTTCGTACACCATTTTATCCTGTGGCAGAATTTCTGCACGGTTGTACACATACGTTTTACCACCCGCATTATTGGCGGCCGCATTCGCTGCAGCTAACGGATCATTCTCATCCACATGCTCGCTGTTGCGATATACGGTTACTCTATCCCACTCTACCGTCATGGAGCCTTCGCTACCCACCATACGGAGGTAATTGGTACCACCGGTACCATCTACGAAGTTCACACGGAGCGACAGGTTAAAGGCAGGATGTATAGCCGTTTCCGGATAATCAAACATACCCAGCATTACATCCGGTACTTCCCTGCCATCTTTCCAGTAACGTAAACCACCAGTAGCCATGATCTTATTAGGACCGAGGGAACCAGTTACCAGGTGCAAGCTGGAAAACAAGTGAACGAATAAGTCGCCGGAAACACCAGTACCATAATCTTTGTAATTACGCCAGCGGAAGAAACGTAATGGGTCAAAAGCGCGTTTGGGTGCGTTTTTGAGGTAAGTATCCCAATCTACTGTTTTAGTGGACGCATCGGTCGGAATAGGGTATTGCCATGCACCGGTAGGCGACATACGCGCCCAGAATCCTTCTGCATAGTTCAGTTTACCAATAGCGCCATCTTTCAGGAGCTGTCTTGCTTTTTCATTTCCCAGAGAACTCATCCCCTGGCTACCTACCTGGTATACTACTTTTCCGTTGCGTGCCTGTGCTTCCACTACTGCTGGTCCCTCCGTGATATCATGTACCATCGGCTTTTCACAATACACAGATTTGCCCTTATTCATGGCAGCTACCGAAATTTCCTTGTGCCAGAAATCTGGTACAGCAATGATAACGGCGTCAATATCTTTACGATCCAGGATGTCCTGGTAACTACGGGTAGTATATATATCGTTACCCCATTTCTTCTTAGCGTCTGCCAACCGGCCATCATACAAATCACAGGCGGCGACCAGTTTTACACCAGGCACGGTGATCGCAGTATTAGCATCTGCGGTACCCATATTACCTGCACCTATCAGCGCGATCTGAATCTGATCGTTTGCACTGTACTTTTCCTTCAACCGGGAAAGCGACTCAATATTTCTTTGTCTATCTGCAGCCGTCAGAATACTGGGTAGCAGCGATGCGCCTACTACACCTTTGGCAAACTTACTTAGAAAGGCCCGGCGAGAGTCTTCATTGGAATTTACTGGCATGATTTAACCCTTTTTTAGGTTGTAAATGATAACTGTTTCTTATTCACTGAGATTTTCTCAAAATAAAAACAATTCACCGGAATTCATAATTTATGTAAAAACGCAGCCACGCCAGCATCATTGTTTTCATTGTAGCTGTTTTTGGGGTTAAAATGAATCTGAGTTATCATTTCTCTACAAACAATTATTCACCGGGTCGGATAGCAGGGGGCACATGTGGGGGTAAAAGAAAGTCCTCCCATAAACCGGGAGGACTTCCACTGATATTAGTATCCGTCGTTGTTAGGTAACAGCTTGGGATTGAGATCTGTTTGGGTTTGCGGTACCGGCATTAGGTATAACTTATCATACCAGGTGCGGCTATCCGCCTTACCTCCGTCTATAGCGTACAGGGTAGTAGTCATTACCTGTGGCGCTATTTTCCAGCGACGGATATCTATAAAACGGTTGCCTTCCAGCGCCAGTTCAATACGGCGCTCGCGACGGATCGCATCACGCAATGTAGCCTGAGAGCTGTACTTCACACGATTGAGCTTAGGCATACCTACTCTTTCACGTATCTGGTCTACCGCATTGTAAATGCTGGCATCCGGACCGGCCAGCTCATTCTGCGCTTCTGCATAGGTCAACAGGATTTCTGCGTAACGGATAATGATATGGTTAGAATAGTTATCCACCTGTTGCTTGTAAGCAGCCGGGTCTACCAGTTTACGGAAGTTATAGCCGGTAGTAGAGTTATTGGAGCCTCGCTTCCATCTGAACAGGAAGTCTTTTTCCAATCCGTTCCAGGTGCAGCTATCGAACATAATAGTCGCATAGAACCGTGGATCAAGGTTTTTATATTCATCGAAGAATAATTTATCCTGATCCCTGGTTTTGAAACGGGCAGCCCTGGTAGCATTGTCCAACACTACACGCGGTTCACCAGTGGTATAGCTTTCATAGGCATCTACGAGGTCTTGCGTTGGTGTTACAGAGCTCCAGCCACCGAGGATAGCAGGCGGCAGGTAAGTGTTTTCACTCTGCACATCTTTCTGTAACATATGCTGTCTGTCGAAAATAACTTCTGCATTGCCTTTATTAGTAGCCCAGAAAAGCTTTTCATAGCTTCTCAGTCCGAGGCGGAAATTCTTCTCATCTGCTGTAGAAGAAAAGTTTACCCAGCCAGCGTAGTTATCCATTTGCTCATCACCATCTTCACTCACGACTTTAAACAATTGGTAACCAGGAATAGCCATTACTGCTTTCGCATAATCTACTGCATCTTTCCATTCAGAACGATACAGATGCAAACGTGCAGCCAGTGCCAGCGCAGCTCCTTTAGTGACCCTTCCTTTTTCTGATGGATAACCACCAGAATAGGCTTCAGGCAATATTTTGGATACCGCATCCAGCTCATCAAAAATAAACTTCCACACCTGTTCTTTAGGGGTACGTCCGCCAGTAGGGCCATCCGGCGCCAGTGTAGCGGTAACCAAAGGCACATCCCCGAATTTTAATACAAGACCTGAATAAAAGAATGCACGCAGAAAACGGGTTTCAGCTTTGGTTCTCTCTTTCAGATCATTATCCATTTTCACGCGGTCTACATTCTCCAGGAAGTAATTAGCCCGGCGGATGCCTTTGAACTCCCATCCTTCATTAACAGCAGGCGTAATGTTGCCTTTGGCAATATTGGTAGCATTACTCTCCCATGGGTATTGTGCCAATGCATTGTCAGACGCACCGTCTTCATAGATGGCGTTTTGTCCGTCCAGCAACCGGGCATCGCCAGAACCCATAAAACCATAAATGGCGTTCAACGCGTTGGTTACATCTGTTTGTGAATTCCAGAAATTATTTTCAGATACCTTTCCTTCGGGTGTTCTATTAAGAAAATCTTTACTGCACCCAACCCAGGTCATAGACAGGCCCAGCGCTGCAGTTATTATAGTCAGTTTCTTCATAATGTTCTTTTTGCTGCCTTTTAAAATTTCACGTTAAGACCAATTACCCATGTTTTTACACCTGGATATGTACCACGACCAGAAGCCATTTCCGGATCATAATCTCTCAAACGCTTATCTGCCATGATGGTGAAAGGATTATTAGCTGCCAGGTAGATACGGGCAGATGACATCGCGGCTCTTTTTATCCAGGTAGCCGGTACGGTATATCCCAGGGTGAGCGAGCGAATACGCAGGTAAGAGCTATTGAAAACCCAGAATGCAGATACCGGATCATTATTTTGTGTGGCATCTCCACCTACCAGCATTCTTGGATAAGGCGCATTAGGATTTGGATTGTCTTTCGTCCAGCGATCCAGGTGATAATCCTTTACACCAGCACCGTTAAAGAATGCATAAGATGCCTCATTTGCCAGATATACTTTGGCATTAACTACACCATAGGTGAGTACTCCCAGGTCGAAGCCTTTGTAGTGCGCACCCAGATTTAAACCATAGTTAAACCAAGGAACTTCGCTTCCCAGTACACGACGGTCATTTCCATCAATTTTACCATTACCATCAGCATCTTTGTACTTGATATCACCTGGTTGTGAATTAGGATACAATAAGGGATATTTGTTCTTAATATCATCTGCTGTCAATAACCCATCTATTTCATAACCAAAGAAGGAACCAACGGATTCGCCTACACGATCAATGTAGTAGGTATCATGCATGCGGTCTTTATCACCACCCAGGCTAAGAATAGTATTCTTAATCATCGACATGTTTACTGACACATTGTAGCCAAAGTCTTTACCAATCTTATCGTTGTAAGACAACATCAACTCTATCCCTTTATTACGGGTAGAGCCTGCATTACTGCTAGGCGGCTTCAGACCAATAACTTCTTCCAGTGTTTTTTCAAGCAGAATACCTTCTGTTTTCTTGATAAAATAATCTGCTGTAACATCCAGTTTACCATTCAGAAAAGTACCATCTATACCCACATTACTCATGTATACTTTTTCCCACGTAGTTAATCTGTTGGAAGCCCTGTCCTGATAAACACCGTTTACCGGATTACCCTCGAATGTATAAGTAATGGCACTTTCCAGGTAGTTGGCGTAGTTGCCAATAGGCACCGCATTTTCATTTCCTAAAATACCCCAGGAACCTCTTAATTTCAGATTGCTCACCCATTTCACAGACTTCATGAAATTCTCTTCAGATATTCTCCACGCTGCTGATACGGATGGGAATTTAGCCAGACGGTAATCCGGATGGAAACGGGAAGACAAGTCAAAGCGCATATTGGCTTCAATCAGGTATCTATCTGCAAATGAATAGTTCAAACGACCGAAATAAGAACGGATCGCCCATGCTTCAGAATAAGAACCATTTGCTGCCTGTTTGCTTTTTCCATCAGGTGTTAATGCCGCCAGATCATCACCGGTGCTGATATCATCCGGACTCTGGCTACCACCTTCTACGGTACCCAAAGTATTGGTCGCAAAATTTTTACGGCCCACATATATATCGCGGTAAACATTGCTTTCTTCTGAAGCCCCCATCATAATTTTAGCACTATGACGGTTAAATGTTTTTTCATATTCTGCATATGCCTGTAACAACAATGCCTGACGCTGGCCCCATTTCTCCTGCATTTCATTCAACAATCTGGCAGTGGAGTTCAGCTCATTTTTTGAATCGAAATCTATCAATGCCGGCATCGTATTCACAAAGCGGTTGGCGGTGCGATTGTCCAGCTTTAAGGAAGCCAGACCTTTTACAGCAAGCCCTTTGAGCGGCGTTAACGTACCATTCACGCCACCAGTAAATGTATTGGTTCTGTCCCAGCTTCTACCTCCTTCGAGGTTATTGCGCATTACGTTATTCTTGCTCAGGGTAGCATCTACCTTACCACCGTTAATGGTGCCCCAGGTGCCATCGCTCTGACGGCCCACCAATGTTGGTACAGCACGGTTCAGTTCTACGAAGCCCAGATCACCACCATTGTTTTTCAGGTCGTTTTTCACCATAGCGATGTTAGTACCTATGTTGAAGATGGGTAATACCTGCGTGGTAGTATTCAGACGCATGGTATAACGATTCTGCGCAGTAGTAGGTACCAGTGATTCCTGGTTCATATAAGCCAGACTCAAATAGTAAGTAGTATTCCGGGAACTACCGTTTACACCTACCTGAACATCTTTATAGGAGGGATTTTTACGTAACGCTTCTTTGTACCAGTTGGTGTTCGGGAAATGGTCCGGATCACTGCCATCTCTGAATTTCTGTATCTGCTCATCGGTGAACAGTGGATTTTTACCAGCATTCACCATGCCTTCATTGTACAGCGTTGCATAGTCCACTGATCCCAGGTAATGAGGTAAGCGGGTAGGTGAAGAAATACCGTAGCTGGTATTTACATCGATAGACATCTTACCTTCTTTACCACGCTTGGTAGTAATGAGGATAACGCCATTAGCCGCGCGGGAACCATAAATAGAAGCGGATGCCGCATCTTTTAACACCGACATATTTTCAATATCGTTGGGGTTCACAGCAGCCAGGTCGGCAGCCGTAGAAGGAATACCATCAATGATATACAGTGGCGCAGAAGTAGCATTGGTCAGGTTACTCCGTCCACGGATGGTAATGGTACCATTGTTTTTGCCTACGTCTCCGGGAGTGCTGAGTACCGTTAATCCTGGTACCAGCCCTTGCAGGGCATTTTGTACAGAAGTAACAGGACGGGAAACCAGGTTCTGTGCGCTGATAGAAGATACGGCACCGGTGAGGTTTACCTTCTTCTGTGCACCATAACCTACTACCACTACTTCGTTCAATCCTTTGGTATCTTCCTTCAGGACAACATCGATGGTAGTACGATTATTCACAGCTATCTTCTCCTGTAGATATCCTACAAAAGAAAACAGCAAGGTAGCGTCATCAGAGGTTTCTATCTGGTATATCCCTTCAGGCGAGGTAACGGTACCACGGCTGGTACCAGCAATTTGCACATTGGCGCCCGGAATGGGCGTGCCTTTGGCATCCGTTACTTTACCTTTTACAGTGATATTTTTGATGACCGCATTACCCGGTGCTATCACAATTAACTCCTTATCCAGGGCTTTAAAAGTGAGGGCCGTATTTTGCAATACCTTGCTTAATACCACATCCAGTGGCTGATCTTTTACATCAATGGAAATAAATTCGTTGTTGGGCAACACATCGTTGTTGTACACGAAACGTACATTTCCCTGTGCTTCAATTGCCTGCAGAACTTTGGAAAGGTGCATCCGCTTGGCATTCAACGTGATCTTATTTTGTGAAAACGCGGAGGCAGAAACCTGCAAACAAGCGGCCAACATTAAAATAGCTGTCAGCTTCATGGTTCTTAGAACATAAGTGAACGGCATCCCGGGTGGGGCATACACCATCCCGGAAAGTCTGTTTTTTTTCATACTTTTAGGTAGTTAGAGGTCAATAAAATGGCTGCAGCATCCCTGATCCTTCCAAGAGAGGGTGCCGCTTAAGCCAGTTGATCGCAGAGGGAAATGTTTCAGCATTTCCCTTTTTTCATTTGTTCACTGAAATTATCTGTACATAAGTCTTAGTTGATTTTTTTTATTTACTAATCGATAACGTGTCATTGTTAATATGATAACTAAATGGTGCGGACATCTGCAGTACCTGCATTACCCTTGGTAACGATTCATCCCGGAAAGTGCCTGTAAACCGGGTATTTTTCATTGTTTCTTCTTTAAAAACTACAGTCACACCATACCAGCGTTGCAGCTGCATCGCCACTTCTGATAATGGCGCATCAAAGAAGGTCAGTTTCCTTTCCTTCCAGGATATTTCTGCCGGCATATTATCACCTGGTGTTATGCTAACAGGTGAAATGTGATAAGCAACACTGTCCGGCGTTTGTTTATTATGCGTTTTGATTGTTTCAATTTGTTTGATATCCCGGCTGTTTGACACTACCAGCTTTTCGCTGGGCTTCAGTTCTACGATTTTACCTTCCTCCTGCTTCATGACCACCTGTACTTTTCCGGTGACCAGCGTGGTTTCTGTATTCCCATCTTCCCCGTATGCCTTCACATTAAAAGAGGTACCCAATACACGGATATCTACTGTTTGGGTATGTATGATAAAGGGTTGCTTTGCTTGCTGGGCAACATCAAAAAAGGCTTCCCCGGTCAATATCACTTCCCGGGGTTTATCAGGGCCCCAGTTAGCATACTGCAGCTTGCTTTTGGCGTTTAGCCATACCTGTGAGCCATCCGGCAAGGTAATGTGCTTTATTCTGCCTATGTTGGTAGCCACTTCCATCGGATACGGGCGTTGCTGATACCATAACCAGCCGGCAGCTAATCCTGCCAATAAGGCTACTGCCGCCGCTTTCCACATCCAGGGTTTCAGGCGGTATACACGGGAAGGCGCGGCTTCCTCCATACGCTGTTGCAATCCCTCCCAAATCAACTCCTGTTCTGCTTCGGCGCTGTTACTTTCTGCCAACGGGTTTTCCTCCGGCCCCAGGTCCAGTGCTTCGTACCATTCATTGAGCTGTTGGCTTTCTGCAGCTGATAAAGCGGTACTATTTTGCTTTAGCAGCAGCGCCCGGATGGATTCCGGCATATTGCCCGTCATATCATTTTTCATAGCGTCCTGATAATTGTCGATGAAGTAACGTGAGTGTACCAGATAAATGTTAACTTTTTTTTAATCCGCTGTGGGCATGGGATTTCACGGATGCCGTTACAGGGTATTATCCAGTCTTTTGCGGATTCTTTTTAGTGCAGTGCTGATTTGGTTGCGCACAGTCTGGTGGGATAATGATAGCTTTTGTGCAATTTCCACCGCATTCAGGTTATGATCGCGGCTGAGTACAAATACCTCCTGCATTTTGGCGGGCATCTGTCTTATTTCTTCTTCTACCAGGGTATTCAGCTGGCGGTAGTGTATTTGTTCACTGGCTTCGGGTGATAACATTTCTTCTTCCTGTAGCAGGGTATCATAATACCGGCCCCGCACACTGCGTAGCCGGTAATAGTCGATAATTTTATAACGAAGCGCGGAAAACAGGTATTGTGGCAGGGATTCCCGTAGTACAAGTGCGTGTCTTGACTTCCATAACGAGAAGAATATCTCCTGTATCATATCCCTTACTTCTTCTGTGGTAGGCAGCTTTTTAAGCGCCTGCTGATACAGCATCTTCCAGTAGCGTTCATAAATTTCCCTGAAAGCCCACTCATCATTCTCTCTTAATAAACCCAGCAATTCAGGATCTGTTAAATGCTTCAAGCCACTAAAACTTTTGATAGAAAAAAGTGATTCGTTATTGTTTGGCAACGGTTAACAGCTGCTTATACTTCACCTGGTTATGCAGGAGATCGATGGCGGTATTCACCTCATTGTCCCACTCCAGTGATTTGATAATGCGGCCTTTCTGCAAATAATAGCGGTTCACGATTTCTTCTTCCAGCAAGCGTTTGATCTCTTCTTTATTCTTCAGCAGGTCCTGCTTTTTATCATGTTTCATTTTAGTTTCCAGCGTTTCCAGCTCCTGTGCAATAGCATCGTAATACTTTTCTTTCTTAGCMGTAGTTTTGAAAGCGTCTAACGCATCTTCACTACGCGTTTTGTAGCTGTAATCTTTATTGTCGAGATAGCGTTCAAAATCTTCAAATTCCGCAGCGGTAAGTTTGAAGCTACCGGCAGCGGCTATTTTCGGGTGACTGTAATAATAGTTAGTCGCATAGTCGAAAATAAACTGCTTGCGGATAAGCGTAACGGCTACCTGGCTGATATAGGTAGGATCTACTTTGGCGTCTGGTTCTATGCCGCCTCCATCTTTTACGGCTCTGCCGCCAATGGTGGTAAATGATTTACGGAGAGAATCCGGCACATAGTCTACGCTGCCATCGTCATTCCGGTGTGAGTAATCGATCGCTTGTATACAGCGGCCACTTGGCGTATAGTATTTTGCGGTGGTTACTTTCAATTTGGTATTATAAGGCAGCTGGCGGGTAGTTTGTACCAGCCCCTTTCCATAGGAGCGCTGACCTATTACGAGGCCACGATCCAGGTCCTGGATGCTGCCTGCAACGATTTCTGACGCGGATGCGGAAGAGTGGTTGGTAAGCACCGCCAAAGGAAGACGGATATCTACCGGTTGCTCAGAGGTTTCATAGCTGCGGTCCCAGTTTTTCACCTTTCCGCGTGTACTGACAATCAACCTGTTCTTGTCAACAAAAATATTAGCCACCACAACGGCCTCATCCAGCAAACCACCGGGGTTACCGCGCAGGTCAAGGATCATACCTTTCAGTGCCGGGTTGGACTGCCTCAGTTGCTCCACTGCACGACGTACCAGAGCACCACTGTTTTCGGTAAACTGGGTCATTTTTATGTACCCGATATCATTCTTCACGATACCGGAATAGCTTACGGCCTTTACATTAATTTCTTCCCGAACAATTTTCTTCGGTGTTTCCACTCCTGTAACAGGATTCCTGAATACCATATTCAGCGGGGTGCCTGCGGCGCCTTTCAGCAGTTTGCTCACTTCTTCCTGCGCTACATTTTTGGAGGATTTGCCATCCATGCTCACAATGATATCCMCTGGTTTTACGCCAGCTTTGTCCATTGGACTGCCTTCATACACATCAGTAATGGAAGTCCATTCGCCGTTGGTGTTGATGGAAGCGCCTACACCACCGTATTTACCGGTGGCCATGAATTTGAGATCATCGAGGTTTTCTTCGGAAACGAAGTCAGTAAATGGATCTGTTTCCTCGAGCATGGCTTCAATGCCTTTACGCATTACTTTTTCGGGTGGCAGATCATCTACGTAGTACGTGTTCAGTTCCCGGTAGAAAGCGGCGAATATGTCCAGGTTTTTGGCAATCTGAAAGTATCTGTCGTTTTCATTGAAAGCAAAGATGCCGGCTGCTGTAACGAGCAACAACAGCAGTGCTGTCAGTTTCTTTCTTTTATTAAAAAACGCACGCATGCAAGAATGTATAAGATGAATGATAATAGTTGGCAACCGGTAGCACTGTTCAGGGAACCGGATCGTATCCATGTCCTCCCCAGGGATGACAGGACAATATACGCTTTATGGTGAGATAGCCGCCTTTGAAAGGGCCATATTTTTTAAATGCTTCGAGGCCATATTGTGAGCAGGTGGGCGTATACCGGCATTTGCTTCCCAATAAGGGAGATATAAACCATTGATAGATTTTTATCAGAAAGATAAATGGATAAGCTAACCAGCGCACAACACGGGACATAGATCGAATATTTTAAATAGCCAAAAGCTGAAAGCACAAAGCTATTGTAGCGACTGCACATAGCGTATGAGTATTCGCAAAAAGCACTCGCTACAATAGCTTTATGCTTTATGCTTTTAGCTTTCTGCCTTCTGCAGTTTCCTTAAAATTACCGAAATTTTATCTTGCAGGACAGAAAAGGGGGCTATTTTTTTGTCTGTGTAGATGAGGAAAACGGCGAGCTGCCGGGATTCCGACTGGAGATGGTCGTATAATTCCTGTTTTTGGAGGCGCCAGGCTTCGCGTCCCAGGCGTTTGATGCGGTTACGGTCCACGGCATGTGGGAAGCGGCGGGTAGCGGCGCTAAAACCTACCTGCACGGGATATTTACATGGCTCGGGGAGAGGCATGTAAACCACGCGGTATGGAAAAACAGAAAACGCTTTTCCTTCTCGAAAAAGCGTTTCAATAAGTTTTCTGCTTTTTAACCTTTCTTCCTTTTTAAAAGAATAAGTTTTTATGGCAAATAGTATTTAGCTACTATAATTATTTCAGCTTACGCTCGTCAGAAACAGTCAGCTTCTTACGACCTTTTGCTCTACGGGAAGCCAATACCTTACGGCCATTAGCAGTTTCCATTCTCTTTCTGAAGCCGTGAACGCTCTTTCTGCGTCTGTTATGCGGTTGAAAAGTACGTTTCATTTCTTTTTTTGTTTTTACCTGTACTATACTAAAACTCCCGAATTAAAGTATACTGTTTTTTAAAACGGAAGGCAAAGGTAGCAGAAAATATTTAGAAAGTAAAATTAAAATCTCAAATTCTTAAATGTAAAGGTGGAATGCAGTACTAGCCGCATTCCACCTTTATATTAAAAAAGTCAATTATTTAACGCCCAGTTTAGTCTTAACAGCGGCGAGGATATCGTCAGCAGCAGGAGAAACCAGCAGCATACCAGCAGAGCTATCGATTACATAACCGTAACCTTTCTCTTTTGCTACATCTTCGATAGCTTTGCGAGCTTTATCGTAGATTGGTTTCAACAGTTCCTGTTGTTTAGCCTGTACTTTTTGTTCAGCAGCTTCGCGGTAGTCCTGGATACGCTTCTGTGCGTCCTGGATTTCACGACCTTTAATTTCTTTCATATTATCGGTCATAGTAGCTGCCTTGTCGTCGAATTCCTTCATTTTCTTTGTGTACTCATCCACCATAGTTTTACCCTCACCTTCCAGGCTTTGAGCAAAAGTCTGCAGATCAGTTTCTGCTTTTTTAGCTTCCGGCATGCTGGCTACCAGTGCCTGCGCATTGATATGTGCGACTTTGGATTGTGCCATTGCATTCACGCTGAACAAACCGGTAACCGCCACAAAAGCAATAATTACGTACTTCTTCATGATGTTGTCTGTGTTTAAAAAAATTTAAATACTTATAGTTAAAAAATAGGTACACGATTATTTCTTCACCCCCAGGGATTTCAGAATCTCTTCACTCTTATCCAGCTTGGGATCGGAGAAAATAACGGTGGCACCAGCGGCCTTGTCCAGCACAAAGTCAAACATCCTGCTCGCAGATAACTTCTGCACTGCATTGTAGATCCTGTCCTGGATTGGTTTTACCAGCTCTTCTCTTTTCTTGAAAAGGTCGCCTTCATAACCAAAACGCTTCTTCTGCAAATCCTTTGCCTCTTTTTCTCTAGCTACAATCTCATCCTCTCTCTTCCGCTTTAATTCTTCTGTTAACATGACCTGCTCGGCCTGATAAGACTTATACATCTTATCTACTTCCTGGAATTTCGCGTCAATTTCTTTCTGCCACTGTTCAGCAACGGCATCCAGTTTCTTCTGCGAGTCCTTGTACTCCGGAATACTTTCCAGTATATATTTTGTATCTATCACACAATAGCGCTGTGCACTTGCTGCACCGCCCATAACCAATACGATAGCGGCTGTAATAAATATTTTTCTCATGCTACAATAGATTTTTTGCAAAACCAAGACAACGGTTAAACTTGCAATATATAATTTATTTTCACATTATTCTGGTTCAAAGCCGAGCATAAAGGTAAACTTAGCCGCATCCTTCAGACCACCACCTGGTGTAAGACGATCAAACCCAATACCATAGTCAAATCCAAGCAATCCGAACATAGGCAGGTAGAAACGCATACCGATACCAGCAGAACGACGTAAACGGAACGGATTGTACTCGTTCAGATCCTTGTAACCATTCGCTGCTTCCAGGAATGCCAGACCAAAGATGGTGGAACTTGGATTCAGACTGAACGGATACCGCAGTTCCATCACAAACTTATTAAATACGGTGAATCCAGAGTAGTTGGCTGGTTGGCCATTTTCAGGATTGATACTTGGATCGGATGTATAATACACCGGATAACCTCTCTGAGAGATGATATCACGATCATAAATAGCAAAGTTACTCAAACCATCACCTCCCATTTCAAACCGGCCGAAAGGCGACAGGGTAGTGCGGTTGTTATAACGACCAATATAACCAAATTTAGCCGCTACTTTCAACACAAAGGTTTTGTTATCGCTACCCATTGGTTTGCTCAAAGGCACATACCATTCTGCGTTAAAGCGATACTTCTGGTACTCAATAAAGTTAAACTGCTTGGAAGCCGGTTCATTCTTGTAGTCCTTGTCAGGATTGAACAATGAGTATGGCGGCGTATACTGTGCAGATAACATGAAGTTGGAACCACTACGCGGGAAGATTTGCTGATCCACAGAAGATCTTGCCAGCGTCAGTTTTACGTTCACGTTATTGGAAGTACCATTTTCAAAACCCTGGATACCAAAGTAGTTATAGTTCTTCAGTTTATACTGTTGGTAGTTCACAGAGTAAATCAGGGTGAAGTAGTCATCTGGCCATTTCAGCTGTTTACCCAATGATACGGAAGCACCCAATACTTTAAAGTGACCATCCGTAGATCTGCTGGTATCACCTGGCAGTTTGTAGTAATCGTTGTAAGCGTAAGGATTCTGGTAGCTGCTATAGAAGCTCACAGAAAACTGATTTCTCTTCTTACCACCCAGCCATGGCTCAGTGAAGGAGAAGTTATAAGAACGGTAAGCTTTACCATTGGAAGACACACGAACAGAAAGTTTCTGTCCATCGCCACTTGGTAATGGGTCCCAGGTTTCCTTTTTGAAGATATTACGTAAAGAGAAGTTATTGAATGTAACACCAAGGGTACCGGTTAAACCGATATAACCACCCCAACCGGCTGACAGTTCCAGCTGGTCATTGGCTTTTTCTTCTACTGTATAATCAATATCCACGGTACCATCCTGAATATTAGGCACCGGGTTCATACCAATCTTTTCCGGGTTGAAGAAGCCAAGGTTGGCAATTTCACGGTTAGAACGGATCAGATCCTGGCGGCTGAATTTTTCACCTGGGATGGTGCGCAGCTCACGACGGATAACGTGTTCGTTTGTTTTTTCGTTACCGGCAATGCGTACTTCCTTGATGGTAGCCTGCGGACCTTCACGTAAACGGATTTCGTAGTCGATGGTATCGCCACGGATACCAATTTCTACCGGGTCAATCTGGAAGAACAGGTAACCGTAGTCCATGTAGTAGCCACTGATATCGCCACCTTCCTGTGACATTTGTTTACCGATTCTTTTTTCCAGCAGTTCCAGGTTATAGATATCTCCTTTCTTGATACCGAGGATACGTGTCAATACGGAGTCGCTGTAACGGGTATTACCTTTCCAGGTGATATCACCGAAATAATATTTTTTCCCTTCAGAGATCTGCATATCGATATTCAGATTCTTATCCCGGGATTTGTAGGTAGTATCACGTACAAGAACGGCATCGCGATAACCTTTGGAGTTATAGAGGCTTACTACTTTAGCTTTATCTTCCAGGTATTTGGTTTCATTAAACTTGGCAGAACTAAAAAGTTTAAAGCGGAAATAAGGGTCCAGCTTTTCAAGTGCGCGGGTAGGTTGCAGGAAACCATAGGTTTGCCAGAAATCATCTGGTGCCGCCAGGGAGTCTACATATACGTGTTCATCATCCGGATGCAGGGTAAAGCGGGAACGCTCTTTAGTGCCCTTCATTCTTTTCTTGATCCTGGAATCCGCAATATTGTTGTTGCCTACGATATTGATATCGTTGATGCGTACTTTATTTCCTTTGGTAACGTAGAAGATAACGTGTTTAGAGTTAACCTGGCCGCTATCTGCTCTTTCTTCTATTTTCACAGTAGCGTTACCGAAGCCTTTATCTGCATAGAATTTATGCACCACGCCAATCACGTTTTGTTTCATGGCCTGGGTAATTACACTTCCTTTACGCAGGGTGGCTTTGGTGGCAATATCGTCGCCTTCTGCCTTCTTGATTCCTTTGAAGGAGAAAGTGGACATACGGGGCATTTCGGTTAATCCGATTTCCAGCCAGATCTTATTGTCTTCAATTTTTGTCACGTAGATGGTGACATCCGCGAACAATCTTTGTGACCAAAGGCTTTGAATGGCTTTGGTAAACTGGTCACCTCCGGGGTAAGTTACCTTATCCCCTACGCTGAGGCCGGAGAGGGACAGCAGCAATGATTTATCCAGGTATTGGGTCCCGGCCACGGTAATATCGGCAATTTCGTACTGTTGCGGATTACCCATGCTAATAGGAGAAACGGCCGGCGGATTAGCAGGAGGCTGCGTGGGGGGCACGGTATCTTTTTGCTGAGCGGATACACGAATGCCTGCACTGCAACATAATGCTATAGCCAGAAGGCCCTTAGGAAATAATTTCTTCATTCTGCTGAATTTGTTCGCTTGTTTTGCCAAAGCGCCGTTCTCTGGTTTGGTAATTTAAGATGGCTTGGTAAAGATGTTCATTGCGGAAATCCGGCCAACGAGTATCTGTAAAATACAGTTCCGCGTAGGCCAGCTGATATAGTAGAAAATTACTGATCCTGCATTCTCCACTGGTACGAATCATTAACTCAGGGTCTGGTAAACCGGCAGTACAGAGATATTTCTCCCATACTTCAGGTGTTACCGCTGCGGGGTCCAGGGCTCCATTTTTCACGTCCAGGGCTATTTTCCTGGCAGCATTTACGATTTCCCACCTGGCACTATAGCTAAGTGCCATAATGAGGTTAAGACCGGTATTTTGGCTGGTAAGCGCAATCGCTTCTTCCATTTCCCGCTGAGCTTGCGGTGGTAACATATCCATGTCGCCAATCACACTCAAACGGATATTATTTTTTGATAACGTATTCACTTCCATGCGGATAGTGTTTACGAGCAACTCCATAATGCCATTTACTTCATATACTGGGCGATCCCAGTTTTCGGTAGAAAAGGCGTATAAGGTCAGATAACCTATCCCAAGTTCTGCACAGGTCTCCACTATATTTCGCACACTTTCTACCCCCTCGTGGTGCCCATACAGCCTGTCTTGACCCCGCTCTTTTGCCCAACGGCCATTCCCGTCCATAATAATGGCTATATGGCGCGGTAACCGTTGTAAGTCCAATTTATCCTTCAAGCTCATTTGTGTCAGGCGTATTATAACAGATTATTTCCTAAAAGGGTGCAAAGATACAAAAATAGAGTAATGACTTTTTTGGCAAAGCCCAATAAGTTGTTTTAACGTAGTTTTAACAGCGAAATCAATACCAGTGGGGATTTTAGCAATTTCGGAGAAGTATCCGGGCGGTTCGCAGGCATGGAAAGCCTGCCGGCAGAAAGTATTTTCTTCCTAAATCAAAATTTACAGTTGTAAGAAGTAAAAAGAATGCTGATCGTGAGCTCGATAGTTAGGTACTGATCCTTATCCCGGCTATTACCACGCTGGCGGCCCGCTACGCCTATTGGTGTGCCATACGCTCCTGACCGGTCCTGCAATTGCATGGCCACGGATGGCTGACCATTTGCCAGTACCGGAAATGCCGCCGGCCCTGCATAAGTGCTGCTTACATCATCCAAATAGTCTGTTTGGGTAAAACGATATAGTGCTTCCAGCCCCACATTCACTTTTTTGGAGATATTATACTTGAAGCCCCCTCCTATTAACCAGGCATACGATACCAGGCTATAGGGCTTACGGTTCGGATACAGGGCCGTTCCCTGCCCTTCCGTACGTATGGGCTGTAAAAAATATTTGTGGCCGTCCAGGTAGGTGTAAGGATTAAAATAAAAAATACTGGCGCCCCCTGTCAAATATGGAGAAAAACGTTCATATAAACTCCCTGGTTCAAACCGGAAGAAGTTAAAGTCGCCCTGCAGCGATAACTCAAACAAATTAGTATTGAAACTAAGGTTACGCCTCCGCTGAAATTCATTTTTACTGTAGGTGTCAGAATAGCCCAACTGCATATAACGGCCATGTACCCTTGCTCCCACATAATCATTCAAGTACTTCCTGTAGTATATGCCCACAGCAGGTTTCAGCGTATTCAGCGCCCCCCGGGTGTTTAGATCCCCAAAATATTGCGCCGCGCCCACAGATAAACCCAACTCCCCTACATACGACAATTCATTCTGCGCCATCACCCGATTGGCAAACAGACAGCCTGTTGCCAGCAATAATAGGGTGATGTATTTTAGATAWAGAAAAGGTTTCAGCATAAAATCAGTCCTACTTAAACGCTAAAATGCCGGATTTATTTAATGTATAGCCGATGATTATGCTTCCTCCGTAGCCCTCTCGCCATCCACAGGCATAATTGATGTTACAATCAGCAGAAAATATATTTGTAAATGTAACAATATATTTTACATTTCTATATTTTAATCGTGTTCCGCGCATCAATACCCCACAACAATTTGTTACGCAGGGTGTGCAGGAAGTTACTGTCGTCCAGGCGCAGTAAGCTCAGTTTAAATTCCTCCTTTTTAACGGCCAGCTGCACAGTATTACCAATGGTTTCCATGCGGCTGTCCAGTGTACAGAGGAACTGATCACTACGGCCCTCTACTTCAAAAGAAATGATATTGTTATTGGGGACAATAATAGGCCGTACGTTGAGATTATGCGGCGCTACCGGGGTAATCACAAAATTACCGGCATCCGGGAATACAATGGGGCCCCCACAACTCAAAGAGTAACCGGTAGAACCGGTAGGTGTAGCCACAATTAACCCATCTGCCCAATAAGTATTCAGAAATTCGCCGTTCAGGTAAGTATGAATCTTTACCATGGCGGAAGTATCTTTTTTGTGGATGGTAAACTCGTTCAGGGCATAAGGTACATCCCCAAACAAAGGAATATTGGCATCCAGGTGCAACAGCGATCGCTGATCTACCACATAGGTACGGTTCAGTAACGCCTGCACCAGTGCATGAATTTCCTCTTTACCAATACTGGCCAGGAATCCAAGCCGGCCGAAATTAATCCCGATCACCGGAATGTTGGTATCACGTACGTAGCAAACCGTGTCCAGCAAGGTGCCATCTCCCCCTAAACTCATCAGGAAGTCAATTTTTCCTGGTAAGTCTTCAGCAGAACTAAACAAGGGCGGTTCACTCGTAAAAGGGATATGCTGCTGAAGGGTACGATAAAAAGGTTCGTAAATAATGGCTTCAATTTCCGCCCGCTGCAATTCCTCCAGCAATAAGCGGATGTTTGCAATATCTTCTGTAATAAATCCCCTGCTATATAGTGCTACATGCATAATTCTTCTGGCTTTTAGCTTTTAGCATCTGGCATTTAGTTATTAGCTACCACTTTTTCTAAAAGCTAATGGCTAACTGCTTTTCCGCTACATATCTACGCTTGTGTGTAAAAATAGGCCTTTTTGCCCTAACTGGTTAAAGCTGTACTCAATCCGGAGGCAGGTGTCGTAGAAAGAAACGATATCTATCCCTATGCCACTGGTGTATAAAAGCCGGTTGTTAAGCGCACCGTTACCAGGAAATTTACTATAAGCGTACCCCGCATCACCAAAGGCTTTGGCAAAGATGCGCACCGGAACGGTATTGAACTTTTTGGGTACAATGGGCAATTTAATTTTGAAGGATACCAGTTCCTGGCGGAGCGTGGATTTCAGCACAGCGAAGCTGGTACCGTCTACCACATAGTATTCGAGGCCACGGAGGTAATCATCGCCATAACCCAGTGCCTGCTGATTGATATACGGTTGATCGTTGGAGAGCCTTGCCTGGCTGCGTATACCAAGCGCCGCAAACGTTTTGGGGCGTAGCTCCCAATATTTGGCCATGTTCAGCCGGAAATGTACGTCGTTAACATCATTCCAGGGGCCCAGTCCTTTTTTGCCCACTTCTGCCACCAGGTTAAATCCTTTAAGGGGATATACCCAGCTATCGGCTTTGATATAGGTTAAACGATAGGTGATATCCAGAAAACTGACATGGGTACGTCCTTTCCCCAGATAGTTGGGATTCAGGATGGCCACGGAATCCGCTACTTTTTCGTAATTGTAATTTACAAATACCTGGTGCCTGGTATTAATGGCTTTGCGATAACTATAGTTGAGGCCTACCACATACACCTGGCGCAGGAACTCATCTTTCCGGAAAAAATGTTGCTTATTAAAGTTGGTGCTATCATTCACCTCACGGTTACGCTTATAGGAGGCGAGGATACCGATACCATGACGAAAATGTTTATCGATATAAGGGAGGTTGTATTGCAAAGCAAATCGTTGGGTATAACCAAACTGTAAGGAGGCGCTGAGGGCATCATTACGTCCGGTGAGGTTTTCCTGGGCACCGCTAACGCCTATATTAACACGGTCGAGGCTGTGTTTTTTCTCCACCCACCATTGGTTAAAGTTTCTATCGGCCAGTTTAAAGATGGGAAAGGCAAAGGTGTACCAGCGTTCCCACACTTCAAATACGAGGTCGGCATTGTCGCCATCCCAGTTTTTAATATTAGCCGTAACATTCAGAAACAGAGAGGTATTGAGCAGTTGTTTTCTCCTTTCTTCCAGGGTAGCGGATAGATCGCGGAGATAAATGGTATCACCGGGCACTGTACTGATTTCCCGCAGGATGACGGAGGTGCGGGTTTGTTTATTACCGGTAACGACGATATTACGTACAATGAGATAACCCCCATTTGTTGCAGGCGCAGTCTGTCCTTCGGCATTTTCCGGTAACACTATTCCCAACAGGCAGAACATCGCCAGCAGGAGGTAACAGCGTCTCAGCATGTAGGTTCTGTAAAATTTAAAAACGTGTTGACAATATTCAAATATAATAAAAAGGTGAAAGCAGAAAGCGAAAAGCAAAAAGCTATTGCAGCGAATGATATAAGCGAAATTGTGTTACCCGGGATGATGCTGTGGTTTCAAGGATTCTATAAAAATAGCGAAGACGAATGCAATTATATCTGCATCTATCTTCGCTAATCATTATAAATCTAACAAAATAAAATCAGTGTGGGAGAACTACATGCTGATATAATTCATGAGCAGGTCGTAGTTCTTTTTGAGTAATTCTTCTTCGGGTTCTTCTGCGAACACGTATTTAATGACGTAGTTAAACCTTTCGAAGGTGGCCAGCAGGCCCTGAATTTCCTGTCTGTTTGTTTTCAGTACCACTTCCAGTTTTCCGGTAACGGGGTTGGTGATGGTATTGACGCTCAGCAGGATTACATCATTTGATTCTGCGATGCGGGCTATTTCGCTGAGGGCGTAATCGCGCGGATCTACTTCAAATGCGATGATACCACCGGTCTCTTTTACGCCGTTATATCTTGCCAGTGCTGCCAGGAGATTGTCTTTGGTAATGATACCGAGGTATTCATTTTCTTTGGTAACTACCGGCAGGGCAGATAATTTGAAATCGTAAAAAAGTTTCAGCGCTTCAAACAGGTGAGCATATTCCATGACAGCCGGGCGGGAACTTCCGTACGCTGTAGATTCCAGCGGTACATCAGGGTCTTCGAGATCCATGATCTCTTCTTCTTCCACCAGGGCCAGGTATTTGCTATCCACTACCATTGGTAGTTGCGTCAGATGATATTCATTCATCAAACGCAGCGCCTTTGCTCCTGTATCCGAAGGATGCAGGACAGGTACTGATGATATGAGTTCTCTGGCAATCATGTGTCGCGTATTCTTACACAAGAATACGAAAGAATATGCCAACAGAAAAAGAAATTACATGTACGCGAAATCACTGCACCTGTTGGTACAGTCATCCAACAACCGGGTAAAGGCTGGTTTAGCTGGCAGATTGATGCTTCAGCTTTTCCAGGAAAGCATGCAGAATTTTGTTGAACTCATCGGGTACTTCCATCATAGGAGCGTGGCCGCATTTGTCAATGAACTGCAGTTCAGAATTAGGTATCAGCTTTTTAAATTCTTCTCCGACCATGGGTGGTGTTACGGTATCATTCATACCCCAGATCAGTAAAGTTGGTTGTTTGATATCTTTCAGCTCATCGCCCAGGTTGTGGCGGATAGCAGATTTAGCCAGTGTGATAATTTTAATCACTTTCAGGCGATTGTTCACTATTTCAAACATCTCGTCTACCAGTTCTTTGGTAGCGATTTTTGGATCGTAAAAAGTAAGTTCTGCTTTTTTGCGGATGTACTCATAGTCACCGCGTTTAGGATAGGTTTCGCCCATTCCATTTTCGAACAATCCGGAACTGCCGGTCAGGGTCAGCGATTTGATAGGCGCTTCAGGGTGTTTCAGCAGGTAAACCAATGCCACATGTCCTCCGAGTGAATTGCCCAGCAGGTTTACATCTTTGTATCCTCTGGCTTCAATAAACTTATGCACATATTTGGCTAATCCCCCTACCGATGTTTCCAGGATGTTTAAATCGTACAGGGGTAACATCGGGATTATCACTTTGTTATATTGCCTGAAGTATTCGATCATGTGCGCGAAATTGCTCAAAGCACCAAAAAGTCCATGCAATAATACCAGTGGTTCTCCTTCTCCTTCTTCTATAAAATTAAACTTACCCTGTGTTTTGATTTCGTAATCCATTGCCAAATCTTGAAAGTCAATTTTACGCTAAAATAATTCTTTTTATTAATCTAAATAATCTTTGAAACGAGTTATCCAGGTTGAATATGCCGGGCCGTTGTCTCGAAAAAAGATTCCAGTTGGGCAAACACATTCTTAAAAACCGGTATCACTGTTCCCATATGATCCAATGCCCACGGGCCAATATTCTCTATATACGGATACACAACAGATTGGGCCTTCGTTTCAGGACTCAGCCAGTATACCTGGTTGGCCATCCACAACATTACACTATAAATTATTATAAATATAACGCTATACAACAGTATTCCCCCCAATTTATTCAGCCAACCCAACATCACGGCTTCCACCAGCTTCTGTAACATCCCTGCTCCCAGCCTGACCAGCAGAATTACTCCCAGAAACAGGCAAATAAAGCAAAGTACTGGTACCCAACGGGAATGCATATCCCAATGCTGCTGTACATATAAAGCGGTAACTGCCGATAATTTCAGGGCAGCTGCCAGCCCCAGTATCGCTGCTACCAACGAAAACAAGGCAACTATCAATCCACGGGTATACCCCCTGTAAAGGGCAAATACCATGATGATAGCGAAAATAATGTCTATAGGCATGATAGAACTATAGGAGCCGCCATTTTTTGAGGCATTCCTTTTCCTCAAAAAACGGCCTGACTCCTGTCAGATTACTTACTAAGCAGTTCTTTTACGAGCGCGGAAATAGCCTTTCCATCAGCTTTACCAGCCAGTTGTTTGGAGGCAACGCCCATTACTTTCCCCATATCGGCGGCAGAGCTGGCGCCAGTGGAAGCAATAATATCTGTAATGGCTGTACGTAATTCAGCTTCACTCATCTGTTTAGGCAGGAAGCGCTCAATTACCACCAGCTCCTCTTCTTCTTTTACGGCAAGGTCTTCACGGTTCTGGGTACGGAAAATTTCGAGGGAATCCTTTCTTTGCTTGGCCAGCTTCTGCAAAAGTTTTGCTTCGTCAGCAGCTGTCAGTTCTCCACTAGCTCCTTCCGCTGTTTTAGCCACCAATATAGCAGCCTTGATAGCACGCAATGCACGCAGATCCGCTTCTTTTTTGCCCAGCATCGCAGCCTTAATTTCTGCGTTGATATTTAATTCTAATGACATATGGTAAGGTTTAATGGATTATTGTCCTTCAGCAGCCTGCTTATCCTGGAACTTCTTGAAGAAGTCTTTCGCAAAAGCACGCATATCGTCTGCCTGATCTTTGTAAGGAGTCGCCCTGGAATAGGTATCTGCCATGGTCATCATAGTCTGAAAGAAGAAATCTGCCATTTCATCCACCATCATTTCCTTTGTCCACAGGTCAATACGAAGAGCCGCCCTTTCAGCCGGGTCCCAGAAAGATACGATCATCCCTTTAGCTTTGATCATTTTTCCTTCTTTATTATCGGTAGCGCTCCATTCTATTGATTCGGGCACCTTCTGATCGTCCAGCCCTACCTGGATCTTTATAGTAGATGTAGTACTCATGTTTATCGATTAAAGCGCAAATTTAGCCATCATTTACTGATTTTCAGACGCTCAGCCGGAATTATGCGGTTAAATGCTGCCACAACTGCTCTGCAGCACGCTCCCAGCTGGTAAAAGGCTCACTGGGAGGAGCTTTTGCCAACAGCCTGGCGCGTAGTTGTTCATCTTTATATAAAAGGCTCATTTTCTCCGACAGATCATCCAGGCTGGCCGGGTCCACATATAACACCGTATCGCCACCAGCCTCCCGGGCAGCGACGCTGTCCAGTGCAATCACCGGCACCTCACAGCGATGCGCAGCATAAATAGGCAGCGGCAACCCTTCAAACCTCGACGGATACACGAGGGCATAAGCTGCGCCTGTTAACCGCGCCAACGTGTCTTCATCCGCGGCTTCCACCGTTACCACGTCCTGCCGGAACTTATAACTTTGCAAAGCAGCTGCAATATCAGCACCCGCAGGCGTGATACTGCCGGCCAACACCAGCTTGATGTTGCTGCGCTGCCGCTTCTTCAGCGCCGAAAACGCTTTCAGCACCGGAATAATATTGTTGCGGGGATGCAAACTACCCGTTACCAGGAAATATTCTGCACCTCCGGTAAATGCTTTCTTCACCGCTTCCCGCTGCTCCCAGTCCAACGCCTTGTACAAGAGACTTACCCCTGTGTCCAACCTGGCCAGTTTCTCTTTCACGGCAGGTGCATAGCGTAGTACTTCTTCCTTAGTGGTATCAGATAATACCGCTATCCTTCTGGCGATAGTGAGATATTTAGCCGTATTCTTTTTCAGCGCACGTTGCTGTACACCGGACTGCAATCCGGCATCTTTTAAAAACGACAGGTCCCTAACCAGCAGGCCAGCGGGGATTTTACTCCGCAACGGCAATGCCCCATCCAGCCCCAGGAACAGATCCGGACGGAAAGGCTTCATTGCCCGTACCAGCCGCCATTCCAGCCACCAATACAGATGCCAGGGCCTATTGCCTTTCAGCGGCAACACTACCTTGGTCACATTAGCCGGAAAGCTCAATCCAGGGGGTATCTCTCCATCAAAAAATAATGTAAACTGATGACCAGGCTGTTGCCGGCACATCGCCAATATTATCTCCGTAGCCACTCTCCCGGTATCGGCAGGCATATCCTGTCGTAAACAAGCGGCATTAACAGCAATTTGCATAAACGATTCCTTTGTCTGCGAGCTTGCAAACCTACACAATTTTAGATTCGGGAACGGGAGGGATTTTTATTCGGCCGACTTGTTAGTGATGTAAAACACTTTGGGGGTAGCCACATTGGCCGTATTACCCAGGGAGCCCAGTGTAACTGTTACTGCATATGTTTTCAGCGGTTTCAGGTGCTTCAGGGTAATGGTAAATGGCGAGGTGGTTACATCCGCCACCGCATCCTGATTCAGCGGAATATTGCCCGTTTCTGTGACCACATTCAAAGTCACCTTCAGACCCTTTTCCGGCATTTTAGAGGTAATATTCACCTTCAACGCATAAGTGCTGTCCTGCGCCATGTTATACTTACCTACCAGGATCTCAGGCAGTTCAAATGTCAACGCTTCTTCCTGCGTATTGGGTGCAGGATCGCCGCCTTTATCCTTCTTCTTACAAGATGAAAAACTAATCAATGCAATAGCAAAAAATACAGGGAGAACGGTTTTCAATAACATTTTTCAAGTATATATGGGATATGAAATTAGCTTTTTATTATATACAAATCAAATTTTACTTCTTACATCCAGCGCATCCCGGAGACCATTACCTAATAAATTGAAAGCCAACACCAACAACATGATAGCGATTCCCGGCGCCAGCGCCAGCAACGGATTATGCGTGATAATGAAATTATAGTTTTCTTTAATCATCAGTCCCCACGAAGGTTGCGGCGGTTGTACCCCTACCCCCAGGAAGCTCAGTCCCGCCTCTACAACAATTGCGGTGGCGAAATTACCGGCAGCCACCACCATCACCGGTCCCATAATGTTGGGTAAAATATGTTTCGTGATAATCCGCAGATGCGTGTATCCCAATGCCCGCGCCGCTTCTACAAATTCCAGCTCCCGGATAGCCAATACCTGCCCCCGGATAATACGCGCCACACCTACCCACATCGTTAACCCCACCGCAATGAATACCTGCCAGAATCCCTTGCCCAGCGCCAATGTCAGCGCAAACACCAGCAACAATGTAGGCATAGACCATACTACATTCACCAGCCACATCACCACATCATCCGTGCGGCCCTTGAAATAGCCAGCCACCGCGCCCAGCAATACGCCAATACTCAGGGAAATAACTACCGCAATACAGCCCACCCCTAAACTCACCCGCGTTCCAATGATCAAACGACTTAAAATATCCCGGCCAAACTTATCAGTACCCAACCAGTAAGTTCGATGTAACAACCGTTCCTGCTGAATAAGCGCCTGTAATTGCTGATCGGACATATGCGCCGATGGCGTCAACCCTTTCCCATACCAGATGTCTGTAAGCAGATAAGTTTCTTCCCGGCTGGTAGATTCGTCTACATAACGTTGTACCACCAGCACACTATCCCTGAACTGCCAGGAACGTATAGGTATCCACGTTTGAACCGGCTTTTGCCCGGATAACATCCGTTCATAAACAGGCGCCCGATTTACGGTCAGCTCCTTTCGTATAGCCAGCATCGTGATATTAAACCCGGGATGTTGTCCTTCTATTTCCAATACCATTCTGTTGGCATCCGGGGTATTGTCCGGCGCAATCAAATAAGCCGTGGCACTGATAAATACCGACAGCACAATGACCAGCAAACCAGCCACTGCGCCCTTGTTACGGCGTAATCGTTTCCAGGAAGATTGCATATCTGACAAAGGAAGCGTATTTAATTTACCTGGCGGCCCTTCCACTGATAACTACCAAACTTACCCAGCCAGCCTGCAATTACAATATAAGGAATATGAAATATCTGCCCCGGAATAAACCACAGCAACAGTTCTGTTTTATTAAAAAAACGCGCCACCGGCAACAGGAAGTAGAGTTCCAGTGTGACCTTAAACAACATAATGATCAGGAACCAGGGCCACCATACTGGCAGGAAAAGTGCCATCACCGCCATGCCCAACAAGCCGGCATTGAAAAGATACACCAGCAGCAATACCCAGGTAAGCCGCTTATCTTCGTACTTATCCGCCTTGGAAGACCAGCGGATACGCTGGTTCATGAAGTCTTTCAGCGTATCTACCGCCAGGGTGCGTACAATGACTTCCTCACATTTTAAGTACATCACCCCTTCCGGGTAAGCATTGTAAATTTTATACATCAGCAGCATGTCATCTCCCGACGCGATATTATCGATACCATTAAAGCCACCCACCTCATAAAAGGCCTTTTTTTCATAGGCGAGATTAGCGCCATTACACATGGTGCCGGAAGCCAGTGCTGCCGCGGCGCCGGTAATGCCCTGCATGGTCATAAAGTCGAGCGACTGCAATCTTTTAAAGAAGTTATGCTCTTTGTAGAAGCTGACCGGAGCGGCTATAAATTTCGGTTGATGTTGCTCATAGTATTGCACCATGATTTCGATCCAGCGCGGTCCCATCACGCAATCCGCATCTGTGGTTACAATCAGGTCTCCGCTGGCTTTTGAGATGGCTATCTCAATCGCTTTTTTCTTGTAGGAATTGAGTCGTTCGGTTTTATCAAGATGCTGGCTTAATTCCAGCAAGTGAATATTTTCTGCCGGATAATCCCGGATCACGGCGGCGGTATCATCTGTAGAAAAATCATCGATGATAATTACCTCCAGTAAACGGGGATCGTAGGTTTGCCGGTGCAATGCTTCCAGCAACGGAGGAAGATTAGTGGCTTCATTTCTGGCCGGGATAATCACCGTTACCTTAGTGCGCCCTGTAGCATGCACGTCCGGGCTGAATTTTCTCAATCGTTTCCAGCCCAGGCTATACCAAAGCATCAGTATTCCATACCCAAGGGCTAATCCAATTACTATGATTACAAAAATGTACATCCAGATTTAAAGGTTTGTTTTGATGATAAGCCCCAGCTGCGGCGATATCAGCTGATGCCCTTTTTCCAGTATCACTGTTTTGCAGGGAAAAGATCCATCCACAAAACGGGTCCCCAACACCGGGGGAATCACCCGATCATATTTCCCGAAGATCAGGAGGGTTAAAACGTTATAACGGGCTAATAATTGTTTGCAACGTTTTTTATCCGGCATCATATGCCGCAGGTTGGTCCATATGTTATAGACCATGGCCCGCTTCTCCGGTTCATCCATTCTATGCAGGGCAAATTTGTAAATGCTCTGATTCAGCAACCCTACTTTGCGCCAGGTATGTAACAGGGCAAAAAACAGCTGCGGATGATGGGTATTGTATTTAAAGATTTTGTTCCCTACGGTGGTTTGTGTTACAAACATATGCCAGGGGTTATTCTTCAGGCCATCGGCTGCCGCCAGGATGAGGTGATCTATGCGATCTCCCATCTTCTCTACCACGCATAGCGACAAACGGCCGCCCATGCTATAACCCATTAAAGAAAACCGCTCTTTACCCTGCTGCTGCAATATCTGCTGTATCAGGGCTACCAGGTCTTCTTTTTCAAACACCCGGTTTTCTTCCCATTGGGTACTGCCGTGCAGGGGCATATCCAATGCTACAATGGTAAACATATCTCCCAGGGTAGCGGCCAGCGGATGGAAATGCGCTGCGCTTTCCCCAAAGCCGTGCAAACATATCAATAGTTTACTCCCTGCACCTTCACAGGTGCCGTGAAAACGGCTTTTCAAATATGACAGATAGAAATCGGGCATAAAGGGGGACAATGATAATAAATAATGCGCAAAGGTCCGAGTTTTTGTCTTTCCCCGGATTATACTGATTTTGATGAGGATAGTTTTTGATGAATTTTTGGGAGATAATTTAAAAGATGCCGGAAGATACCTGCGATATATCCGCAATGTTTTTTTAACCTCTTTTAAATCATTTCCCTAAATCTTAAAAAAATGCCAAAATCATCAAAATCAGTATAATCCGGGGAAAGACAAAATTCGCGTATCTGCTTTTTTCAGTAAATTACAGAACTACCAAAAATTCAGTAACATGGACGCAACAGTTGAAAATAAGACTGCGCTGAAAGGCGCAGAATTCCTGGTAAAGGAAAGTGCTCCTGAGGAAGTGTTTACCCCCGAAGACTTTTCGGAAGAGCAGCTGATGATCAAAGACATGGCAGATCAATTCATCAGTAAAGAAGTAACACCGATTGTAGAAAGACTTGACAAACAAGAAGAGGGACTGATGCAGGCGCTTTTGGAGAAAGCGGGTGAACAGGGACTGTTGGGTGCATCGTTTCCGGAAGAGTACGGAGGGCTGGGCAAAGACTTTGTAACAGCTACTATTATCAACGAAGGACTGGGTGCTGGCCACTCTTTCTCTGTAGCCATGGCCGCACATACCGGTATTGGCTCCCTGCCCATTCTCTACTTTGGTACAGACGAACAAAAACAAAAATACATTCCTAAACTGGCTACCGGTGAAATGAAAGGGGCATATGCCCTCACAGAGCCCGATTCCGGCTCTGACGCACTAGGTGCCAAAACCACCGCCAAACTCACGGACGACGGTAAATACTACGTCCTGAATGGTCAGAAAAGCTGGATTACCAACTCCGGCTTCGCGGATGTATTCACCGTGTTTGCCAAAATTGACGGCGATAAATTCACTGCATTCATTGTAGAGAAAGGTACTCCCGGATTTACCCTGGGCGCCGAAGAACATAAAATGGGTATCAAAGGCTCCTCCACCCGCCAGATCTATTTCCAGGATGCTAAAATTCCAGCGGAAAATGTATTGGGCGTAATTGGTAAAGGCCACCTGATAGCCTTCAACATCCTGAACATCGGCCGCTTGAAACTTTGTGCCGCTGCACTGGGCGCTTCCAAGAAATGTATCAACACTTCCGTACAATACGCTAACACCCGTACGCAGTTTAAACAACCGATCGCCAACTTCGGCGCCATCAAACATAAACTGGCGGAAATGGCGATCCGTACCTGGACCGCCGAATCAGCGCTGTTCCGCACCGCTCAGCTGATAGACGATAAAGAAAGAGAATTACTCGCCGCCGGCAAACCTTTCAACGAAGCCCTGTTGGGTGCTGCGGAAGAATATGCCGTAGAATGCGCCATCCTGAAAGTAAACGGCTCTGAAGTGCTGGACTTTGTAGTGGATGAAGGCGTACAAATTCATGGTGGTAACGGTTTCAGTGATGAATACATCATCTCTAAAGCTTATCGCGATTCCCGTATCAACCGCATCTTTGAAGGTACCAACGAAATTAACCGTTTGCTGACACTCGACATGACATTGAAACGTGCCATGAAGGGTAAGCTGGACCTGATGACACCGGCCATGAACGTGATGAAGGAACTGATGAGTATTCCAGACTTTGGCAACGATGATGAAACACCGTTCGCTGAAGAGAAAAAGCTGATCGTCAACTTCAAAAAAGCTATCCTCATGGCTGCCGGTGCTGCTGCACAGAAGCTGATGATGAAGCTGGAAAGTGAACAGGAAATCCTGATGGACATTGCCGATATGGCCATTGAAACTTTTGTGGCAGAAAGTGCCCTCCTGCGTTTGATCAAGCTGACCAAAGCCAAAGGAGAAAGCGCCGCTTCCTTCCAGGCTGATATTGTACGCACCTTTATCTACGATGCGGCCGACCGTATCAATAAATCCGGTAAAGATGCTATCAACGCTTTTGCCGAAGGCGATGAACAACGTATGATGCTGTTAGGCCTCAAACGCTTTACCAAAGCAGCTTCCTTTAATGCAAAAGAAGCCCGCAGAAGAATTGCAGATAAACTGATTGCAGATAATAAATACAGCTTCTAGCATTTAGCTGTTAGCTATTAGTAAATGCAGCGGAGATAATGTTATTAATCTTCGCTGCATTTTTCTAAAAGCCAAGCTAATGGATAAAAGCTTTCTTCTCCTATTCCCCTCACCTGCTTATCTTTACACCCTTTCAAGATATTGATGACAGGTTATTATGGTATCAGTGAAGCATTTCCTACAGATTGTTGTTGTTGTACTTTGTATCCCCTTTATAGCGCATAGCCAGGCAACTCTCCGCCTTAGCCAGCCTTCCCGGGATCAGATCAATGTGAGTAATTCCAAACAATTTATTGCAGGCCGCACGTGTGTGGGTTGTTTGGTTCGTATTAATGACGACACGGTACATGTGTATTCCACCGGTACATTTGCTGCAAAATATGAACTGCCCACCGGCAGAAGCAGTTTTGCCGTTCGGGTAGATGCGCCTAACGGAGAAACCTACACGAGAAATCTTACTTTTTACTATAACCCGCCGCCAGCGCCCACTGCTACCAGCATTTTTCGTATAGACTATATAGAGATATCACCCAGCGGTAATGTGCAACTCTCCGAAGGAGATACCCTTCGCATCAAAATGAAAGGTTATCCCGGTCAGGAAGCCAGCTGGTTCAATAACGTACCATTACGGGAACTGCCTACCTCCCAAACCGGAGGGGTACGGGGTTATTACAGTGGTAGCTATATCATTCAACCGTCCGACTCGCTACTGAATGGAAAAATCATGGTGCGCCTGCGTAATCGCGATGGAGAAACGGCCGTACTGGGTAGTCCTTATCGCTATAGCGTGATGCACAATGAGATACCTTTCACTGGTCGCACTATTGATAACATGACCTATCTTACCTCCAGCCCCAGCGGCGATCGCCTGGGTCCGGAAAAGATTGGATATCTGGATAAAGAGGTGTTGTTACATATTATAGGGAGACAGAATGACTACTATAAAGTAAGATTATCTTCCAAAACCACCGCCTTTATTCCAGAACCGCTGGTAGACACAGAAATACCACAGGAGCAGCTACCCATAAGCATTGCAGACGATGCTAAAATATGGGGAGATGACCGCTACGACTATGTTTCCGTAGCCTTGTCGGATAAGCTGCCCTATACTTCCACCCAGCTCGTTTCTTCTAAAAAAATCATTGTAGATATACACGGCGCCTATGCAGAAAAAGGGCTCAACACCGTGCTGCAAAACACCAGAGAAATTACATCTATCGCGTGGGGCCAACCTACACCAGACGTTTGTCGAATGGTGATTTCCTTGCAACATGCACCCTGGGGTTACCAGGTATACTATGAAAACAACCGTATAACGGTGAAGGTTAAACGTGTACCGGCTAACCTATCGCTCAAAAACATAGTGATCGGCATTGATCCGGGCCATGGTGGCAGTAATCCGGGTGCTACCGGCCTAACCGGCGCCGTGGAAAAAAACCTGACGCTGACGCTGGCATTACAGCTGAAAACCTTGCTGGAAAGAGAAGGCGGCACGGTGATTATGTCGCGTACTACGGAGAAGTTTGTTCCTAACGAAGATCGCCTGTCTTTCTTCCGCCGTGCCAACCCCGATTTATTGCTCAGCATTCACCTGAATTCATCGGTAAATCCGGTAGATGTAAATGGTACCGCCACCTACTACAAACATCCTTTCTGTGAGCCGCTTAACGCTGCTATTCACGAACGACTGCTACAAACCGGCCTGCGTGATTTCGGAAATAATCCAGACTTCAACTTTATCCTGAATAACCCTACGGAGTTTCCGGATGCACTGATAGAAACCCTGTTTCTCAGCAATCCCGGAGATGAGGAAAAGGTATTACAGCCAGCTTTTCAGCAGYTCATGGTGGAGAAGATCGTGGCTGGGGTGAAAGATTACCTCCAACAGGCAGCAGCAACGCGATAACGCGACTATTGTCTGTTTAGGATTATACTGATTTTTATTTTTTGATTTTATAAGATAAAAAATGAGGGAAGATAAATGCGGATAACTGCATCTATCTTCCCTCATCTCTTTTAATCAAAAAATAAAAATCAGTATAATCCTAAACAAGACTAAAAATCGCGGGATACCTTACCCAGATAAGCCGACAGCCTTTTAATCGCATCTGCCGCTACGCCAATTTGTTCCTGTGCCTCTGTCCATCTGCGTTGTTCTATAGCCTCCCTTACACCAGGAATAGTTTTAACACCGTATCCGGTATAGAAACCAGGCGCATACAATGTATGCTTGTACCAGGTGCGTGCAGGCAATCCCTTATCATTAAGTAGCTGCTGTTCTGCCTGATACAAAGCTTTATTCACCGCCGCTCCGGCAGGATGATTTTTAGCCAGTATGGTAGTAGTGGAATCCAGCCCAATCAAGGCGTTTTGCAGTGGAGAGAAATCCAGATAAGGCACATCGGATTTTGTTGCTGGTGGCGATAAATGCGCGGCTGAATCTGTGGCCAGCTCATATTTATGTTCCAGGATCAGTTGATTATTGATGGCGGTAGCTTCTCTCATATTGCTGGTCAGCTCTGTTAACTCGTTGACATAGCAGTTGACGGTTTCATAGAGTTTACGGAAGTCAAAAGGCAGGTTAACGGCATCGGCTAAACGCAAAGCGGTATGGCCGGCTGTTTGAGAAAGTACTACGCCATAGTGAAAGCCGGGATCTTTAAAGCGTCGGTAGTCATCGTAAGAATCGTAGATGGAGTGGTATTCTCCACCTGCATCTTCTCCCCCAAAACCAAGATCCAATGAAGGAATGCCCAGGTGCTGCAGGAAAGACGAATAATCGGAACCTGATCCCATAGCGCCAATAGCGATGCCTTGTTTAGCCAGCTTCTCCTTCTTGGCTTTGGCGGTGCCGGCTTTTAGTACATCGGCAGCCTGTTTGCGCGCCAGGATGCTTACTTGTGTTTGAGGGTCTGTGATATCGCGGGCTACCTCGTTGACAAGCGTTTCCAGGGCATGGGAGCCGCTGGCGCCAAGGAAACCACGACCGTTGCCATCAGAGTTGATGTAAACCACTGCTTTCTCTTTCAGTTCGGCAGCATGGTCTTCCACCCATTCTGTAGATCCCAGCAGGCCGGGTTCTTCCCCATCCCAGGCGCAATACACCAGGGTGCGGCGTGGCTGGTAGCCTTGTTTGTGCAGTGCTCCGATGGCCTTGGCTTCTTCCAGCAGGGCGGCTAATCCGCTGATCGGATCGGCGGCGCCGTTTACCCAGGCGTCGTGGTGGTTGCCGCGAATCACCCATTGGTCGGGCTGTTCACTACCTTTCAGTTTGGCCACTACATCATGGCAGGGACGCACTTGCCAGTCGAACGCCAGTTTCAGATGTACTTTGGCGGCGCCACCACCAATATGATAGGTGAATGGTAGCGCGCCGCGCCACTCTTCCGGCGCTACCGGGCCTTCCAGGGCTTTCAGCAATGGAGTAGCGTCGTGGTAGCTGATAGGCAATACTGGTATTTTAAGCAGGTTGGCCGCTTGTGAGCGTTCCAGCCGCTGTGCATTGGCAGTGGCGCCTATGTTAGGTGTGAGTGGGTCACCAGGATGTATCACGATGTCCATGACGGAGCCGCGTTGTACGCCGAATTCATTTTTGAAAGCTCCTTTGGGATATACGTCACCGTTATAGTAGCCATCATCTTTAGGGTCGGAGTAGATAATGCAGCCGGCGGCACCATGTTCCTGTGCTACTTTGGGCTTGCTGCCCCGCCAGGAGTGGCCGTATTTGGCAATCACAATTTTTCCCTTTACGTTGATGCCGAGGCGGTCCAGGTATTCATAATCTTCCGGCAGGCCGTAGTTAACGAATACCAGCGACCCAGATACGTCGCCGTCTGCGCTCCAGGCGTTGTAGGTAGGTAATTGGTCTTCCTGGCCGGAGGTGGCATCTTCTTTCAGGGCGGGTTCCTTCAGCACAGCTTTATAGCTGGAGGGGGCGGTTAATTCCAGTACCCGCTCTTTGGGCGTGGGAAACAATACCTGGTAGGTAACTATTTCAGCATCCCAGCCATAGCTTTTAAAGCGCTGCCGGATGTCTTCCGCTACTGCTTTGCCTCTGGCAGAACCGAGGGGATGGGGGTGAGATGATAATGCCTGGATGGTTTCTCCTATGTGACTACTGCTCAGTTGTTTATCAAATTCACGTTCCAGTTGTAGTTGTTGGCTGGCGGCGCTATCGGTATATCCGAGGAGTTTCTTTTCCTGCGCCTGGGTGGTGCTGCCTGCGCATAGCAAGAGGGCCAGCAGGCGGAAACAGTTGGTTGATGTCATAAGCTGATCTTGTTGTTAAAGAGGGTTTAGTAATCTAATATACAAATAGTCCACTATACCAATAGACTAATTTATTCGAACGGTTTCGCGTAATAACTTTTGGTTATGATCCATAAATACAGGTTATAGGGGAAACAGTCTACTTAACCAGTAGATTATTCTATATTTGTAAATCCTTTCATAGCTTTAATGTGTGAAACGATTAGGTTAACATCATAAACAGCAGTTATATGGCGAATGCGATACAGGAGTTTAACGACTACCGTGCTAAAATGAACGAAGTTATACTGGGCAAACAGAACAAAGTCATCAACCGTCTTTTTAACCTGGATACCAACACCTATGCAGAAGGGGCATTGAGTACCAAAACCAAGGAAATGCTGGGATTGGTAGCTTCTATGGTACTGCGTTGCGACGATTGTATCAAATATCACCTGGGGAAGGCATTTGACGAAGGTGTCACCACCGATGAGATGTATGAAATTTTCGCAGTGGCTAATATTGTGGGTGGCACTATTGTGATTCCGCATACCCGCCGGGCCGCAGAATATTGGGAAGAATTACAGGCGCAGTGATCTTAATTTACAGGTATCTATCGTAACTTTACAGACTCTAAAATTATATTTTAACTCATACTAATGTCAACAGCAACTATAGCTCCGCAGGCAGCCCTCACGGCAAAAGACTTTGCAACGGACCAGGAAGTACGCTGGTGCCCTGGCTGCGGCGACTACTCTATACTAAAACAGGTACAAACAATTATGCCTGGCCTGGGGATTCCCCGCGAAAATATTGTGATTGTTTCCGGTATCGGTTGTTCTTCGCGTTTTCCATACTACATGAACACTTATGGTATGCACTCGATTCACGGTCGTGCTACCGCCATCGCTTCCGGCCTGAAAGCTACCCGGCCTGAGCTGAGCGTATGGATCGTTACCGGCGACGGTGATGGTCTTTCCATTGGTGGTAACCATACCATTCACCTGCTGCGCCGTAACTTTGATGTGAACATCATGCTGTTCAACAACCAGATTTATGGTTTAACAAAAGGCCAGTACTCTCCTACTTCAGAAGAAAATAAAGTGACCAAGTCTACTCCAATGGGTAGTATTGACCATCCGTTTAACCCAATGGCCCTGGCCCTGGGAGCAGATGCCACTTTTATTGCCCGCAGTATGGACCGTGATCCGAAGCACCTGCAGGAAATGCTGAAACGCAGCCACGCCCACAAAGGCGCGTCTTTCCTGGAAATATACCAGAACTGTAACATCTTCAATGATGGCGCTTTTGAAGCGTTTACAGAAAAAGGCAGCAAAGCCGACGAAACAGTTTTCGTAGAACAGGGTAAACCGCTGGTGTTTGGTCCTACTAAAAACAAAGGTATCCGTCTTGATGGCTTAAAGCCAGTAGCAGTAGAACTGGGTGGCGAATACTCAGAAAGTGACCTCTGGATACACGATGAAAGCGATTTCTATAAAGCACAGATATTGACCCGCATGTTTGATGATGTGCGTATTGAAGGCCATCTGCCTCGTCCTTTTGGTGTTTTCTATCAGGCTAACCGCCCTACTTATGAAGACATCATGCAATACCAGCTGACCGAAGCCCTTGAGAAGAAAGGCCCCGGCGACCTGGATAAATTGCTGGCTGGCAATGAAACATGGGTGATAGCGTAAGGCACAAAGCCGAAAGCAAAAAGCTATAAAAGCGAATGACCAGAGCGAGTATTTAAGTTACTCATACGCTCTGGTCATTCGCTTTTATAGCTTTTTGCTTTCGGCTTTATGCTTTCAGCTCTATTTATTAATGTCCTAATGTTCCTACGTCGAACAATACTTTGTACAGTAACACTACCCCAAAAATGATCAAACTCACGCCCGAAATACGGTTCAGCCATTCTACATTGGTCAGCGTGAGCTTATGACGGATTTTATCAGCCACAAATACTTTAAGGATATCGGCAGATAATACCATACTTAAACACACCCCATATGTTACCACGCGGTGGCTGATCGGAGTAGCACTATATCCTATACAAACCGGCAGCCAGAAGATCACAACACCCGGATTCAGGGTATTCATTAAAAAACCGGCCAGCCATATTTTGAGGTAATCATGCGTCCCGAACATTTCAGGCTTTTCCTCACCTGTACTGATTTTTACCTTCTTAAAAAGCAGCCCGTAAATACCCATACAAATGAGTAATATACCGCCTACTATTCCGATGGTGTGGTTATATCCTTCCAGGCCACTGATAAAAGCGGTGGAGATATTTCCAATCAATACAAACATGATATCGCTGAAAGACACGCCTAATGCGAAACTAATGCCTGCCTTAAAGCCATTATTAACACTGTACTTTATAATTGCGAATATAACCGGGCCTACCGATAATGATAGAACTAACCCCAGTCCTAATCCCGCTACAATTGCTGCTATCATGCTTATAATTTCCGTGTCACAGGTGCTAGTTAGTTCTTAACTGTTTTTCCAACAAGAAATTTCTCCCAGTCCTTCAGTTTCTCACCTTTCATTACACGTGGAAACTTGTTCATGGCGCCTTCCTTGCCTTTGCAACGGAGATAGTCAATAAACGCATCGTTCGGCAATATTTCTACAAATACTTCTTTCAATGCTGCAGAGCGTTCTACGGCGTAATCATCGTTTACATCGCTGAGCGTTTGGTCAATGATTTCACGGACTTTCTCTGCATCTACTCCAGGTGTATCTGTACCCACATACCAACGGTGTGCAAACAGGTTCTGATAAGGGAAACCAGCTACGGTAAACTCCCTTACGGTGATACCCAGTTTCTTCTGCACATTATCTATCGCCTTGTTCATGTTGTCGATACTCATATGCTCTCCGCAAAGGCTGAGGAACTGTTTGGTACGACCTACAATCACTATTTCATGTTCCTTTACAGACGTAAACTTCACCACATCACCAATCAGGTAACGCCATGCGCCCGCGCAGGTAGACAGCATCACGGCATATTCCACATCTTCCACCACCTCATTGATCATGTAAGATTTAGGATTCGGCTTTACCTCTCCTTCTGCGTCAAAGTTCTCTTCATTGAATGGAATAAATTCGAAGAAGATGCCTGCATTCAGTACCAGCTTAATACCCTTGGTACCCGGACGCGCCTGGAATCCAAAAGAACCTTCAGAAGCCATATACGTTTCAATGAACGCAATCGGCTTTCCGAGCAGCTTCTGGAAGCTATCGCGGTACGGCTCGAAGGATACCCCCCCGTGAATATATACGGCCAGGTTAGGCCATATTTCGTGAATATTCTTCACGCCATGATACTTGATAATTTCTTCGAACACAATCTGTACCCAGGCTGGTACGCCACAAACGGTACCTACGTCCCATTCCCTGGCTTTGCGTACGATCAGCTTGATACGCTGTTCCCAATTGGGTTTCCGCGATATTTTACCACCGGGCTTATAGAAACGGCGAAACCATTTCGGGATATTTTTGGCCTGAATGCCGCTCATATCTCCCTCATAGTAATCCCCTTTCTCATATAACGAAGTAGTACCCCCCAGCATCAGAATTCCTTTTTCAAAGGAACGGGGAGGTATGTTGAAGTTAGCCATAGAATACAGCTGCTTCACCCCTACTTTCTTCACTGTTTTGAGCATTGCTTTGGTAACCGGGATGTGCTTACTGGCAGATTCCGATGTACCTGAGCTCAGTGCAAAATATTTTATCTTTTCCGGCCAGCTCACGTTCGCTTCCCCTTCCAGGCAGCGATACCACCATTCCTTGTGCATTTTTGTATAGTTATGCACGGGTATTTTCTCACGGTATTGCCCAATGAAGTTGGGACTATCCAAAATGTCCTGGAATTGATAGTGCCGACCAAACTCTGTCTCCTTGGCCTTCTCCAGCAAACGATGCAGCACCTGCAGCTGGTATTGGCGAGGCGTTCCTAATTTAAACGTGAACTTCTTCCTGATGCGTAGTGACCTGGAAATAAGATTACCTATAATGGCCATTAACTTTCCCTCTCTTTAATTGAACTACAAAAATAAGTGGAATATTGAATATAAGTTGACTGATAATTCGGAATTACAGGTTATGAGTTATCTATAAGTCTTCTATACATACAAAATATTCAAAGATGTAGGCTATAATTCGCAATTCATAATTCGTAATTCATAATTACCTTTGCGGCATGTTAAAAACTACTTTACTCAAAGCTACTGAAGCCAGCGGAAAAATACTGCAACAATATTTCAATGGCCCTTTCGAGGTGAGCAGTAAAAGTTCCATTAACGACCTGGTAACAGAAGTAGATAAAAGATCTGAAACCGCTATCATCGACATTATCAGAGAAACTTATCCAGACCATTTTATCTTGAGTGAGGAGGTGGGGGAGATAAAAACTAACTCCTCCGTAAAATGGATCATTGATCCTATCGACGGCACCGTCAATTATGCAAACGGAATCCCTATCTGTTGCGTATCTATAGGTGTGGAAAAAGATGGAGAAATGATATTGGGCGCGGTATACAATCCTTTCATKAATGAGCTTTTTGTGGCCGAAAAAGGCCAGGGAGCTACCTTGAACGGTAAACCTATCCACGTATCCACTAAAGCCGATGTAGCCACCTCCTGCCTTGTTACAGGATTTGCCTATAAATKGCAGGATATGCCCAACAATCCGCTACAAGTGCTGGAACATCTCATTAAACAAGGTATTCCCGTACGCCGGCTGGGATCTGCTGCCATAGACCTTTGCTGGGTGGCCTGCGGACGATTCGATGGGTTTTATGAACATTCCCTCCAGGCATGGGATTCTGCCGCCGGTTATCTCATCGTAGAAGAAGCTGGGGGCAAAGTGACCGACTTCTCCGGAAACCGGTATTCTCCTTATCAAAAAGAAATATTGGCTACCAATGGCCATATCCATAGTGCATTACAAGACCTTGTTAACGGTAAATAAAGATGGAAGAGGAAAGAACAGAAATACAGGACCTGGGCGAATTCGGATTAATCGAATACCTGACCAGGAACATTGAAATACAAAATGCCAGCACCGTTTTAGGCGTAGGCGATGATGCCGCCGTGATCGATCACTTCGGCAAACAAACCGTGATCAGCACCGATATGCTGGTGGAAGGCATCCACTTTGACCTCATGTATACCCCACTGAAACACCTGGGGTATAAGTCGGTAGTGGTAAATCTGTCAGACATCTACGCGATGAATGCCATCCCTACCCAGATCACCATGAGCATTGCCTTCTCCAACCGTTTCTCCCTGGAAGCACTCAACGAATTTTACGAAGGCGTATATGCCGCCTGCGAAAAATACGGCGTAGACCTGGTGGGCGGCGATACCAGCAACTCACAAAAAGGACTCGTTATCAGTGTTACCGCCATCGGTGAAGTAACACCAGATACTTTTGTTAAAAGATCTACCGCCCAAAAAGGCGATCTGCTCTGCGTTACCGGCGACTTAGGCGCTGCTTACCTCGGCCTTACCCTGCTGGAAAGAGAGAAAAAAATCTATCTCGAAAGCCCGACGGTAAAGCCTGACCTGGAAGACCAGACCTATATCATTGGCCGCCAGCTGAAACCAGAAGCCCGTAAAGATATTATCGAGTTCCTTCAACAGGAAGAGATTCTGCCTACTGCCATGATGGACGTAAGCGACGGACTCAGCTCCGAAATACTCCACATCGCCAAACAAAGCAACCTCGGCGTAGTGCTGTATGAAGACAAAATTCCTATTGCACAGGAAAGCAAAGAAATAGCGATGAAGTTCGGCCTGGACCCTACTGCCTGCGCTTTAAGCGGCGGAGAAGACTACGAACTGCTGTTTACCATGAAGCAACAGGACTACGATAAAATAGTGCTCAACGAACAAATCAGCGTTATCGGTTACATGGCCGATATCAGCGAAGGCGCACATATTCATACCAAAGGAGGCAACAAGTTTAAATTGGTTGCCCAGGGATGGAATGCGTTCCAGCAATAGCTTTTAGCAGTTAGCCATTAGCTTTTAGCAAAAATGCAGCGGAGAACATCATAATGTGTTTATCTCCGCTGCATTTTTGCTAAAAGCTAATGGCTAACTGCTAAAAGCTACTTCACTACCTCTACTGGTATCACCGGACTATTATGCGTCGGTGGCATATCTCCGGCAAATACTGAAAACTTCAATTGATACTTACCTGGCTTCTCTGGCATTACCACTTCCAGGTTTATTAAGCGTCGCAGCATGGCTCGTTCCAATGTCATGGTAGATTTCACCGGTGGCAGCCATTCGCCTGTCAGGGTAAACGCATATCCCAATACCGGTTCATTGGTTCTATCCAGGCGGATCGGCTGGTGATAATCATTATCTGGCTGCAGAATTACATTTACATGCTCTCCGCGTTTGGCCTTAATGGATTTTAGCGCAGGCTTTAACTGTATGAGTGAGTAAGAATAATAATCATGTTGGATGTTATAGTCCCAGGTACCCAGCACTGTTTTCAGGCTGTCGGTAACAGGAATCCCTGCACCTGGATCAAATACTACCATCACTTCTTTCCCCCATAACTCCGTTTCTGTATTCCAGAAATTATACTGACTTCTGCGGGCATAGCGGCTATTAAGGCTATAAGACAACTGCCCGGTATAAAACATATACTTTGAGGGACGCTGATAACTATTCAAAAATACGACCGGCTTACCCTGTGCACGTGCAGCCACCTGCGATGTCCACACCCGGTTGTTATGTATTTCCGGTCTTATTTCCACGCCGGGCATAAAGTCCCAAACCATGTACACTCTCACCACCAGCACCAGCAAAAGCGTTACCGGCAAAGTATACAACAGCCATTTCCTCGACCAGCCTTTCCGGACAATCGTCTGATGCGCCAGGATTACCACCGGAGTAAACAGCATTACTGTCCAGTTAGCCTCTACCCTGCCTTTGAAGGTACTCAACAGGAAAAATGCCAACACCCCGATTACACAAAATTTAAGTGCCCGCTCAAAGGAGTTCTGAATAGGAGAACGGAAGGCATAGTACAATATCAACCAGCCTAATAAAGGCCCGAATAACAACAGCTGTCCTCCCAGGTAATCCAGCGAGTAACTGATATCATAGGAAGAAGCATTTCTATCTACCAGGTGATATTGCAGAGAAGGGAAACCATGGGTATACTGCCAGTAGATATGTGGTAAAAACAACAACGTGGTAATGATACAAGCCACATAAAACTTGAATACCTTCAGCAGGTTGACGTTGGATAATAAAGTGAAGAAAACCAATAGCACACCATGATACTTACTATAGAACATCAACACCATGGAAATACCGAGTAAAATGGTGTTTTTCCAGGTTTGTTCGTTGAGGAAATTGCGATATACCCAAAAATAGATAGCCGCAAAAAATATCAGTGGTACATCCGGCACGGCCAGCATTCCACCTATCTGCATAGCACCCATGGCGCCTACTATCAGATAGAACAGCATATTATCTTTGGAAGCAATAAGGCGGGCTGTTACCCATAACGTAAGCGTATTGACCAATACAATCAGCAACCTCACTCCCAACTCGTTATGAAAAATACCATATCCTATTTTGATGAACAGGGCTATCATTGGTGGATGATCAAAGTACCCCCAATCGAGGTGACGTGAATACACCCAATAATAGGCCTCGTCATCCCACAGCTCGGAGAAGCAGGCCTGCAACAGGCCCAGCACCAGCCAGCTTAGGAGGAACAAATTTCTATATCGGTCTTTTTTTAAGAAGCGAGTTAATGCACTCATGTGGATATACAGTATGATTAATCCTGCGAAGATAGCGCTATTAACAGTATACTGTAGAATTCCAGTTGGAGTCGATTGCCACCAATGCGGCATCATAGCCTACGGCAATACGGCCCAGTGCCTGCTCACGGCCCATAGCGCGCGCCGGATATAGGGAAGCCATGCGCAATGCCTCTTCCAGCGGAATACCCGCTTCTTCCACACAATTACGAACGGCTTTGGTCATCGTTAAAGAAGATCCGGATAATACACCGCTGGCGCTTACATAACGGTCCTTTTCCCGCAGGTAGATATAATCTCCTTCTTTATTCTCTTCTACGGCATCTGTGATTAAGAACAACCGCTCCTTCATCATTTTTTTGCTGATACGGATAGTGGCGAAATCCACATGTATGCCATCCGCAACAATGCTGGCGCTTACCCGGGGATGATCGTAAATAGCGCCTACAATGCCCGGGGCACGGCTTTCCAGCGGCGACATGGCATTAAACAGATGCGTGGCATGATGGATACCATTGTCAAACGACGTATAGGCCTGGGCGTAAGTAGCGTTACTATGACCGGCAAAGATGGTAATACCGGCAGCGGCTAATTGTCGTACCAGCTCCGGATCACAGCGTTCCGGCGCAAGCGTCATAATTTTTACCACATCCCGGCCATTTTCCAGTATCCAGTTAATATCTTCCTGTGTTGGAATACGAATATACTTGTCGAGGTGCGCGCCTTTCTTTGCCGGATTCATAAACGGCCCTTCCAGGTGCAACCCCAGCACTCCCTGTCCGCCTTGCTCCCAATAATCCCTGACCGCCTTCATGGCTTCCAGCATAACTTCAGGGCCAATAGTAGCGAGGGTAGGCATGATCCAGGCAGCGCCACCAGCTTTACTATAGGCCACCGTAGCCGCCAACGACGTTACCGATGGGTATAACGAGAATACCTGTCCATTTCCGCCGTAAATCTGTAAATCAATAAACGCCGGGGCCAGCAAAGCACCTTTCAGATCGGTTTCATTACCCGTCAGCGTTACTTTGGAAGTGGGCATCACACTGGTAATTTTACCCTGATGAGTACTCACAACGTGGTCTTCCAATATTTCCTCACCGGTAAATATGTTGGCGTTGATGTAGGTTACAGACATACCATAAAATTTTATAGACGTTAGTGAACTTCGTATAACTCTAAAGGCAGCCCATCGGGATCTGCAAAAAATGTAAATCGTTGATTAGTATGAGGATCTGTGCGTATAGGCTCGGTGGAAACGCCTTTTTGCTGTAGCTGCGCTACTGCACTTTCAATATCAGTAACAGAAAAAGCCAGGTGACGCAATCCGGCAGCCTCTGGACGGCTTACTCTTGCGGGAGGGTCCGGGAAAGAAAATAATTCAATGATGTACAGGTCCCCTAAAGCCAGGTCCAGCTTCCAGGAGTCCCTTTCTTCCCGGTATACTTCACGGATTACCTGTAAGCCCAGCACATCGGTATAAAATGCTTTACTACGTGGGTAGTCAGAACAAATAATAGCGATGTGGTGGACGGCTTGCAGGAACATGATGATATTTTATAGCAGTCAGCCTTTAACTGTTATGCTTTCGGTAAAATAGTGAATGGGTCCGCATCTTTCAGGAAAGGAATATTCTTTCTGATTTCATTGAGCGGATCACGTTGAAGGGTATACGTAAAGATATCCTCGTCATCAGATTTGCGGTAGATGATTTCTCCCATCGCATCAATCAGGCTGGATTCTCCACTATGATAAATGTTATTGCCATCGTTGCCGACTCTGTTTACGCCAATTACAAAACATTGGTTTTCAATAGCTCTGGCTTGCAACAACGTCATCCAGGCGGTTTTGCGTCTTTGCGGCCAGTTAGCTACATTGATCAGCACATCATACGCCGGTTCGTTGGTATCTGCTTGTATGTTATTGCGTGCCCATACCGGGAAGCGCAGGTCGTAACAGATGCTGAGATTGATTTTCCAGCCCTTCACCTGTGCAATCAGGCGTTTATCGCCGGGTTTATAATGATCCTGCTCGCCTGCATAACCAAACAGGTGGCGTTTATCATATGTACCGTAGGTGCCATTAGGCAGCATCCAGATAAGGCGGTTCAGGTATTGGCCGTTCTCTTCAATGATCAGGCTACCGGTGATAATAATGTTTTTCTCCGCAGCTTTTTTCTTCATCCATTGTACCGCACTGCCATCCATCGTTTCAGCCAGTTTGGAAGACTGCATGCTGAAGCCGGTGCTGAACATTTCCGGTAAAATCACTACTTCTGTCCTTTCCTTGATGCTGTTGATTTTCTCATCAAACATGCGGAGGTTAGCCTCCTTATCTTCCCAGTGCAATTGCGACTGTATAAGTGTTACTTTCAGATCTGACATTGTCGGTTATTGTGATCACAAAATTACAACCTGACGGATTAGAAACTTTTCAAATTATTGCCTGCTTATACGGCTTTATTTGCGATTTGTTCAAGCGCAACACTAATCAACTCCGATTCAAAACCTCTTTGCAACAGGTATTGCATGGTTTTATACTTGCGCTTTATACCGGTTTCTCCCTTCAGCGATTCATACTTCTTTTCAGTGAGTTTGAGCAGCACCGCAGCATAGTCTTCTTCATCAATCTCTTCCAACCCTTTTCTGATGCAGTAATCAGACACCTGCTTCTGCTTCAGCTCCATCTTTATCTTTTTCCGGCCCCACTGCTTGATACGGAATTTGCCGCCAGCATAGGCTTTGGCAAATCGTTCTTCGTTGAGGAAGTTTTCAGCTATCAATTCTGTAATGGCTTCTTCCACTTCCTCTCCTCTCAATCCCAGTTCCAGGCACTTATACCGGGTTTCCTGGTGACTCCGTTCCTGATACGCACAAAATTGCCGGAGCTTTAATATAGCTGTTAGCATTTAGCTGTTAGCTTTTAGTGATTAGTATTTGTACTGTTGTGAAAGATCTGCTGTTTGCCCTTTAGTTATCAACCTGCGTAAAAGTCTAATAGCTAATTGCTAAATGCTAACAGCTAGTTGTTAATCCCTATCTCACAATTCTCAACTTGGCGTAGTTCAGCATAATTTTCTTTTCGCCGCCGCCTTTAGGGAATATAATCGTAGCAATTCTGTTGTTGGGTGCTCCTTCCAGGCCTGCAATAGTTCCAAAACCAAATTTCTGGTGTTCTACCTGCATGCCGGGTTCCATACCTGCCGGATCATCGGGGGTAAAGTTTTCAGAAGGCACGTGCGTAGTTGAACCGGTGAAAACAGGCTTGGGAGCCGGCTTCTGAGCAGCTGGCTGCGAAGATGATTGCGCCGGAGATTTCTTTTGCATCCGGTCAAACATATTATTGCTGTTGCTCCAACCGGATGTGTTACCACTGCCAAAGGCATTGCGTACACTACCTCCACCTGCATAGCTGCGGTCGATGAACTTTTCCGGCATCTCTTCCAGGAAGCGGCTCGGCTCATTTTGTACCAAGTTACCAAAGCGATAACGGCTATTGGCATATGTAAGCCAGAGGCGCGCTTTTGCACGGGTAATAGCTACATAAAACAAGCGTCTTTCTTCTTCCAGTTCCTCGCGGGTATTGATAGACATGCCGCTGGGGAATAAAGTTTCCTCCAGCCCTACGGTGAATACTACTGGGAATTCCAGTCCTTTTGCAGCGTGGATGGTCATCAGCTTCACTACATCACTGTTTTCGTCAGTGCCCTGATCAGCATCCGTGAGCAAGGTAATCTGCTGCAGGTAAGAGCCCATGCTCTTATCCAGCAACTCGCCTTCTTCATCGGGGGTTTCTGTAAACTCCTTGATGGAGTTCAGTAACTCCTGCACGTTCTCATAACGGGCAAGCCCCTCCGTAGTTTTATCGTTGAATAATTCTTTTACCAGGTTAGTGGATTTACCTACTGATACCGCTACATCATATGCATTGTGCGTAGTCAGCAGTGCCTGAAAGCTCTTAATCATGATCACAAAAGCTTCCATCGCTTCCACGGTACCGCCTTTGAAACCAAATTCACGGCCTCTTTCCAGCACTTCCCACATGGTGATGTTGTGTTCGTTGCTCAGTACAATGGTTTTTTCGATGGTCGTTTTTCCGATACCCCGCACCGGGTAGTTGATAATACGCTTCAGCGCTTCTTCATCGCGGGTATTCATAGTAATACGGAGATAGGCCACAAAGTCCTTGATCTCTTTACGTTGATAGAACGATAAGCCACCGAAAATGCGGTATGGTATTGCTTTACGACGCAGGCTTTCCTCAAAGGAACGGCTTTGCGCGTTGGTACGGTACAGGATCACGAAGTCGCGGTTGTCGTAGTGATTCCGCAGCTTTTGTTCTGCAATGGTATCTGCTACAAATTTTCCTTCTTCGTTATCTGTCATGGTGCGTACCAGTTTAATGGTATCACCTTCTGTATTATCTGTCCAGAGATTTTTTTCGATCTGTCCTTTGTTGTGGGCAATTACTTCGTTAGCCACGCCAAGGATCGTTTTGGTACTGCGATAGTTTTGTTCCAGTTTTACCACTTTCACATCATCATAATCCTTTTCAAACTGGAGGATATTTTCGATAGTAGCGCCGCGGAAAGAGTAGATACTTTGTGCATCATCTCCCACTACACAAATATTTTCATTGACAGCACCCAGTAATTTGATGATTTCGTACTGTGCAGGGTTGGTATCCTGGTACTCATCGATCATGATATATTTGAACTTATGCTGGTATTTATGCAATACGTCCGGGATTGATTTCAGGAGAATATACATTTTGAACAGGAGGTCATCGAAGTCCATGGCGCCATTCTTAAAGGTTCGTTTGGCGTACATGTCGTAGATTTTGCCGATAAGCGGCCTGTTGGCGCGCATATCTTCCTGTTGTACCAGGTGATCCAGCTGATATTCGTCTGGGCCCATCAGGCTGTTTTTGGCAGCTGAGATGCGGTTGTATACAAAGGTGGGTTTATAGTGTTTATCATCGAGGTTAAGCTCGTTGATAATGGTTTTGATCACGCTTTTGGCGTCATCAGAGTCGTAGATGGTGAAGTCGTTCGGATAACCGAGCTTATGTGCTTCCGCGCGGAGCAAACGGGCAAATACGGAGTGGAAGGTACCGATGTAAAGATTACGGGCTTCGCTGCCACCGAGTATTTTTTCCACCCTTTCTTTCATTTCGCGGGCGGCTTTATTCGTAAACGTAAGTGACAAAATATTAAACGCATCCACGCCATTCCGCATCAGATGTGCGATACGGGTGGTCAGCACCTTGGTTTTACCCGAACCGGCGCCTGCTACAATCATCAAAGGGCCGTTAATATGTGTTACTGCTTTCCGCTGTTGTTCGTTAAGCTCGTCTAAATAATTTGCCTTCATCACGACTGCTGTTTATATTTTATTTATAGTAAGATGTGTATTTCAGAAGGGTGTAAAAGTACGAATAGAATTACGAATTAAGAATTACGAATTACGGGATTTGTGAGAAGATAGTAAACGCGGAGAACATCCGCTATTATCTTCTCACAAATCCCGTAATTCGTAATTCTTATTTCGTAATTTCTTATGGCTTAGCGCCCAGTGCTTTCATGAACCGGAAATGTGATACCACGGCTCCCTGCATAGTAGGGATACAGTTGTATGGCAGGTTATGCTCGGCACATTTAGCGGCTACAATTTTGCTGAGTGCAGGATAATGCACATGGCTGATACGGGGAAACAGGTGATGTTCTACCTGGTAGTTCAATCCGCCTACAAACCAGGAAATCAGTTTATGTCCAGGCGCAAAATTAGCGGTGGTTTTTATTTGATGGATAGCCCATTCGTTTTCAATTACTTTAGCATCTTCTCCGGCAGCTTCAAAGGTAGTTTCTTCTACCACGTGTGCCAGCTGGAATACAATTGCCAGCGTAAAGCCCATTACCACGTGCATCACGGCAAAACCGATGCCCCACGCTTTCCAGCCCAGCAGGGCAATTGGGAGCGCTATGTAAAATACTACATACAACACCTTGCTACCCCAGAACACCATATGATCGGTTAGTTTCATGGGTTGCAGTGGCGTAGTATACACTTTACGACCGAGGTATTTTACAAAATCCATGATGAACACCCAGGCAAAAGAAGAGATCGCATATATCAACACTACGTAGATATGCTGAATACGGTGCATAGGCACCCATTTCTGAGAACTACATTGACGCATCAGCGGGCTTTTTGCGATATCATCATCCAGTCCATCCACATTGGTGTAGGTGTGGTGAATGATATTGTGCTTCTGTTTCCAGATGAAAGCATTACCGCCCAGCGCATTCAGCGTGAGGCCAAGGGTATCATTCACCCGGCTGTTGGTAGAATAGCTGCCATGACAGGCATCGTGCATGACATTGAAGCCGATACTCGCCAGAATGAAGCCCAACAAAGCGCATAAAGTGATGGCGAGCGCCGCTGGCATCGTTATAAATAGTAATGAGACGTATAAGGCTACTGCCACGGGAAGGAGAATGGCTGTTTTAAGGTACAGCTTCCAGTTACCCGTTTTCCGGATATTATTTGACTTGAAATACTCTTCCACGGCCGATTTCAGCGCAGGAAAAAACAACGCATTCTTGTTGTTGAAAGTTACTTTTGGCATATAGCATTGTTAAATCCGGCATACAGACAGTTGCAGAATATCCGGAAAATTTGAATAGTGTGCAGCGCTAAGTAACGGTTTTAAACCGGTAATTACGTCATTTCTTTAATAATAACTGGTTATTTAACAAAGAATTGTGCTAAACGGAGGCATCTGGTGAAGGCTGGTAGGACTTTTCAGGATAAACAGTCGTCTGCAAACGGACATACAGCGGACTCGCCGTTTATCCGCCAGAGGTCAACAGATAATGCAGCAGGTTTCACTAACAACAATTTGAAGCTGACTACCGGGTATTCATAGTATTGTAGCAGCAGTTAATTTTGGATTTTGCTGAGCGTTTGCAGACTTCTGTATCCAAAAGCCTGAGTGGGTTATAAGATATAATTCAAACAATACATTAGTGTCTGGTGATACGGGTTTTCAACATTTTACGGGCAAAGTGAATACGGCTTTTCACAGTACCCAAAGGTTCGTTTAAAATGGCAGCAATTTCATAATACTTATAGCCTTCGAAATATAACAGGAACGGCTGTTTGAAGATGACCGGCAGATTATATACCGCCATTTGTACATCTTTTACGCGCAGGTCCGATTCTGCAAAATTCCCGATAGCGCTGGGCTKGTGGCTCAGCAGATAATCCCCTACTGCATGGTCGAGCAGCCGATATTGGCGGTTACCCCGGCGATAATTATTGATGAAAATGTTACGCATGATCGTGTACAGCCAGGCCCGTATATTGGTGCCTGCCAGGTACTTATCACGGTTAGACAATGCTCTGAACAATGTTTCCTGGTAAAGATCCTTCGCTGATTCTGAATCTTTAGTTAGGGTAACTGCGTATGGGCGCAGGAAATCAGCATTGCCCAGCAATAAGTTGTTAAATTCGGTGGATGACATAACGGTTAACTTTAAATTATTCACAATTTTCAATGGTAGCCTTTCATTGGCCCGGGGAGAACAGCGTAGATAGTAATGGTGAGCCGCCGGCGCTCCATCTGGTGAGGTTGTATTGGCACCTGTAATGCTTTAAATGAACAGGGACTATCAACACCCTGAAGCAGCAAATACAGGTGCCTTATTCAGGTGTTGTCATCATCAGGAATAGTTTTAGTTAAAGGATAAGCAAGCATGTGGGGCGCTTTTAAAATAGTAAACAGGGTATTGTATCTTAACTCCAGCTATCGTTTTAATGCCTGTTGCGAAGTCGGAAAGACAATGATATCAGCATAATACCAGTAACAATTGCATAAATTCCAAACATCCAGGTAAGCGTAACGGCTGCGGCTACCGGGTTAGTGACCAGGAGCAAACCGAAAATGATGGTCAGTAATCCACCCACTATATACCATCCTTCTCCGGTGATGACCTTCCTTAACCTGATAGCAATGATCAGCTCAAACAATCCGGCTAACATGGCCCAGAAAGCGATTACATATATCAGCGCTGCGCCTGTAGCAAACGGATTATAAAACGTGAGGATGCCGAATATAACGCCCAGTAGTCCGGAGATAAGAAAGAGGCCCCAATTTTCCGTTGTTTTACGTGCTGCAATGGCGCCAATGATGGCAAAAAAACCGGCAATAAAAAGATACGCACCAATAAAAACAATGAAAGTGGCAAAGGTAATACCCGGCCATCCAACGGCCAGCACACCCAACGCCAGGGCAAAGATTCCTCTCAACAAAAAGATCCACCAATAAGCGCTATAAAAATTAAGCATGCATTCTCAATTTAAGGTTTCACAAAACGTAACAATATCATGGCAGGGTATACCATTGCGTGCAATAAGCGTTTCCGTCATTCTGAACAATCAGGACTACTACAACTAGGTGTTTAAAAAAAGTATGAATACCAGGTACTTCCGTCACAACATCGATTAATGGGACACAAGGGTGCTCACCTTGTGGGATAGCCTTCACTCTCAGTTTAAAAGGTGGCGGGAGTTCTCATGATTCCTACATTCACCGTTACTATAAATCTGAAAGAAATTTTGTTTTGACTCTTAGCGCAAAGACGATACACACAATTTAAAAAATTTTGTTAAAATAAACAAATAGGTTTCCTTACTATCTAAAACGTTAGATAGTACTGCATTTTAAGTGCTCGCTTTACTACAGAGTACGCTTAATTGTTACTTTTCGTGTCGATCTACGATCAATTTGTGTTCACGGTTAGCAATATCCCAGGCCGTGTAAAAAACGAGACGGGCCCGCTTAGCCAGCAGTGTGTAACTGATTTTATCTACCGTGTCTGTGGGTTGGTGATAGTCGGCATGCGTGCCGTTGAAATAAAAGATAATGGGAATGTTGTGCTGAGCAAACATGTAGTGATCTGAGCGGTAATAGAAGGCTTCCGGATCGTTAGGGTCGTTGTATTTATAATCCAGTTTAAGTTTGGTATACGTATTATTTGCCTTTTCATTGATGGGACGCAACTCTGAGCTGAGTTTATTATCGCCAATAATGTATAGATAATTTGTATCTTTTTCGTGCGCAGGATCAATCCGGCCAATCATATCAATGTTCAGGTCGGTCACGGTATTGGCCAATGGATAAATGGGGTGATCKGTATAATAAGTTGATCCCAGCAATCCTTTTTCTTCTCCGGATACGGTCATAAATACCATGCTCCTGCGGGGGCCATGTCCTTCTTTTTTTGCGCGGGCAAAGGCGGCAGCAATTTCCAGTACCGCACTGGTACCGGAGCCATCATCATCAGCGCCATAAAAGATTTTATCTCCTTCTTTTCCCAGATGGTCATAATGTGCGGTAATAAACACCACTTCGTCCTTTTTATCGGTGCCTTCCAGGTAGGCCAAAACATTGGACGGATGTAATACGGTGGCCATTTTATCAAACACAATGTGAACAGGCGTTTTAATGATGGCTGGTATTTTCTTTCCCTTTTCCAGGTCTTCCACCAGGGATTCGCTGTTGTTAATGCCCATAATAGCAGCCGCCAGCGCGGGTGTAATGAAGTAGGTATTGGGTTTCTGGATTGTATCTTTTTCCCAGTAAAGTCCGGTAGTACGTAGTTTTTGTTGATTCAATGCGCTGAAGCGCCCGGCCGACGGCGAAATAATCAGGATGGCCACCGCTCCTTTTTCCCCGGCTATTTTTATTTTGTCTTGCAAGGTGCCTTTATCGTGGGATAGTCCTTTCTTTATCACATCTCTGATCATCACTACCTGGCCCTTTACATCCTGTGTACCGTAGTCGTCGTATTCGCCGCTAACGATGCCGCGGTCGGCATAGATGACCTGTGAAACGTTGATGTGCTGCGATTGTCCGGAGCGCAGGTCGGCCAGAAAATCGTGGCCATACAAAAAGGTTTTGTTTTGCACGGTAATGGTGCTTTGGCGGAGGCTATCAGAATATAACGGATAGAATTGTTCCCATTTGCCATTGGCGCCTGGTTTCAGGCCGGCAGCTTCGAACTGGCTGATGATGTATGCGGCGGCTTTTGCCTGGCCGGGTGTAGCGGTTTCTCTTCCCTCCATGGCAGGTCCTGCAATCACATGCAATTGCTTGCTCAGGCCGTCGGCTGTAATGGTTTCGCCATACCTGGCAGCTGCTGCGCTGTTATCCACAGCGGTATTGAGCTGTGCTTGTGCAGCAGAAATAAAGAACATACAGATGACAACCAGCGCGACTCTCATGGAGTGTTTTTTAATGACAGGTGATATAAATAAAAAGAGCCGGTTGAAAGCCGGCTCTTTAATATTACTACATTTTCGTGTATTCGTTAGCGTAAAAAGTGATATGTGGCTGTAAACCTTTACAGGCAGACCATTTTACGTACTCTGTCCTGGTGACGGCCTCCTTCAAAAGGAGTGCTGATAAATGTTTCCACCATTTCAGTAGCCACCGGAATATCAACAAAGCGGGCCGGGATACACAGCACATTGGCGTTATTATGAGAACGTGCCAGTCTCGACAGCTCGGCGCCCCAGCAAATAGCGGCGCGGATGCCCTGGTGTTTGTTGGCGGTAATAGCCACCCCATTAGCGCTGCCGCAAATCAGGATACCAAAGGCCGCCTGTTCTCTTTCCACCGCGGTAGACACCGGATGTGCGTAATCCGGATAGTCTACAGAATCTTTTGAATGTGTGCCGTAATCCTTTACCTGCAAGCCTTTTGATTCCAGGAAAGAGATCACTTCTTCTTTATACTCAAACCCTGCGTGATCTGAACCAATTGCTACAGGCAGCGTAAGATTGAATATTGTATTTTCCATTTCAGTTACTTGTTTTCAGTTAGAGATAATTAAGACCACTCTTCTACTTCTGTTTTGGTCATCTTGTCTTCGCGGTCTTTCAGCGCTTTCTTCGATATAAAGATACTGATTTCATACAGACAGTATAAAGGTACGAATACGATCAGCTGATCGATGATATCTGGCGGCGTAATAACGGCAGCCAGGATCAGGATCACCACAATAGCGTGACGTCTGTATGCGCGCAGGAAATCCGGTGTAAGAATCCCCAGTTTGGTGAGGAAAAATACCAGGATAGGCAATTCAAACAACAAACCCATACCCAGTACAATCTGGGTCATCAGGTCAAAATAATCATCTATAAAAAACTGGTTTACCGCTTTGGTAGTAACCGTATAGGATGCGAGGAAATTGATGGTAAAAGGGGCCATCAGGAAGTAAGCGAAACCGATTCCGAGGAAGAATTGAAAGGATACCCAGAAAATAACGCCTCTGGCACCTTTGAGCTCCTTTTCTTTCAAGGCTGGCTTAACGAAGCGCCAGAACTCCCAGAAAATGTAAGGAAAGGCACAAACGAAGCCAATCATGAAGGCCAGCTTAAATTGCAGCATGATCTGCCCCACCATCTTATAATTCAAAAATTGAACCTTTACAGGCGTAATACAGAGCTGATCGCCCAATCCCACCCAGTGACCAATTTTACAAAGGGCTATATAAGAAGGAAAGGTGGCGTTAGTGGGTCCGAAGATGACGTAGTCAAGAATTTCCTGTGTGTATACGAATCCAAAAATACTAAATGCAACTATTGCCAATGCTGATCTGACGAGGTGCCACCGGAGGTCTTCCAGATGGTCGAAGAAAGACATTTCTGCCTTGTCGTCATTATTCGAAAAAAATTTCTTTAACATACTTTATACGATCGAACGATGTTGAATACAGTTTCTGCTTAAGGATCACAAATATAGCTGTTGCATACTACAAATTACAGTAGCATACTTATAAAGTAGCCTATTTTAATGTTGCTTTAAGTAGTTGTTGAAAGATACTATGGTGAAGTGTACGTAAAAGAGGAGAAGATGGATCAAGTAGGGTAAAAAAAAGAGCCAGCCCGAGAAGAATCAAGAGCCGGCCTTTCATCCATTGTTTGTTAACCCCAAAAAAGTTGAATTCGAGAATGTCTTTAGCTTCCAGTTAAACTACTTACCTAATTGATGGCAAGCGTTCAGAATAAGTAAGAATCCCTGGTTGCGTTTTATATTGTAATACAAAAATAACAAGAATTATTTTATTATCAATGTTGGAACACTTTTTTTACAACCTTTTAACAAAAATCAAATCATTGTGTTACATCATCTGAAGCAAATGTATACAATCCGTGTTAAATTCCTACTACTTTTTTTAAAAACGTTTTAGCAAATTTGTTATTGTCTCGTTAATCGGAACATTATAAAAAAATTCATATCATATTAATATCCGATAAGTCAACCATTTTAACGGATACGTCTATACCAACATCTTCATCTTCACCATTTCGATCCTGGTATCCGTAACATTCAGAATATCAAACTCATAATCATCAATTATAATACGTTCCTTGATCTTCGGAATGGTCTCATGATGATTGATTATGTATCCTGATAATGTTTCACTTTCATCTTCCGGGAAATCTAATCCATACCTTTCATTCAAGTAATCAAGTTCTAATCTTCCTGAAAAAATATATTCTTTTTCGGCGATTTGCTTTTCTACAAACTCTTCCTCGTCGTGTTCATCTTTTATTTCTCCGAAAATTTCTTCCAAAACATCTTCAATCGTAACAATACCGGCCGTTCCACCAAATTCATCCACTACCCAGGCAATGCTTTTACGTTCTTTATTGAACTTGCTGAGCAGATCAATAGCACTCATGGTTTCAGGAACCGCCAGAATAGGATGAATAATGCTGTTAATGTCCTTCGGGTTCTTGAACATATCCAACTGATGGATATAACCCAGAATATTATCGATGGTACCTTCGTAGATCACAATTTTTGAGAGCTTGGTATCCATAAATTTTCTCCTCGCATCTTCAATAGGGCGTTGCATTTCCAGCGACTCTATCTCTTTACGCGGAATAAGGCAGCCACGGATTTTTACATGCGCCAGCGATAATGCGTTTTCGAATAATTCGGTATTCAGTTCCTGATTATTTTCTCCGAGGTGCTGTTGCGACTGGCGAACAAAGTGCTCTACATCCACGCGGGTAAAGGATTCACCGTTTTCCACCAACCGTACATTGAAGAGATATTTCAACATCCACTCGGATATTGATACGAGTACATTACCGATCACATACAGCGGTTTGGCGAGTAATGAGATAGGTAATGCAAAAAAGCCCAGCAATGCTTCAGGCCTGGATCTGAAAATAGCTCTCGGTACAAAAAAGCCCAGGAAGAGCATTATGAAAGAAGCCAGTATTACTTCCACGAAAATAACAAAGGGCTGCATACCAGCAGCGGCCGATTGCCCCATGAAAGCGTCCCATGCAGGCTGGAATACACCAGCCACCATGATACCGTAAATAACAACCGTAATAGTGAATCCTACCAGACTGGTGGCCAGGAAACGACTGGGGTTTTCATTTAAACCGGCTAAAATTTTGCCAGTAGCCCGGCCTTGCTTCTTTTTGAGCTCAATGCTGAGTTTATTAACATTGGCAAAAGCGGCTTCAATACCAGCGAAGAAGCCAGCCAGCAATACCAGGAAAATCAGAATAATGATTGTGTATCCGTCCATCCTAACAAAAATAACGAATTAGGAAAACCAACGATCACGCCGCTACTTTATATTTAAAAAATCTGTTACCAGCTTTTTTACTTCTTCATACGCTTTTTCCAGTTGGTCATTCACTACAATCTGATCAAATTCATGGGCGAAAGACAGCTCGTAGCGGGCTTTTGCCAGACGTTCGTCCAGCGAAGCCTGGGTTTCTGTTCCTCTCTCGCTGAGTCGTACCCGTAAAGCATCTAACGATGGAGGCTGTATGAAAATAGTGAGCGCGTTCTGGTGATATTTTTCTTTGATAGATAAAGCTCCTTTTACATCAATGTCCACCATAGGGATCTGTTCGTTATTCCAGATACGTTCCAGTTCACTCTTCAGCGTACCATAATATTTACCGGCATATACCATTTCATATTCCGCAAAGRCATTCTCTTCTATTTGCTGATGAAATTCGTCGGCAGACAGGAAGTAGTAATCTTTTCCGTGTACCTCTGTAGGCCGCGGTGTACGGGTGCTGGCAGAGATAGAAAAAGCCAGTACCGGCATATTTGCCAGCAGTTTTTTTACGATAGTGGTTTTACCAGCTCCGGAAGGTGCGGTAACAATGATGATCTTTTTTTCCATTATAATAATACAATCAATGTTGCGGGTGACTTCAAATGCACAACCCAAAAACGGGCAAAATGTTTTACCGGTTTTTGGGTTGTAGTGGCTTTTAGCCTTACACTCACCATATTTCAGGGAATACGATGCGCTTATTTTTTGTGGTGCTCTTATACTCTCTTGATATCTGCACCCAGTTTTCTCAACCTCTCGTCGATGTACTGGTAGCCCCGGTCTATCTGGTCTATATTCTGAATAGTGCTCTTTCCTTCTGCGCTGAGGGCGGCAATCAGGAGGGATACACCGGCACGGATATCCGGCGATGACATGGTGATGCCACGTAATGCATGTTGACGGCCTAAACCGATCACCACTGCACGGTGTGGATCGCATAAAACGATCTGAGCGCCCATATCTATCAGTTTGTCCACGAAGAACAGACGACTTTCAAACATTTTCTGGTGAATCATCACACTACCCTTCGCCTGTGTGGCTACTACCAGCACAATGCTCAACAGGTCAGGTGTAAAGCCAGGCCATGGATGGTCTGAAATAGTCAGGATAGAACCATCGAGGAATGTTTGTATTTCGTAGGAATCCTGGGAAGGAATATAAATATCATTCCCTTGAATTTCCATCTGTATACCTAACTGGCGGAACTTCTCGGGGATAATACCGAGGTTTTCAACGCCTGCATTTTTAATAGTGATTTCGCTTTGGGTCATTGCCGCGAGGCCAATGAAAGAGCCGATTTCAATCATATCCGGCAACATGGCGTGTTCGCAGCCACCCAATTCTTTTACGCCTTCAATGGTGAGTAAATTGGACCCTACCCCATTGATACGGGCGCCCATGCGGTTCAGCATTTTACAAAGCTGCTGCAGATAAGGTTCGCAGGCCGCGTTGTAAATAGTAGTGGTACCTTCTGCCAGTACTGCCGCCATTACAATGTTAGCGGTACCGGTTACGCTGGGTTCATCCAGCAGCATGTAAGTACCTTTGAGGCCCCCAACTGTTTCCAGACGGAAATAGTTATCATCCGCATCATAAACAAAGCGGGCACCCAGTTTCTCGAAACCGATGATATGGGTATCCAGTCTGCGTCTGCCTATTTTATCGCCACCTGGTTTTGGAATGAATGCCCGGCCAAATCTGGCTAACAGCGGACCTGCAATCATCACTGATCCACGAAGACGGCCTGATTTCTTTTTGAACTCGGGACTTTCCAGGTATTTCAGATCTACTGCATCTGCCTGAAATTCGCATGTATCGCGACTTATACGATTTATTTTTACACCTGCATCTCCTAACAACTCTATCAGCAGATTCACATCTACGATATCCGGAATATTGGTGATGGTTACCTTTTCAGGGGTCAGCATCACTGCACTGATGATCTGTAAAGCTTCGTTTTTGGCACCCTGGGGTATAATTTCCCCTTTTAAGCGGTTGCCGCCTCTTACTTCAAAAGCACTACTCACTTGTTCCTGTTTTTGTTGTATTTGTTATTGTGCTTGTTGTTATTGTTATTGTTTTTGCCGCCGCCGCCGCTGTTGTTACCGCTTTTGAATTTATTTTGCTGGAAGCTTTTACGTTTGTTGGTAGAACGGAATTGTTCTCCTCCACCAGCTACATTACCTCCACCCGTATTAAAGTTGGTTGGATTGCTGGGCGCAACGTGAGAAGTGTGGCCAGGATGGAATTCCAGCTGGTTGTTGGAAATAGCCAGTAATTCCGCTTTGATAGCGTCATCATGTACACTTTCCTTATGCCAGTTGGTATAAGCCAGTTTCATATAGTTACCGATACACTGGGTAAATCCTTCTTTTTTCTCCGGATTTTCTTCATGTACCGCTTTATCTATGATCATTTCCAGGTTTTTACCGAAGTGACGGTTCCTGGGATATTTCTTAGGGTAAGAAAGTCTGTCGGGTTTTGCTCTCAGTTTTTCGATGGTTGGAATCGGATAAGGTGATTCCACTTTCAGGGCAAAGCCGGAGATGTTAAAAATATGGTCCCATAATTTATGCCTGAAGTCTTCCACATTACGTAAATGCGGGTTCAGCGTACCCATCAGCTCTATTACAGCCATGGCATTACGCTGACGCTCCTCGTCGTCTTCTATGGTTACCAGGAACTCCACCATTTTCTGGATATTCCTGCCATATTCCTTCATTATCAGGTAATTACGCGTGGTATTGTATTCCATTATTAGTATTTAAAAAAACATTATTTGATGATGGGACATCTTAGTGAAGAGAATTAATCGGCAACATCTATGCAAACATAATAAAAAAATGTGAACACAATTTGATATGGAGCCGAAAGCAGAAGCCAGAAAGCAAAAAGCCATCGACGCGGATGATTAACCAGGATTTTATCTTTCTGAAAGATCCGCTTTAGCCATTCGCGTCAATGGCTTTTTGCTTTCTCCTTTTTGCTTTCTGCTTTTTTTTGTGCTAGTTTTAGTCAATGCAAACGAATAAACTCCCCATACTTTTATTACATGGCGCTTTAGGCGCAGCCTCTCAATTTCAGCCACTGGCGGCCGCATTAGCCGAACATTATGACGTGCATATACTTAATTTCAGCGGCCATGGCGATGTTCCTTTTTCAGAGCAGGGATTCAGCGTACAGGTATTTGCAGCCGAAGTGTTATCCTATTTAGAAAGCCGGCAGCTGGACTTTGTACATATTTTCGGGTACAGCATGGGTGGCTATGTAGCTATGTACCTGGCCCGGCACTACCCGGAAAAAATCGGCCGGGTGATTACCCTCGCCACCAAATACAACTGGAATGAGGCTACGGCCGGCAAGGAAGTACGACAATTAAATCCAATCCTGATAGAAGAAAAGGTACCGGCATTTGCACGGGTGCTGGAAGCCCGGCATACGGCCAACGACTGGAAAATAGTGGTGACCCGCACCGCCCAGCTCATTGAAGAACTGGGGCATCAGTCGCTGCTGAAACATCCGGACTATGCTCAGGTGGCCAGTCCCTGTATGCTAATGATGGGCGACCACGACAACATGGTATCTTTCCAGGAAACCATTGAGGTGTACAAAGCGTTGCCCCTGGCGCAACTGACAGTGATGCCGGATACCGCACATCCGCTGGAAAAAGCAGATGTACCATTACTGGCTTATTACATTAAAAGATTTACTACACAACAGATTTAACGTATTACTCGCCCATAGCCAGTTTGCCCCAGTTTGCCAGCTCTTCATCTGTCCACAGTTCCGGGAAAAAGACGATCCGTTTATTCTTTGGAGGCAGAAACTGCTGCCAATTGGTTCCTCCGGTTGCGGCAATGTCTTCCGGCCTTTTATGCAGGTATCTTACAGCAGATTTATAATGCATCAATGGCCAACGCACATTGATGTTTAAGTCGTATTCCTTTAATAACGGCGCCACTATGGCCTTATCTTCCGGCAACAGGCGCTGGTAGCAGGCCTGTATGTTACAATGTTCATAACGGGTAGCCAATGCCAGGAAGGTGTCCATGTATTTGAGCTCAAACTGGCGCAGGGTCAGTGTTTTCTTACCAGTAGCCAATTCGGTGGCACCACTTCTCCAGTAGATATTATTGAGCACACCTTTTAAGTCCAGATGAGCTACATCCGGACGCATGGGTTCATATACCAGGTTATTTAACCGGGTAGAGCAAATTTCCACCATACGGAACTGCCCGCTCTGGAAGCCGCTGGCAGGGAGTAGCGCCATGCGGAATTGCAGGAACTGCTCCTTATCCATCCCATCTACCATTATTTCAAATGAATTAATGAGACTGTGGAAATAGTTGTTAATTCTCTTTAGCTGGGTAATAAAAACTTCAGCTGACAGTACGGGTGCAAAGCTGATTTGCTCAATAGCCTGCAACGATAATTTAAGGTACAGTTCCGTGATCTGATGATAAACGATGAAAATTCTTTCATCGGGAATCGGCGTGCGCGGGTGTTGCAGGTTCAGCAACACATCCAACTGAATATAGTCCCAGTATGTAAGATAGTCTGCGTACAGAAGGCCATCCAGGTAGGACGACAAGTTCTGGCCCATGGCGGCGTACTTTTCTTCCAGCCGCTGAATTTTTTCGGCAATTTCTGGTGTAACCATAGTGGAATTTAATCATTAAGAACGATAAAGCAACCGGGGCTGCTTGCTCCTCCTTAAAAATCAGTTATTCCACTACATTGATGGTTCTGTAGAAACTTTCTTCGAGAGAGATCAGGGTTTCGGTCCTTTCAATACCTTTAATTTTCTGTAGCTCATCATGCAGGATACGGCGAAGCTGGGTAATATCTTTACAGATAATTTCCGCGAACATGCTGTAGCTACCTGTTGTATAATTAAGGCGTACCATTTCCGGTATCTTTCTTAATTCTTTAGCTACCGTATCATACATGGAGCTTTTTTCCAGATAAATACCAATAAAAGCAATTACATCATAGCCAATCATTTTTAAATCTACATGTAATTTAGTACCTTTAACTACACCCAGTTCTTGCAATTTCTTCATTCTCACGTGGATAGTCCCCCCGGAAACGAACAATTTCTTCCCCAGGTCGGCGTAAGAGATCTCCGCATTAGACATCATTTCACTGATAATCTGTAAATCGAGTTTGTCAATATTCAAATTGTGGCTCATTTTTACAATTTGTTTTTGAATGTTTTAAAGTTACATGCAAATATTTAAAAAATATCGAAAATTCCAAAATTTTCCTTAAAAAATTTGCAAGAAACCACCCATCTCTTTAGATTTGCATTATAATCATTACCAAACAGGTTAACGAAAAGCAATAACAGGTAACGGTTTTCACATATTGTGGGATGATGAAATTGGCAGACATGCCCTCTTGTCTCGAGGGTGGGGATCACAGGATAAACGTAGTATAATTGGGTTGACCACTAATCTTACTGTGCTATGGCTAACTGCCCCGTGGAGGTTCGACTCCTCCTCCTACAGCTTAATTGGTTTAAAGAGCTCGTAAGTTATCATGCTTACGGGCTTTTTTTATGCCCGCTTCCCTGCTGTTTTAGCGCATCTTTCAGCCCATCGCCATCCTATAAATTATCTTGCTCCTAATGCTTCTTTATTTTAATTCAATATGTTATACATTTGAATTATTAAACCTATATTATTATCATGAAGAAATTATTACTAGGAACCCTTGTTTTGCTGGCATTTAATGCTGCCGTTATCATGACCCAGATGAGCTGTAACAAAGACGCGAAAGCAGATACACCTGCTCCTGGCACTACTGCTTTGAAACAGCTGGATCTGGTTATCTACACCAAATCCTTCCATGGCAGCACCAAAAAAAATGAAATCTGGATGTCCAAACTGGATGGCACAGACAATCATGAAATAAAAGTAACATTACCGGATAATATCCGGGTTAGTGATGAAGCCTCCCTGACACCAGACGGTAAAAAAATTGTATTTAGCGCGGTACAAAACACGGTAGCTGCACCTAACAACTGGGGAGATGGTGGTATATATACCTGCGACACAGATGGCAAAAACGCTAAAAGAATCATTGATCCTAATCCGGATGGATATGTGATGCTGCAAGGCGCTTATTAATTCTCTGACAATACAAAAGCAAGTGCCGCCGCTATCCCGGCGGCACTTGCTTTTTAGCTCCGCCCAACGAGCCGGCAACCGGCGAACTCGCTTCCTCATCGCCTACCCCATCTCCCTATACCCCTCGCTCATTCAAAAATTCCCAGTATTTTTGCCCCAAATGGGACAAAAAAAATTAGAACGATTTGCTGAAATCGAAACCTTCCCCAACGTATTAATATACCCGGAAGGTATGCAGGGAAAATGGAATGAATTCTTTAAAAACAGCCACCCTGTTACATTAGAGCTGGCTTGTGGTAAAGGAGATTATACCCTGGGCATGGCCAGGCTATTCCCCGACCAAAACTTCTTAGGTGTAGATCTGAAAGGCAACCGCATCTGGAGAGGTGCTAAAACCGCCCTGGAAGAGCCACTGCCCAATGCCGGTTTTTTACGCACTCAGATAGACAAACTCAACAACTACTTTGCTCCCGGAGAAATAAAGGACATCTGGATTACCTTTCCAGACCCCTTCCTGCGTGCCTCCAAGTCAAAGAAAAGGCTGACCCACCCGAAATTCCTCCAATTATTTCAACCATTGCTAGCACCGGGTGCCACCATCAACCTGAAAACAGACTCCCCACAGCTCTACGCTTTCACACAGGAAGTGATCAGCGCTGCAGGATGTACCCTGATAGAAGATATTCCAGACGTATATGCGTTACCGGAAGTTCCGCCATTATTAAAAATCCAGACCTACTATGAAGGTATGCACCTGGCCGATGGCAGAACCATTCGTTATCTCAAATTTCAATTGCCTGCCGCTCCCCTGAACTGGCAAAGCATAAAACTGCCTTCAGATGAAGCAACCGTTGGTGGAGAAGATTGATTTCTACTATAACGCCCAGGGCTATATGGTATTTACCGAAAAATTTCACCTCGACCGGGGCTTCTGTTGCGGAAATGGCTGCAGACACTGTCCTTTTGATTATGAAAAAGTACCTGAACCCAAAAGAACTACCCTCCTTGCCCAGCGCAGGGACAACGAAAAAGGAAACCAGTGAAAAGGTTTCCTTTTTCGAAACGGTTTTTAAAATAGCACGTACCGTACCTCGCGGCCGGGTTACCTCCTATGGCGCCATTGCAGATGCCTCCGGCCTGAAACTAACGGGTCGTATGGTAGGCTGGGCCATGAATGCTGCCGGAAACGCCAAACCCGCTGTACCCGCTCATCGTGTGGTAAATAGCAAAGGCGAACTAAGTGGCCGCCATCATTTTGCTACTCCCACCCTGATGCAGGAATTACTGGAACAGGAAGGCGTGGTAGTAAAAGAAGATAAAATAGCAAATTTTAAAGCCGTATTTTGGGACCCGGGACAACCTTCTCCCAAAAAGGGCAGTAAAAAGAAAGGATAATTATTTTTTCAGCGGTGTAGCGTTACTTTCTATATGACAATACTCAAGTTAAAGCTGGACCAGGACCAATTAGTAGAGGATTTCTTTGAGAACACCCACCTGATTGGCATCGCTTCCACTTCGCGTGATTACCAGTTGTGCTGGCATATTAACCGTCAGCTCCACACCAATTTCCGGGTGAATAATTACCTCGAAATCACGATCGCGAAAAGAACCAGGTCTTTTCATTTCCCCATATTTGAGTTCCATGAACCTACCAATTCAGTAGCACATTATATATACAACAATCACTGCCAGGCCGAATTCCTGCTGCCAGAGCTGAAACAGATCGATTTCCTGTGGATGATCAAAGGTGATTACTACCAACCTAATGATGTAAAAAAATTATTAGAGGAGTTACGCGTCGTTCCGCTGGTACAATTAGTATCTTTACTGGACATCAGAGAAATTAAAAATAAGATGAACCTTATTTTCTAAGGCAGGCACAACGCTCCAACACTTAATATTTTTGACCGTATTCCGTGACAAGACCCCTATTTCACATTTTTAAAATCCCTGTTTTATGTGGGAAGAAAAAAACAAACAGCTTTACCGGGCTTTTGAGTTTAAGGACTTTCGGGATGCCTTCGCCTTTATGACCAAGGTAGCCCTTGTTGCGGAAAAAATGGATCATCACCCTTACTGGACCAATGTGTACAACAAAGTAGAAATATTTCTCAGTACACACGATGCCGGAAATATTGTGACCGCGAAGGATGAGGCAATGGCCAAAGCTATTGACAAATTGTTATAACCAAACTTATAAAGCACTTTGTGAAGCGCATTATTTTAATGCTGCTGTTGTACTGTTACACTGCAGAATCCTTTGCCAATACGGATCGTCCCCCAGTAGATACACTGATAACAGATAGTTCATTCGCACCAGCGAATATGGACCTACGCCCCTATATCAGCACGTTAACCAGCCACCATCAATATTTCACGGCAGCCCAGGTGAGCGAACAACCCTTTGTACACCAGGCCAATATATTTCATAGCAACCCTAAAAATAATGGACAGGTAAACGATTGCTGGCTACGTTTGACCATTAAAAATCAGTTCAATAAACCACTGGTATGCCAGCTCTTTTCCGGCTGGCACGACTATATGTACTGGTACGCACAAGCCCCCGGTGATACGCCTCAACTCCTTATGCAAACAGGGCTGATGCTGGACACCGGCGGTGTGGAACGATGGAATCATTACACCTTCAACGTAAACGTGCCCGCCGGTGAACTCCGTACCTTTTACCTTCATATCATCAATAAATCATACAACGAAAATGCGCTGATGCCAGCGCTGTTCAATACTGCCACCTACGCCGCCTTCCGCGATGGCCAACTGGATACCTATCGCAAGGAAGCCGTGATTATACAGGTATTACTGGGTATGCTCATGGTGTTTTTCAGTATCTCCATCATCAACTATATTCAATTACCCGACAGGTCTTATATCTACTTTGCGGCCTATGTACTGGGGCTCATCCTCTTCTTTGCATTAAGACTGGAAAGCAAACCCTATCAGTTATCGTTTTTTCACCGGTGGCCCATGTTGAAATACTATTGGGATATTCCGGGGCTGCTGTTTTGCTTCTACCTGATGTACCTGTTATTTGGGAATACCTTCCTCAATCTCACGGAGCGCTATCCCTTTATGGAAAGGGTGTTTACCTGGGTATCTGCTGTAGTGGGCGGACTGATCATCCTGTGCATGTATTGTATTGCAGAAGAACAATATCATTTGCCTACCATTATATACAGCTATGTATATTTTATTACACTGATACCTTTACTAGCGGTATTTGTGGCGCTGGCAAGGCGTTCCAGGCATCATCCGCTGGTCAGGTTTTTCCTGTACGGGTCTGTATGTTTATACCTGGCCTGTTTCGGCTCCTTTTTAATGCATGTACGACCGCTGGGCTTACTCAGTGCATTAGGCGAACTGGCTGCCCCTACTATGTTGCTGATTGGCGGCGTATTACTGCAGGCCATGTTTTTCCTGGCCGGATTAAGCTACCGTAACAAACTGGTGCACCTGGAAAGAACCCGTACGCAGGAGTTGCTGATCAAACAACTGAACAAAAATAAAGAGCTGCAACGCAAGCTGAACGAGCAACTGGAAGAACTTGTAAAAGAGCAGACTACCGAAATCCTGCGTAAAAAACAGKAATTGGAAGAACAGCGAAAAATACAGCTGGAAACAGAATACGATAAGAAATTAACGGAAATTGAATTGAAGGCTATACGTGCGCAAATCAATCCCCACTTCATTTTCAACTGTCTTAATTCTATTCAGTTATTTGTAATGCAGCGGGATTACGAGTATGCACAGAAGTATTTATCTGACTTCTCCTACCTGATCCGTAAAACCCTGGATTTTTCCCGACGTAATTTTATATCGCTGGCAGATGAAATCACTTACCTGAATACCTACCTGGGATTGGAAAAAATGCGTTTTGAGAACAGGATGGAGTATGAAATAGTGGTAGATCCGGTGATTGCTACTGCGGAACTGGAAATTCCGGCCATGTTATTACAGCCCTATGTGGAGAATGCAGTAAAACATGGCATGACGAACCCCAAACAGCCAACAGGACTGCTTTCCATCTACTTTAATCAGGTGGCGGCCGACATGCTGGAATGTGTGATTGCKGATAATGGCATCGGCATTGCGCGCTCCAAATCTTTGCGGATGTTGCCCAAGCATCACCAGTCGTCCGGTATGGAAATTAGCCAGAACCGTGCAGAGTTGCTGAACAAAATGTACAACACAGAAATTCATATAGAAATTATAGACAGGTCGTCAGAAGATGAGTCGGATAGCGGAACCGTGGTGAAAATACTGATCCCCCAGTTATAATTAGTATATCCGTTAATGTTACTTTATGATAAAGGCTATTATTATAGATGATGAGCGAAACAGCCGGGATATTATTGCGTTGATGCTGGAAAAATACTGCCCGCAAATCACCATTGCGGCTACTGCTTCTGATTGTTCCGATGGCATTGAAAAGATAAAAACGCATCAGCCACAACTGGTATTCCTGGACTTGGAAATGCCCGATGGAACTGGGTTTGACGTACTAGCCGGTACGATGCCAGACCTTCCTTTTGAAGCGGTATTTGTGACTGCTTTTGAAAAGAAATTCCTGCATGTGATTCGTTTCAGCGATGTAGAGTTAATACTGAAACCGATCGATAAAGAAAGCCTGCTACAGGCTGTAGCCTTAATAACTTCGCGTATTGATGCCGGTAATAACAAGGAGCGCTACCGCGTGTTGTTGGAGAATTTCAATCATAGTAAGCCTGCTTCCTGGAAATTACTCATACCTGCTACTAACGGGGAAGAATATACTATTAACATCCCTTCCATTGAATATATAGAGGCATTGGGAGAAAATTGCTTGTTCCGCCTGAGTACTGGTGCATTGATCACGGGCGTACAATCGTTCCGTTACTATGTAGATCTTTTCAGTACCCTTCGCTTCTACCAGATCAATAATAGCCAGATGATCCAGCTGTCTAATATCGGCCACCTGGATAATGCAGGTGGAAAAGTAGTGCTGAAAAGCGGTGTGGTACTGGATATTACCGAAAGAAGGCAACGCGATTTAGTGCTTAAAATGACGCATAAATAAAACCCTGAACTTCGTATATCCTTTTCGGTAATTATACGTTTTCAAATTTTTCCGGGATACTGTTGCTGATTTATTTAATGTTTGCCCTTTGTTTTTTAGTAAGATGTCTACTTCGGTATCATTTCCTGCTTTTTGATCTTCTGCGCGGAGAGTACGTAACAATTTCTTAACAAAAAAATTTGGCGGAATAACTTTTGGTCGTACATTTGACTCGCAAAACAAAATAGTCAAACAGTCAGGTTTTGTTTTCACTTATACGCTATGGCAGAACAGGACCAGAAACGAACTATCATTCTGGAAGCGGCTTTGAAGCGCTTCAAGCGGTTTGGCTTGTCTAAAACTACCATGGAGGAAATAGCCAGGGATCTGGAGATTTCAAAAGGCTCTTTGTATTATTATTTTTCGGATAAAGAATCCATCTATGTAGCAGTAGTGGAGGGTATGATTGCGGAATGTTTTATAGACATGTCGGCATATGTGGAAACGGCGCCATCTACCACGGCTATCATGGATCGTTACCTGGAATTGAAAGAAAAAATGTTGTTGGAATACCATTTTCTGTTTGGTGTAAACGAATGGATAAAAGATGTTCCCTCCAGCCTGATGCGGCAAACGATTGAGTTATTGCAGCAGGTAGAAATTTCATTCCTTTCTACTACTATCCATAAAGGGATAGCGAGTGGAGAACTTAACAAAGACACGGATACGGAACTCACCGCCCAGTTATTAGTAAATGTATTATTCGGCTTATGGGTAATATGGTGCAAATGGCAGGCAGCAGGTTTTGATCCTCACGACCGTGAAGCGCTGAAATGCTTTATGGCACGTGAAAAACACGTATTGACCATTTTCTTTAATGGATTAAGATATCGACCAGACATCAACAAGGATTGCTAGCAAGTATGTAGAAGAATCAAGAACACAGGAATAGTTTTAATGAATATTTAAATTTAACGACAGATGAAAAAGTTGATTGTATTGGCCGCAGTAGCACTGTTCGGCACACAAGTAGCAAAGGCACAGTTTTCGAAAGGCGATGTAATTTTAGGCGGTAATCTGACAGTATCTACCTCTACCGATAAAGTTAAAGGTTCTGATGCAAAAACAACAGACAACAAATTCGGTATCAACCCTAAAGTAGGTGTGGCACTGAATCCTAACTGGGTAATTGGTGTTTTCGCAGATACAAAATTTGGTTCTGCAAAAGAAGACAAGGCTGCTAAAGTAAAAACCTTCGAAATCACTCCAGGTGTATTTGTTCGTAACTACCACATGATTGGTCAGAGCAAATTCGCATTCTTCGCAGAAGCTAATGCCGGCTACCACTTAGCTAACGTTAAGCACGATGACGACAAATTCGCTACCGTAAATGGTTTCAAAGTGAACGTACTGCCTGGTATCACTTACTTCGTAACCAAACACTTCATGTTAGAAGGTGCATTCGGTGGTGTAAGCTATGGCTACGACCAAACCAAACTGGAAGCGGGTGGTGCTAAATTGAACAGCAGCAAATTTGATTTTAACTTCCCTAAAGAATTCTCTCTGGGAGTTAACTGGATATTCTAAGCATCTGATGATGTTTTATGTAAGATAGTTATAAGGTTAGATAGATTGGATAATCCCGCCTCAGTAGGTACTGTGGCGGGATTTTTGCTTTTATTATCTATCAGCACTAAAAAATACCTGTCATGAAAAAACCAGCACTGTTACTGTTATCGCTTTCTCTGATGATCATTTATACCAGCTGTGTTACCACACAGCCAGTTGGCAATCCAAACGATTTACCACCCGGTCAGCAGAAAAAAATATATGGTACCAAATCGGCCAAACCATTTGCCCCTGGCCAGCAGAAAAAGAACAATAACTATTAACATAAAAAAACCCGTTACGATATCGTAACGGGTTTTTGTTTTATAAGGTAAACTGATCCTAGCTGTTCATAGAGATCAGGAACTCTTCGTTGTTTTTAGTTCCGCGCATATGTTGCAGCATGAAGTGCATAGACTCATCCGTGTTCATATCAGCGAGGTGATTGCGCAGGATGTGGATACGTTTCAGTGAATCTTTATCCAGCAACAGATCATCACGACGGGTAGACGATGCAGAAACATCGATAGCCGGGAAGATACGTTTGTTAGCCAGTTTACGATCCAGCAACAGTTCCATGTTACCGGTACCTTTGAACTCTTCAAAGATTACCTCATCCATTTTAGAACCGGTATCAATCAGTGCAGTAGCCAGGATAGTTAAGGAACCACCATGTTCTATTTTACGTGCCGCACCAAAGAATTGTTTAGGTTTCTGCATTGCGTTTGCTTCCACACCACCGCTCAATACTTTACCAGAAGCCGGAGCTACGGTATTGTGTGCTCTTGCCAAACGGGTGATGGAATCCAGCAGGATTACTACATCGTGGCCGCACTCTACCAGGCGTTTTGCTTTCTGCAATGCAATAGCAGATACTTTTACGTGTTTTTCAGCAGGTTCGTCGAAAGTAGAAGCAATGACTTCTGCTTTTACGCTACGTTCCATATCTGTTACCTCTTCCGGACGCTCATCGATCAGTACTACCATCAGATAAATTTCCGGATGGTTAGTCGCAATAGCGTTGGCTACTTCTTTCAGCAACATGGTTTTACCTACCTTAGGTTGCGCAACAATCAGTCCGCGCTGGCCTTTACCGATAGGCGTAAACATATCCATGATACGCGTAGAGTAGTTATTGGAAGTAGTAGTTAATCTCAGTTTCTCGAAAGGAAACAGCGGTGTCAGGTAGTCGAAAGGTACACGGTCGCGTACTTCTTCCGGCGACTTGTTATTGATGGTTTCTACCTTCAGTAAAGCAAAGTACTTCTCCCCTTCTTTTGGTGGGCGTACAGAGCCTTTCACGGTATCACCGGTTTTAAGACCAAAGAGTTTTATCTGCGAAGGAGATACATAAATATCATCCGGTGAGCTGAGGTAGTTATAGTCGGAGGAGCGGAGGAAACCGTAGCCATCGGGCATCATTTCCAGTACACCTTCACTTACTATTACGCCATCGAATTCTATATTGAAAACTGGTTCTTTCTTATTAGGGAAGCGGTTCTTCTGTGCAGCGGGTGCAACTGGAATTTCTCCAGGTACCACAAAGTCATCATCATCCTCTTCTTCTTCCTCTTCTTCTGCAGCAGGAATAGCCACTACTTCTTCTTCCTCTTCTTCTGCTTCTTCATCTTCTGTGAAGGAAGGGATAATGATATCATCATCATCATCGAAGGTAAGAGAAGGAATGCTATCGAGATCTATTTCAAAGTCTTTAATCTTAGGTTTGGCGGAATTTACCGGTGTGCTGTCTGCTTCATTTTCTTTCGTCTTTGTACCGGTTGTTTTTTTAGCAACTGCTTTTTTAGCAGCTGGTTTTTCTTCAGCGTGAGCAGGTTCTTCAGCACCGTGGTTACCGTCTTCTTTCTTTACAGGTTTGCGTTTACGTGCTTTCTTTTCGTCTCCGTTGGCTTGGTTATCTTCTGAGGCTAATACTGCTTGTTTATCAAGAATTTTGTAGATAAGGTCCTGTTTGTTCAGTTTTTTCGCGTTGGGAACGTCCAGTTTCTCTGCAATATCAAGCAGCTCAGGAACGAGCATGTCGTTCAATTGTAAGATGTCGTACATCATCTGTGTTGTCAAATTTTAGAAGTGTTGTGAGGCGGGTACCACTGCATACCAACATACACCAATTACAAATAATTGTTTTTGAGTCAATAAATTTAATTAGCTTATTAAATTTGATAGGGAATGATTGAGTTCAGGAACTGCCGATGAAGATGGAAATTTGAACTTAATCAGGCAGAATATACCGCAAGATTAAAACAAGTTTTACTATTATCCAAAAATATTTACCCCTGAATTGCCCCTAAGTGGCCTGTAAAACAATCCTTTCCCGGGCTGTAAGGGAGTGGTAGTGGGACCCTCAAAACCCCATTTCTACAGGCTTCTACCACAAATTTCCGGCCATTTTTAACATTTTATTGGCACTGGCCGGCAGGAAAAGGCGAAGATCCGGACTATATACTATGAAGTTTTCCACTTATTTTTGCACTCCTAAAATACAATATATTATGAGCCAAAGGGTAAAAGTCAAGCAAATCTTGTCCGACGACAAGGCGCATTACGAAGTAACAGTTAAGGGTTGGGTGCGTTCATTCCGCAACAATCAGTTTATAGCTTTGAACGATGGCTCTACCAATAATAATTTACAAGTAGTAATCAATAGCGAAAATATAGATCCGGCGCTGGTAAAACGCATTACCACCGGCGCTGCTATCAGTGCCACCGGTGAAATTATTCCATCCCTGGGTAAAGGTCAGAAGGTTGAACTGAAGGCTGCTACCCTGGAAATACTGGGCGACTGCGATCCGGAGAAGTATCCGCTGCAGCTGAAAAACAAGCCTAGTCTGGAATATCTGCGTGAAATAGCGCATCTGCGGTTCCGTACCAACACGTTTGGTGCTATTTTCCGCGTGCGTCATGCCCTCGCATTTGCCGTACACCGCTTCTTTAACGAACGTGGATTTGTATACCTGCATACGCCTATTATCACCGCTTCTGACGCAGAAGGCGCCGGCGAAATGTTCCGTGTTACCACACTGGACATGAAGAATCCGCCACGTACTGAAAACGGTGAGATTGATTACAAAGAAGACTTCTTCGGCAAATCCACTAACCTCACGGTTTCCGGGCAACTGGAAGGAGAACTGGGTGCAATGGCATTTGGAGATATCTACACGTTTGGACCAACTTTCCGTGCAGAAAATTCCAACACCGCCCGCCACCTTGCTGAGTTCTGGATGATTGAACCAGAAATGGCGTTCTATGAGCTGGAAGACAATATGGATCTGGCAGAAGCATTTATCAAATCTGTTATCCAATACATACTCGATAACAACCGTGATGACCTCGACTTCCTGGCCAGCCGCCTGGTAGAAGAAGACAAGCAAAAGCCGCAACAGGAACGCGCTGAAATGGGCCTGATCGAAAAGCTGGAATTTGTGCTGCACAACGAGTTTGTACGCATCACTTATACCGAAGCCATCGACATTCTGAAGAACAGCAAGCATAACAAAAACAAAAAGTTCCAATACCTGATTGAAGACTGGGGCGCTGATCTGCAGAGTGAGCACGAACGCTACCTCGTAGAAAAACACTTTAAGAAACCGGTGATCCTGACCGATTATCCTAAAGAAATCAAGTCGTTCTACATGAAGCTTAATGACGACGGCAAAACCGTACGGGCAATGGATATCCTGTTCCCCGGTATTGGCGAAATGGTAGGTGGCTCACAACGTGAAGAGAACTACGACAAGCTGGTAAACCGTATGAACGAAATGCACGTGCCAGTAGAAGAACTGAGCTGGTACCTCGATACCCGCCGCTTTGGTACTGCACCGCACGCCGGCTTCGGTCTTGGCTTTGAGCGCCTGATGCTGTTTGTTACAGGCATGACCAACATCCGCGATGTGATTGCTTTCCCAAGAACACCGAAGAGTGCAGAGTTCTAAGCGGAGTTTGTCTTGATCAGGGTTATACTGATTTTTATTTTTTGATTTAATAAGATAAAAGGAAGATCGAAAACGGATGTTTTTGATCTTCCTTTTTTTGTGAAACCCTGTCTGACAGGAGCTTATCAATGGCTACCTCCCGTAGGTATCTATCTCACAAAATCAAAAAATAAAAATCAGTATAATCAGTATAATCCTGCAGCAGACAAAAAATCGCGTATGGAATCTATTCGTCGCTGCATCTAATACATGAAAGCGCTTTCAACCATTTTTCGTTTATCCAAAACCGTTAATGATGGCTGAAATAAATACCTCTGAAAAAGGCGGTGGCGGTGGCCGCGGCACCCGCAGCAGTAAGAAATCGACCCGTGTAGATATGACACCTATGGTGGATCTGGGCTTTTTATTGATCACATTTTTTATGCTCACCACTACCATGGCACAGCCTAAAACCATGGACCTGGTGATGCCTAAAGACGGCCCTCCTATGCCGTTGCCTGAAAAAAAATCGCTCACCGTAGTATTGGGACCTGATAACAAAATTGCCTGGTATGAAGGTATCGGTAATGATCCGGCTACCCCGCCACAGATACATTATACCAGCTACGCCAACCATGCAGGTATACGTGACGTGATTATTGATAAAAAGAATACGGTACAGCAAGCTTTTCAAAAAAATGAGTTGATGGTGCTCATCAAAGCAGACAGTCGTTCGAACTATAAAAATGTGGTGGACATTATGGATGAAATGCTGATTAACCAGGTAGACCGATATGCTGTGGTAGACATCACGCCAGCAGAGGAGCAGTACTTCCGGTAAGCAGTTAGCTTTTAGCTATTAGCAGTTAGCAAATGTAGCCAGGAACATATTTGCTAACGGCTAATAGCTAAACCGCTAAACGCTGTTTTTTCCCTACCTTTATCGCTCCAAAACAATAATTCAAGATATGGCAACCACCCACTCTATCCCCTCTGTGGATCTCGCAGACTTCACATCGGGAGATGCAGGACGAAAAGCTGCCTTTGTGCAGCAGTTAGGTAAGGCTTACGAAGAAGTTGGTTTTGTAGCGGTAAAGAATCATGGGATTCCTGATGAGCTGATTGCGGACCTCTACAATTATGTACAACAATTCTTCCAGCTACCTTTTGATACCAAACATTTATATGAAATCCCGGAACTAGCCGGCCAGCGTGGGTATACCTCTTTTGGTAAAGAACATGCGAAAGGTTATGAAGCACCGGATCTGAAAGAGTTTTTCCAGTTTGGACAAACCGTGGAAGACAATGATCCGATTAGTGTTGAGTATCCGGACAATGTACAGGTAGCCGAAGTACCGGCCTTTACGCCTACTTTTTTCAAAGCCTATCGTGGATTTGAACAGTCCGGAAGATACTTGTTGCAGGCCATCGCCCTGTTCCTGGGTATGGACGAACATTATTTCGACGACAAAATACATAACGGCAATTCCATCCTGAGAGCCATCCACTACCCTCCCATTACACAGGAGCCCAAATCAGCTATCAGGGCGGAACAGCATGAAGATATTAACTTAATTACCTTACTGGTAGGCGCTTCTGCAGACGGTTTACAGATTCTGGACAAGCAAGACAACTGGGTACCGGTGACTTCTTTGCCGGAACAAATTGTGGTGAATGTTGGGGATATGTTGCAACGCCTAACTAATAATCGCCTGAAGTCAACCACCCACCGCGTGGTAAATCCTCCCCGCGAAAAGTGGAATACCTCCCGTTATTCCATTCCTTTCTTCCTGCATCCAAAATCCAATATGAAATTGGACAGCCTGGAAAGCTGCATTACCGCTGCTAACCCACTGGCCTACGAGCCTATTACAGCTGGTGAATACCTGGATGAGCGTTTACGTGAAATAGGGTTAAAGAAATAAGGTTAGACATAGCAAAGTCCCGGCAACTTTCGTTACCGGGACTTTGTAAATATCCTGCGTATAAGCAAGTCATCTTTAATGGTTCCCTCAATATGGTTATTCTTTAGATCCGAACATTCTTCGATGTTGGTGGGTAATTAACCTATCAAGTAAAACTAACTGATCACAACGGACAAAAGGCCATATTCGTTATAATGCGATCCGATATTACAAGTATTGTGCCTTTATTGACTGGAAGGATTACCAATATTAGCAACATGGTTGTATTTTGTCCGGATATTTGAGTACCTTATAAATTCGTCCAATCGGCATTCACTAAAATTCACTGTGCTTCTACGTCATATTCCTTTCTTAAAAGCTGTGCTATTACATAGCATCACCGCCTACGGAGGACCGCAAGGTCATCTGGCAATGATGATGAAAACGTTTGTACAGCAACGTAAGGATGTTACCGAGCAGGAACTGATGGAATACAATGCGTTTTGTCAGTTGCTACCGGGAGCGTCTTCTTCCCAAACCCTTACCCTGATTGGCTATAAGCGTGGAGGCGTTGTACTGGCCATTATCACCCTGTTAATATGGATAACACCGGCCTGCCTGATTATGGGGTCGTTGAGTTTTTTGCTACAATATTTTGGCAGGAATGCACTGAATACAGATATTTTCAAATACGTACAACCAATGGCAGTGGGCTTTTTAGCCTATGGTGGTATCCGGGCATTCCGTATCAGCATTAATAACATAGCCACGTTTGCCATCATGGTGGTGTCTATGTTTACCGCCTTCTACCTGAAATCACCCTGGACTTTTCCGGCGTTGATTATTCTCGGGGGCATAGTGTCCAATTTTAGTAACAAGCGCATCCCTGATGTGGCGGAAAAGCCACGGAAGATACAGTGGGGGAACATCTGGTTGTTTGCTTCGCTGTTTATCCTGGCGGGTATCCTCTCCGAGCTGGCTCGTACCCACGAGTGGATTACCAGACGTCCCTTTAACTTATTTGAGAACTTTTACCGTTTCGGAAGCCTCGTATTTGGTGGAGGAGATATCCTGATAGCCATGATGCTGGAACAGTATGTTACCCGCAGCAAATCGCAGTATATGACAGCAGAAGAGCTGCTGACCGGTGCAGGTATCATGCGGGCGCTACCGGGGCCCACTTTCTCCATATCTGCGTACGTAGGTGGCATGGCCATGCGCAACCTGGGTATGGGTTATCAGTTCCTGGGCTGTATGCTGGCACCGATCGCCATTTTCCTGCCCAGCTTATTACTGGTGCTGTTTTTCTTTCCCATCTGGAGCAATCTGAAGAAGTATGTGGTGATCTACCGGGCATTGGAAGGCATCAATGCCGTGGTGGTAGGGATTATGTGGGCAGCTACCCTGATCCTCTTTTTTGTGATCTCGCCTACCTGGTATAACCTGCTGATCATGGCTGGTACCCTGGCATTGCTATCCCTTACGAGGGTGCCTTCTCCCTTTATCGTACTGGCGTGCCTGTTATTAGGCTGGCTGTTATAACGTAACGATATTATATTCCTTGATTTTATTATAAAGGGTGGTAAGACCTATTCCCATTAGTTCTGCCGCCTTTGTTTTATTGCCTTTGGCATGAGCCAGTACCCGTATGATATGCTTCTTTTCCATGTCGGCCAGGCGCAATGAATTGTCTTCCTCGCTGTTTCCCTGTTGAAAATCCAACGGTAACACAGGCGTATCCAATATATCCGTGTCCGTTAAAATGACGGCTCTTTCAATTACATTGCGCAGCTCACGGATATTTCCTTTCCAACTATGCTGTTGTAAAGCCTGAAGGAAAGCGGGTGTCATGCCGCTGATGCGTTTATTCATTTTAGGCGCTATCTGTTGCAGGAACCAGGCCGCCAGTAAAGGAATGTCTTTGCGGCGTTCATTCAGGGAAGGCAATGATATCTGGAAGGCAGAGAGGCGGTAGTATAGGTCGGCCCGGAAATGTCCTGCGGCGATTTCCTGCTCCAGGAGCCGGTTGGTAGCGGCAATAATTCGTACGTCCGTTTTAGTGGGTTTGGACTCTCCTACTTTGTAGAACTCCTGTGTTTCCAGTACCCGCAGCATTTTAGCCTGTAATTCGATCGCCATCTCCCCTATTTCATCCAGGAAAATGGTGCCTCCACGGGCTTCTTCGAAGAAGCCTTTTTTATCTTTTACCGCACCGGTAAAGGCGCCGGCCACATGCCCGAATAGTTCACTTTCCAGAATCTCCTTGCCAAAAGCACTACAGTTCACCGCTACAAAGGGCTGTTGCCTGCGCTGACTGCCCTGGTGAATGGCTTGTGCAAATACTTCTTTGCCTGCGCCGGTTTCACCCAATAGCAATACGGTCATATCTGAAGGCGCCACTTTTTCGGCCAAAGCGATAGCAGCACGTATTTCAGGGGATTCTCCCAAAATATTACCAAAGTTATACTTACCCCCTATTTTCTGTTCCAGTTCGCGGATACGGAATTGCAGGTGGGCTTTGTCCATGGCCTTGCTTACCAGCGGCAGAATGCGATTGTTGTCATCCCCTTTGGTAATATAGTCGAACGCGCCGTTTTTAATGGCTTGTACACCATCGGCGATGTTACCATATGCCGTGAGCACAATGGTTTCAATTTCGGGGTATTTGACGCGTATATCGCGCACCAATTCCACCCCGTTACCATCCGGAAGTTTTACATCCGATAGTACAATATGTATTTCTTCCTTTTCCAGTATCCTCATGGCTGCCCTGAAATTGGCAGCTTCATAAAGGGTATATCCTTCCAGGGCCAGCAGGCGGCTTAGAAGCTTGCGGAGCTGGTCTTCATCATCGATAATTAAAATATGGCCTTTAGACATAGCCCTGCAAAGATAGTAGTTCCAATGGCTCGTTAAGGGAAATAAAAAGACTATGCTTTTACAAGTTGCTCTATTTCACGCACCGCTTTCCGCAGGTCATTTTTCACACTTTTAATATCCTCCCATAAATCACCTCTTTCGTTTAGGCGTTTCAGTGAATTAGAGATGTCAAAGTCGCTGATGCGCAATTTGGGAGTTACTTCTTTCCACAATAACGGCATAGACACGGTGGCGCCGGGTTTAGGCCGAACGGAATAAGGAGCAGCCACCGTTTGCCCGCGACTGTTTTGCAGGAAATCGATATATACTTTCTTATTCCTGGCCGCTTTAGCCCTGATCACACTGGTAGTGCCGGGAAGTGCTTCATTTACCTGCTGTGCAATGTACCCGGCAAACAAACGGCTGCTGTCGTAACTGATTTTAGCCGTACCCGTTGGAATGTAAATATGCAGCCCTGTAGACCCGGAGGTTTTACAAAAGGAGGTAATATTGAAATGATCCAACTGTGCTTTGATATGCTGCGCCGTTTCCACCACATATTTAAAATCGATGTTCTCCGGGTCCAGGTCCAACACTATAAAGTCTGGCGTATCCAGCGTTTTTAGCCTCGACAGCCAGGGGTTTATTTCAATACAGCCCAGGTTCACCATATAGGCCAGGGTGGCTTCGTTGTTACATACCAGGTAGTCCACATTTTTCCCGGTGGAATCCGCCACCAGTGGCACACTTTTAATCCAGCCCGGCGTTTGCGTGAGGTCCAGATCTTTMTGATAAAAGGAGGGGCCGTCAATGCCATTGGGAAAACGATGTAAAGACAATGGCCGGTCTTTCAGGTGTGGCAAAATAAACGCGGATACAGACAGGTAATAATCGATCAACTGCCCTTTGGTAATCGTTTCCTTTGGCCAGTACAGCTTTGACTGGTTAGTCAGGGTTACTTTTTTGCTGTTTAACGTGAGTATACGTGTGGTGTCTGCGGTTGCCATAGTAGCTTATTTTGCGGTTTCGCGGAATACCTTTTTCGCTTGTTTATCTTCCCGTAATCCCAGGAAAATGGGCTGCCTGAGATGTCCATCGCCGGTCCATTCCTGGAATTTCACCTGGCATACCAGCTGAGGCCTGACCCAGGTTACCGGCATATTGGTGGCTATCTTTACCCCAAAGGGATTTACATCCGTGATCAAAGGCTGCAACTTGTTATACAGTTCACCGATGGTGGTCTCATTGAGGCCGCCGCCACAATGCCCGATGTAGTGCAGCTGTTTCCCTTCATAGATCCCCAATACCAGTGCGCCTATTTTTTTCCTGCTGCCGCGAGGGGCAGTATAGCCGCAGATAACCGCTTCCTGCTCGTTGATGTTTTTGATTTTAAGCCAGTCCATTCCCCTCTTTCCTTCCTGGTACACGCTGTCAGTTTTCTTAGCAATGATACCCTCCCATTGCTTTTCCTCCGCGTTTTCAAAAAAGCGCTTCCCGTTTTTTAATACGTGTGTGGAAAAGCGAAGTGTCTTATCTTTCACACCTGCCAGCAGCGTCTTTAGCAGGATTTTTCGCTCCAATAGTGTCAGGTGTTGAATATCATGGCCATCCAGATAGAGCAGGTCAAATAAGGCATATATCAGTCGTCCCTTGCCCGTGTTTCGATATTGTTGCAACGCCTGAAAGTTCGATATACCTTTTGTATCGAGTACTACAATTTCTCCGTCCAATACAACATCGTGATCTATTTTCTCCAGGGCCGCTACTACGGGAGGATAAGCGTCCAGGAAGGATAGTTCGTTCCGGGAATAGAGAGCTACGTCATGATTCTTTACCGTAGCAATAGCACGATAGCCATCCCATTTGGTTTCGAAGAGCCACTCGTCCCCATCAAAGGCATTATCTACAAGTGTTGCCAGCATGGGTTTGTAGACTTTTTTAATGGTGTCCTTTTTTGTTTTTTTTGGGGGAGACGGAGCTGTTTCCCGGGAGGCTACTGATTTTTTCTTTGTGTCTTTCTTTGCGTCGGCTTTCTCCTTTATTCCTTTTTCTTTTATACTTTTTGGCGTATAGTCTTCACTGTTATATTCGTTGACGGCGTACTTGTCTTTATGCTTAATGAGCAACCAGGCATTGCCTTCGGCTGCTTTCATTTTCACCAGTGCAAATTCTCCCTTCAGCTTCTTCCCTTTCATCACTATTTTCAGATCGCCGGATTTCAGTTCCTTGAGGGCTTCTTTATCAAAGCTGCTACCATTGGGATTCATCAGCTCAAAGGTGCCTTTATCCCAGATGTAAACGGTACCAGCACCGTAGTTTCCGGCGGGGATAGTGCCTTCAAAGTCTTTGTAATTATAAGGGTGATCTTCTACCTGCATAGCCAGCCGCTTATCCGCCGGATTCATGGAAGGACCTTTAGGTACTGCCCAGCTTTTCAATACACCGGCTATTTCCAGGCGAAAGTCGTAGTGCAAGCGGGTAGCATGGTGGCGTTGAATCACAAAAATATGCTTCCCTGCCACTGCCTTACCAGCAGCGGGTTCGGTAGTTTTAGTGAAGTTTCTTTTTTGTTTGTACAACGACAGGCTCATGACGCACGCTTTTTAGAAGCAGGCTTACTATTACCAAGACTGGCTTTCAGCTGATCAAAAAGTTCATCACTTTTGGTATGTACCACGCGCATTTTCTTCACCACGGTTTTCTTGCCACTGGCTTTTGCTTTGATGATTTTAAGTAGCTCAGCTTTGTATTCATCTTTATACTGTGTAATATCAAATTCGGTGGTATACTGCTTTACCAGCTCCATGGCCATATCCAGCTCTCTTTTCGCAAATTTTATATCACTGGGTATGGTCAGTTCTGCGGATGACCTCACTTCTTCTTCAAAACGGAGTTGTTGTAATAACAGGTAATTTTCGCGGGGGCGTATAACCGACAGGTGCTCCTGAGAGCGCAGTACAAAACGGCTTAATCCTGCTTTTCCGCTTTTCTGAAGGGCTTGTAACAATAGTGCATAGGCTTTTTCGCCACCTTTTGCCGGTTCCACGAAGTAAGCAGATTCAAAATAGATATCATCTATATCAGTTTCTTCTACAAAGGATTCTATTTCAATGATCTTACTTTTTTTCGGACTGGCAGCTTCAAAATCTTCGTCCTCCAATACTATATATTCATCTTTATACAGGTATCCTTTCACGATCTGCTCCCAGGGCACTTCCTTTCCGGAGTTTTCATTGACCCTTTTGAATTTAATATGCGCCAGATCCTTGCTATCGAGCATATCCAGGTCCAGCCGGCTGTCCTGAGTGGCGCTAAATAATTTCACTGGAATATTTACGAGTCCAAATCCAATAGACCCTGACCATATTGCACGCATGATGAAATGGGTTTTGGTTTAGTAAAAAGTTAACATAAATAGTACCATTATGATAAAACATCGCGGCATAACTTTTGGTTTTTCATCTTTACACAAAAACCATTTTTTATGGAAAAGCCAGGTGAAATGACCACATTATCAAGAGTACTGGAAAGACTGCATGAGAGAGGCTTCGATCATGAATTAACGATGAGTGATCATGGCAGATTGCAGAATAAGGATGCACAAAAAATTTATCATCCGGAAGACCTGACTATCATTAAAACCTATCGTTTTGAAGGTGAGTCCGACCCTTCGGACTCGGCTGTTTTGTATGTGCTGGAAGACCAGGACGGTCAAAAAGGCTATGTACTGGACGCTTACGGCGCATACAGCTCCCATGAGGGGGCAGGATTTGATGAATTCATCCAGAAAATTAAGGTAGAAGACAGAGAAGAACAGCTATTATTTCAATAGCAGCAGCATAGTCAGGCATTTTGAAGAAATTGTAAGAGCACTTTTTCGTCTGCACGCAACCCGTCCCGCCCATTGCCGGACGGGTTGTTGCGTTTAGTGCGTAGTTGCTGCAGCCAGGGTTCCAATGTTCCTTTTTCGTAGCTTTCCAATAGTTGTGGATGGATATAATATTTCCTGCATACGGCGCGGGTATTCCCCAACTTGCCCGCCACACCGTCGATTATTGCTACAATGTTACTGCGGCATTCTGTTACTGTGGTAAACGGGGTAAGATCTGACAGTAAATTCAGGGCGTTTACCGTTCCGGCCCAGGTACGAAAGTCTTTGCAGGTAAACTCATTTTCCTTGCAGCAGGTTTTGATATAATCATTTACTTCTCCGGAGTCAAGTCCTTTATGGTCGCCGTTTGCATCATAGTACTGGAACAATACCTGTCCGGGGATATCCCTAACATTTTTCAACAATTTAGCCAGTGTTGCATTGCGGAGCATTATTTTATGTTGTACACCTTTTTTGCCTTTAAATTGAAAGAATGCCTCGCTGCCGTTTATTTTCACGTGTTTGTCCTGCAAGGTAGTGAGGCCGTGGGAGCCGTATAATTTTTCATAAGACGCATTCCCTACCCTTATCAATGTTTCCTCCATTACCGATAAGGCAATAGCAATTACTTTTTCTTTATCGAGGGTTGATCTTTTCAGATCTTCGTTTATACGTTTACGTATATGCGGCAAATTTGCGGCAAATTGCAGGAGGCGATAGTATTTTGTTTCGTTTCTGGCTTTGGCCCAGGTACTGTGATAGCGGTATTGCCTGCGGCCCATTGCATCCATACCGGTGGCCTGCAGATGGCCATTGGGCCAGGTGCAGATCCATACCTTTTCCCATGCAGGCGGTAATACAAGGCCACGGATACGGGCCAGCACCACTTCATCTTTGATGACAACGCCACCGGCATCCAGATAAACAAACGATTTTCCTTTACGCTGACGGGTAAAGCCTGGCGTATTAGCTTTCACATAACGTAACTTCACGGACTTCGCTACGGCAATGGGGTCGGTGATCTGATCTATGTTAACCATTCAGGATCTTATTTTTGCAGATGAAAAGGATTTAAAAAGGCCCCCTGCGTTTCGCAGGAGACCCTTGTAGTTTTTCCATTTAACAATTATAGAATCTTGCATAACCAACAATTCATTTTCAACGATGATCCGGTGATTTCCTTTTGAATGCTTCCTCTCTCTCCTCTTCTGCTTGCGGGTCTGCGGGCTTTCTGGGCGTTTCCCTTTCTGGCAATTCTTCCGGAATAGGCTCATTTTCCGGCATCACCGGCGGTTGTGTTGGCGGCGGCTGCACCGGTGTAGGACTCTCTTTTCCGGGCTGTTGTTTATCAGGAGTAGAAGGATCAGGAGTGGGTTCTTTATTTTTATCCGGGTTATTCATGACTCATTTTTTTATGGGTGAAGACTATCGTTAGTGATCCAAAGTTCATTCCAAGCACGGTGATCTGATCACTTCAACGCATAGCGCATCTCCCTAAAAACCAATACAGACAAAGGTCACAGCAGATATTTAGCTCTGCCGCAACGGTTTATACGGATTCATCCCATACAGGCCGTCATCCACGTAGAATTAATTAGCATTCTGTAGAATATGTTGCTCAGTGAGGCAGTAGTAAGAAAACAATACTTTTTAACCACATATCTCATACAGAAATAGTAAATTGAAATGCTTACTTACATCCCATACAATCAGATGCATTTTTCAATACACAAGAAAATACGACTCGGATTCTTCATTGCCTTTACGGTAATTGTGGCTGCGTCCGTGCTTTCCTTTCTCGTAGCTAAAAACCTGTTAGACAATGCCGGCAGGCTTAATCATGCCATAGAGGTATCCAAACGGCTAGAGGTAATTACCCGTCAGCTGAAGGAAGCAGAGGCCGCTATCAGAGGCTATACGCTTACCCAGGACAGCTCCTTTCTGGACCCCAGTATGCAGGAACGGACCAACCGGATTGAAGAAGAATATTTGTTGCTGCGCAAAATCACAGCAGACAATCCCGTACAACAAAAACATCTGGATACATTACGACAATTACTTGCCATCAAATATCAACAGCTGAAAGTAGGGAGTGAAAATTCCACCCAACTAAAGCAGCAATCGTCTGTAAAAGAAGGCGAAAAAGCGATGGATCTCATCGATAATAAGGTGCGTGATATGATCCGGATTGAAGAAAACCTGGTGCAGGAAAAATCAGAACTGTTCCATTTCTTTGCTGTAATGTGGGTGCCTATGATCTTCATATCTTCTCTGGTGGCTATTTTGATAGGTATCTATTCCTATGTAACGCTTACCCGGGAATTTAAATTACAACTACATATTGAAAGCCGGATGAAGTCGTACCAACGTGATCTCCAACAAAATATTTCGCTGTTAAATAAAACCAATCAGGAGCTGGAGCAATTTGCTTACGTGGCCTCGCATGATTTGCAGGAGCCTTTGCGGAAAATTTCTACGTTCAGCGACCGGCTACAAATCAAGTATAAAGAGCAATTACCGCCCGATGCCTCGCAACTGATAGATCGCATGGTATCTGCCGTTTCCCGCATGCGGGTGCTTATCAACGACCTGTTGATTTTCTCCAGAGCGGGCCGCATTACGCCGGAAATTATTACGCCGGTAGACATGAATAAACTCTTACAGGAAGTACTCAGCGACCTGGAAGTAACACTGGAAGAGAAGAATGTACAAATTAAATACGACCAGCTACCCGTGATTGAAGGAAGCGATACCTCTTTCCACCAACTCTTTCAAAACCTGCTGGCCAACTCTATCAAATTTGCCAGCCCCGACAGGCCGCTGCAAATAGATATCCATCATCAAATCCTGTCTGGAATTGAATTAGGGGTACCGAAGGAAAGCCGCGCCAGGGAAATTTTCTGCCGCATTAGTGTCGATGACAATGGAATTGGATTTGAACAAGCTTATGCGGAACGCATCTTCCTGATTTTCCAACGACTACATGGCATCAGCGAATATACCGGTACGGGTATAGGGCTGGCGATCTGCAAAAAAATTGTGGATAGCCATAACGGCTATATACAGGCATATGGAGAGCCCGGCAAAGGCGCCTCCTTCGTAATTATACTACCCTTGAAACAATCGCATAGAGAAGAGGATCATGAGGCTGGTTAAGCTAGCATCGTTATTGTGGTAGATGAGTCCTATTTTTTATGGCCAAACCAATTGAAGCAATGAGCGAGCGTGCTATTCACATTTTGATGATCGATGATGATGAAGATGATTTTTTCCTTGTAACGTCACTACTGGAAGATATATCACCCGGGCAATATGTACTGGAATGGGCATCTACTTACCAGAAAGGCATTGCTGCCATTGAAAACAATACATACGATGTATTCCTGGTAGATTATCGCCTGGGGCCAAATACCGGTATAGATATTCTGCATCGCATTCAGCTGATGCCCCATCAGCCTCCGGTAATAATGCTCACCGGGAAAGGCGATTATAATATTGACAGGGAAGCCATGCTCGCAGGGGCCTACGATTACCTGGTAAAGGGAGAAATGGCCGCTGATCTGTTAGAAAGATCCATCCGGTATGCAGTAGACGAATATAGCCACCGCCGGTCTATTGAAGAAAGTGAAAAAAAATACTACGGCATCTTCGAAAAAGCACACGACCTCATTATACTGGCCGATAAAGAACATCACATTGTAGATGCCAATCCCGCCGCTCTTCGTACCCTGAATTACAACCGGGAACAAATACTGCAATTATACCTCCGTGACCTTTTCTTTTCGGATGAACAACACGACAAATTTTTAAACAGTACCCTATCGGGAAGCCAGGAATATGAATTTAAGACAGCAGGCAATAAAAAACTTATTGTACTTATCAATACGGTTACACTGGACGAAGCCGCCCAAATATTTCTGTATGTGATACAGGATATTACCGATAAAAAAAGAGAAGAACAGGAGAAGCAACACCAGGAGAAATTTGTTATCACCGGTCGTATTGCCAGGGTGATTGCCCATGAAGTAAGAAATCCGCTGACCAATATTTTACTGGCGGTAAGTCAGTTTAAAGACACAGACGAAGTAATTATAGGTGAAGATTCACAGCTTTACACAGATATCATAGAGCGTAACTGTACCCGTATCAACCAGTTGATCACGGAACTGTTGCATAGCACGCGTATGATAGAGTTACATGTGGACAACTGCGGCATCAATACCCTAATTGAAAAAGCATTAGTGCTGGCCCAGGACAGGATACAGCTCCATGAAATACAAGTAGAACGTCACCTGGTATCGCCGGATATTCTGATAAGCGCCGATGAAGAAAAAGTAGTGATTGCATTTCTTAATATTATTATCAATGCAATTGAAGCCATGGCACCAGGCAAGGGCATACTAACAATTACCACTACGCGTAGTCATGATAAAGCGAAGCTAATGATTGCAGATAACGGCATAGGTATTCCTGAAGATAAGCTGTCAAGGCTATTTGATCCTTTTTTTACCAGCAAATCAAAAGGTACAGGGCTTGGGTTAACCAGCACGCAAAACATTCTATTGAATCATAAAGGAAGTATACACGTGGACAGTGAGCCTGGCAAGGGCAGCATCTTCACTATTGCACTACCGGAACTAACAGTTAGCCATTAGCTATAAACAAAATGCAGCGAAGACCATATGATCTCCGCTGCATTTTGCTAATAGCTAAAAGCTAATGGCTAGCTGCTTAGTAATTAATATTCAGCAGCCGCAGCTTATTATACAATGTTTTACGGTCAATGTTCAAGACCTGTGCTGCTTTTGTTTTATTATATTTCACTTCTTTCAGCACATTAATAATTTTATTATACTCTGCCTGTAAAGCTACTGTTTTCAGATCATTGTCGTTCGACAACATGGCCAATTCTCCGGATACAAATACTTCTTCCGACGCCTGTGTAAATGACTCTTTCATTTCGAGTGGCAGGGCGATCATAGTAATATCTTCCTTTTCCGGTGTGAGTAGGCATGCCCTCCGGATTACATTTTTCAGTTCACGGATATTGCCGGGCCAATTGTACTGTTTAAAACAATCCCATACTTCAATGGAGATTTTTCCACAGGATTTATCCAGTTCCTTTTCTACCTGGTTCACGAAGGCGGTAGTAAACAAAGGCAAATCATCGCGGCGTTCTCTCAATGGCGGAATGTAGATCGTAAATTCATTCAGACGATGAAAGAGATCTTCTCTAAATTTGCCCCGTTGTACGGACTCAGAGAGCTTTTCATTGGAAGCTACTATGATACGTACATCAATGGGTACTTCTTTTAAGCCACCTACTTTACGGATTACTTTTTCCTGTAGCACCCTTAACAAGGCTACCTGTATATCGTACGATAAATTAGAAATTTCATCCAGGAACAGGGTACCACCCTGCGCTTGTTCAAAGGCACCTATTTTAGTGTTAATAGCGCCTGTAAAGGAACCTTTTTCATGACCAAATAATTCGCTGGCAGCCAGTTCTTTTGAGAGGCTACCGCAATCGAGTGCCACAAAGGGTTGGTGGTTTCTTTTGCTGTGATGGTGTATTAAATGTGCCACCGATTCCTTACCGGTACCGGTTTCGCCAAAAATGATTACACTGTAATCGGTGGGGGCTACCAGTTTAATCTGGCGGATCAATTCCCGGGCGCCTTCACTTTCACCGTATACATATTTATCGCTTTTATCGTTCTGGCTGCGCGATAGCAAAGTTTCCCTGACTTCCGGTTCAGTACCGGATTCTATGGGTCTTACTGCTTTTCTTTCCTGTTCGGATTCCTTATGTGCGAAAGCTTTATGTACCAGGCTAAGTATTTCGTCGGGATACAGTGGTTTGGAGAGATAGTCATATGCACCATTTTTCACCATTTCCACGGCTACTCTCACGTCTGTATAACCGGTGATGATGATCACGATAGTACCGGGATTAATTTGATGGATATCCTGCAGCAACTTTGCGCCATCTGTATCTTTCAACCGGTAATCACAAAGCACCAGGTCATAGGTTTTCTCTTTCATCATTTTCAGCGCAGCACCACCTGTCATGGTGGAATCTACCTCGAAACCATGTTTCCCGAGAAATTTACTCAGTAGCGTACAGATATTAATTTCATCGTCTATTATCAGAATATTTTTCATACTTCTTTAATATGTGGTAATTGGCAACAACAATGCTAGTTAAAATTACTAATTATAAATAAGAGCGGCCTAGCTTTTAATCGCCCCGATCAGTTCATCAACATGTTTGACACTAAAAGGTTTAGCGAGGAAAAACGCGGCACCTGCTTTCAAAGCGGTTTGTTTTTCCATTGCGGTGTCGTATGCACTGATTGTGACGACGGGTAAAGTTGGGCATTTTTCCTTTATTACTGGTAAGGCATCCAATCCAGAACCGTCTGGCAGATGGATATCCAGGAAAAGGAGGTCGGGTTGATGTTTGAAGATCGCCTGCATACCTTCTCCCAGTTCATGTACATACTTCACAGTATATCCATGACGAACGAGCGTTAATTGCAGCAGTCTGCAAATATCCGGCTCATCATCGATGATTAGAATGCTGGGATATTTCATTTTACTATCAGTTGATGCCGAGCCGGATTGGCTCCAGACTATTTTGTTTCGTTGTAACATACTTATGTTTGTTCCATTGTTCCATCAAAAGTCTGGCTATCAGATAACACACAGTAGATTCGGCACCCTGGTTCTGGTTAATATTATTTTTCTCCAGGCCGTCGTAGCAACCAAAGGTTAGCGGATTATATACCAACTGTTTCAGGTGATTATTACCCAGGTACCAGCTAAATGCCAAACGCATCTTTTCCAGGTATGATTTATTTTTTGTGATATTATAAAACATATTCATTGCCAGCATGGTATAGGCCACTTCGATAGATTGCTCTCCTCCATCTTCCAGTGGCGCCGTGGCATCCCGGTGATACCAGGTTTTATTACTAATCACCTTCATATGGCTGTCGGTAAACGTTTTGCTACAAAGGAATGCCAGGCTCTCTTCTGCTACTTTCCGGTACACTTCTTCTCCGGTTACCTGGTATGCGATCATCATTGATTCTGGTAACACGGCATTTCCGTAGGTGAGATAGGCCTCGTACCAATGCCAGTTTTCGTCTGCCTCGTCTTTGTAATGGCTATACAATTTTGCCGCCAGAATTTGTAAAATTTCTGCAGCTCTTTCTCCCTGCTTGTATTGCAGGAAATAATACAGCCCTTTTATGGTAAAGGCGATGGCTCTGGGCGAGGAAAGTGATTCCATCCAGTGGAAGCTTTGTCTGAACAGCGACAGGCAATCCTGTACGGCATCAAAAGGCAAACTCCTATGGGAATAGAGCGCGTAGCCCAGCGCCCAAATGGTGCGACCATTGGCATCTTCCAGGTTGACCTCCTCGTTCATGGCAGAAAACTCGCCGTCGATATCCACGTAGTTAAGAAATTTGCCGGAAGGCTTTTGGCAATACCCAATAAAACTGATGTATTTGCGACATAAGTTGTGAACAAAGCTACTCGGCTTGAGCTCATTGCTATACATACACATGGCAATGAGGGCGCGGACGTTATCGTCCAATGTGTAACCGAATTCCGGATCGGGTACATCATGTTTGGAGAATTGCAGCATGCCGAATTCGTCGGTCATACGGTCAATATGATCGAGGTATGGAGGGGGTAAATTGGGCAGTATCTTATCGGCGGCCAGCACATCGCTGATCGTGCCCATATGGGCGATAGCCACATTTTCCCAGATAGAGCTACGCGTTTTTTCGATGGCGGCACTGCTCATTTGCTGGCGCAATAGCGGATCAGCCAATAACGTCAGCGCGTTAGCCGCCAGTTGTTCCGCGTTATTGAAGTCGATGAGGCAGCCGGCACCATCTTCCAGCATTTCGCGGGCCTGTACAAATGAGGTAGAGATGACCGCGCAACCTGCACTCATGGCGTAAACAAATGTTCCGCTTACCGCCTGATGCGGGTCTTTGGAAGTAAAGAGATAGATATCTGTCAATGACAGATAATCGAGTAACGTATTGAGTGAAAGATAGCTATTTACAAATTTGACATGATCTTGCAGTTGCAGTGTGGCCACCAGTTCTTCCAGTGAGTTCCGGTATTTTTCTCCTTCTCTTGCACATACTACCGGATGGGTTTTTCCCAGCACCAGGTATACAACATCCGGATATTGCTTTACAATTTCCTTCATGGCCCTGATAGCGGTTTCTATGCCTTTATTTTCACTGAGCAGGCCAAAGGTGCTGAGTACATGTTTTCCTTCCAGGTTGTATTGCTTTTTCAGCGTTGGTAGGTCATCTACAATGTGGGCGTGGGTACCATGAGGGATGTGTACAATTTTGTCTGTAGGTACATGGTATACGCGCTCCAGTATTTCTGCGGATGAKCGGGTCATCACTAACACTTTTGCCGCCAGGGCGCTAATCAGACTTACTACTTTGGTACATTTCAGATCCGGATAAGGTAATACGGTATGAAAGCGCACTACAAACGGTTTATCCAGTAACGACAACATGGCGAGCAGGTTATAGCCATAGTCGCCGCCATACAATCCAAACTCATGTTCAAAACATACCAGGTCTATTTTATCGTTGTCGTTTATCTGCTGTGCAAACTCAATACAATTGTCAATATCGAATGGATTAACGGTATATGTAACCGGAGCCTCTTTAGGGTTTGCTGGTTTTCCCATTTCCTCCAATGCCGCTATTTCAATATTCAGGTTGCCGGCAAAATTCTTATTCATCGCATTTACCAGATCCTGTGCGAAAGTGGCGATACCACATTCGCGTGGGGGGTAAGAAGTAACAAAAAGCAGGGTTCTAATCTTCATAACAAAAAAAATTTGCAATTCTGTTTAACACGTAACCCGTTCCTCTTTTTATTTCCGGGAATGGACTCTGGATGTTCCAAATATCAATCCAATGCGGGTACTGCCGGATTGTAACGGATTGGTCCGGCAAGAAGTGTAGAATATATTCTACACTTCTTTTCCCCTATCCACACCCTGAACAGATTTTTATTTTCTGCATTTATATTTCATTAACGGTTGGTGTAATCATAAAAACTTATAATTGTATTGTATTTCGCAGGGAATTGTAGCAAAATAGGGTACAAATGACATGATTTAATCAAAATAACGCTACAATATTGCTCACTTGTCCATTTCAGCTTATTTTAGCTGTACCAAGGCTTACCATGTGAAACACAACTAACCATTCCGTTTTCTCATTTAAACCCAAAATTGTTGTTATGCGTAACATTGCATGTACTTTCAATGTGGATGGAGTACCTACCAAAATCAACCTGCGGAAGCTACCACGTCAGAGAAGATTTCAGGCCATTATTGATCGAAACATCACAGAGTATATCATCTCCGATGAAACCAATGAGATAGAATACTACGAAGGACCTGTTTTAAGCGATTATCTTTTTACCCGTATTGCTACATTGATAAAACAATATTTTCCCAATGTGCGGGCGATTATGAAGATTGGGGAGGATAACTACGAGGATTATGATGATTACTAAAATTTACTTTCCCGCAAAATCATTCAACTTATTAGGATAATAACATGGAATCAAAGGAGGAACGTTTGGCAAAGCCCCTCCGGCGATTCCATTTCTTTCTATGATTTTGCGGGAAATAACTTTATATGAAGCCTTTTTCCAGTGCCAGGAAAGCTTCTGAAGGGTGTACCTGTTGCCATAAAATAGCGTATACCGCTTGTGCTACCGGCATATACGCGCCAATGTTCCTGTTCATTTCATACATACACTTGCTGGCATAATAGCCCTCAGCAATCATATTCAATTCCAGCTGTGCGACCTTTACACTATATCCTTTGCCGATCATGTTACCGAAAGTACGGTTACGGCTATGCAAAGAATAACAGGTAACCAGCAAATCGCCCAGGTAAGCGCTGGCACTGTAATTATGTACCATAGGCGCAGTTCCGGCCACAGCAGCCTTTTGCTCTTCATATTTTTCCAGGAACGTTTGCATTTCCCGGAAACAATTCGCGATAAATACACTGATGAAATTGTCGCCATATTCCTGGCCATGGGCAATACCTGCCCCCAGCGCATAAATATTTTTGAGGACTGCTGCCAGTTGAACACCCACCACATCTGTATTCACAATGGTTTGGAGGTAACTACCCGTAAACTTATCAGCAATCGCCTGGGTAGAAGCCATTTGTGTACCGGAAAAAGTGAGGTAAGATAGCTTTTCATTGGCTACTTCCTCCGCATGACATGGGCCGGTAATAGTAAAGTACTGGCTGGCTGGTAAACCAAACTGCGCTTGCAGGTATTCTCCAATCAAGGTATTATTGCTGGGAACCAGCCCTTTAATTGCAGAAATAATTTTTTTGTCGTTTAAGGCATCTGCGGGCAGCTGGCGTAATACATCTTCCAAAAAAGCGGAAGGCACCGCCAACACCAACTCATCACAAGCGGCTACCACTGCCTTTACATCATTACTTAATGATAAGAGGCTGGTATCAAAATATACAGAGGTGAGATAATGCTTATTATGATGACGCTGCTGCATATGACGAATGGTGTCTTCATTTCTGATCCACCAGTGTATATGATGACCGTTATCTGTCAGAATTTTTGCCAGGGCAGTAGCCCAGCTACCACTCCCAATTATTCCAATGCTCGTGCTCACAGTGCTGTTTTTTACGCAAGGTAACTAAAAAGCAGAAAGCGTAAAGCAGAAAGCAAAAAGCTATTAAAGCGAATGATAAGAGCGGGTAATTAAATTACTCATTCACACTTATCATTCGCTTTAATAGCTTTTTGCTTTCTGCTTTACGCTTTGCGCTTTATTTCGTTTGTCCTTCGAACAAATCTGCTTTAGGGACTACTTTTACTTTTTTACCGTTATCCAATAAACGGGATATAGCCGTGTACGGTGCACTCACCACCTGGTCTCCTGGGTTAATACCGGATGTAACCTGAATCCAGGCATCGTCCTGTACGCCCGTTTTTACGGATACCATCTTAACAGTACCATCTTTCTGCAATACGAATACTACTTCATTCAAAGTAGGTTTTGTGCTGGCAGAGGAACTGGGGGTAGTATCATCCTGCACTGGCTTCTTCTTATCTCCATGCTTTGTGGAATCCGCATCACGGGTAGTGACTGAATTGATAGGAATAGTCAGAATATTATTTACATAGCGCGTTTGAATATCAACGCTGGCGCTCATACCCGGACGGAACGGAAAAGTTCTTTTGCCGGATTTGGCGATCAGGTCTTCATAGCTGGAAGGCAATATGCGGATATGTACAATATAGCTGGTTACCTGTTCTGCAGAAGAAGCGGTAACTGCGGTAGCAGTGGCTGCGCCTTTACTGGAGCTGGCGATCTGTGTTACGGTACCTTTGAACTGACGGTTATTATAGGCGTCTATTTCAATGATGGCCGTATCGCCATATTTTACTTTTGGGATATCGTTTTCGCCCACATCTACCTGTACTTCCATGGTATTCATATCGGCTATGCGGAGCATTTCAGTACCAGTCATTTGTGCGGTACCTACTACGCGTTCCCCTTTCTTTACAGACAGCAGGGAGATAATCCCCCCCATAGGTGCAGAAATGGTAGTACGACCGAGATTTTTATTGGCTTCGTTCAGGTTGGCCTGAGCGCTTTGTACGGCGAATTTATTACCGTTGATACTTTGCACGGCAGCGTTATAATCTGCCAGTGAGGCGAGATAAGTAGCTTCTGCGGTTTCGAATTCTGATTTGGAGATCACTTTCTGGCCAAGGAGTTCCTTGTTTCTGTTATAGGCAGCTTTGTTTTGTTCCAGGCGGGCCTTAAAGGAATTGAGTGCGGCGGCAGAATTGGCTAACTGAGCCTGGCTCTGACTTACAGAGGCCGCAGCCTTGTCTACCATAGATCCGTAAATATCAGCGTATATGCGTGCCAGTATTTGTCCTTTTTTCACGGAGTCACCTTCCTGTACAAGGAGGTCGGTGATTTCACCGGATACGTCAGAACTTACTTTTACTTCAATTTCGGGATAAATTTTCCCGCTGGCTGTCACTACTTCTATGATGTTTCTGTTGGCAGCCTTATCTATTGCAACTTTAATCCCTTCTTCCTTACCAATAACTCCTGATGCTTTCAGTACAAGGAGCAAAATAACGAGTGAACAAAGTATGCCTATGAGCCAATAAAGTGTCTTCTTCTTCATAAAGCAATTTAGTTTCCGGCATCGCTACAGCGATATTTTCTGATCTCTGTAGAATTCCAGTAATTTCATTTTAAATATGTAATCGTATTGCGCCGATACCTTATCTATCTGCGCCCTGAATAATTTACTTTGTGTGGTGATGTAATCAATGGTGTTCATTAACCCGAGGTTAAAGCGTTTCGTCGCAAAATCATATGCTTTCTGTGCGGCGGCCACTCCTTTTGTAGAGGCATTAAATTTCTGTAATGCAGCCACTGCGTTGGCATGTGCAGTATAGATATCCTGTTTCAGCTTTTGATTATCCAGGTCCCGGGTCAATTCCATTCGCTGTACATTCAATTTTGCTTTAGAGGTAGCGGCACGGGCCTGCCAACCATTAAAGATGGGGATTGCCAGCCTTAAAGAGGCGTATTGATATTGTGTATTGTCCAGCTGATCCCGGAAAGAAACGCGGTTTTGACCAATTACATTCAAATGCGGGGTATTAGTTATTACTTTCTGATTACTATTGACTACTTGTCCTATTGTATCCACAGTAAAGAATGGCGCACCCAAAACCGGGTTATAACTGTTACTGGCGTACTGGGCGGAAATACCCGCCCCTCCTGTTAATTTCGGATATAACTGCGCCCGGGTAGCTTTAAAGTTCTTATTAGCGGATTCAATCCTCAGCTCATCTGCTTTTAACAGCGGATAAGTGGTAGTAGCCTTGCTATATACCATTTCCGGTGCCATTTCATTCAGCGGAGTGGTAGTCAGTGTACCAATATTCTCCGGCACTTCTGGGACAAAAGGTATATCAAATCCCAGATTCAGATAAGCCTTCACCTGCAGGGTAGATAAAATCACGTCATTTTTTGCGGTCACCAGGTTGGTACTATCCTGTGCCAGCTGGGCTTCCAGGTCTGCCTGGTTACTTTCTGGCACTGAACCGGCAATCACCAGCTTCTTCGTGTTTTCCAGGTTGGAATTGGTCAGGGATACCTGTACTTCATTCACTTTTACCTGTTCCATATTCAGCAGGATCTGTAAGAAAGATGTTGCCACATTGAATGCGAGATCATTGCGGGCTTTTTCCAACAGAAAGCTATTCGCTTGTGCATCGAAACGGTTTGCCTTCATCGTATTCACTTTGGAGAACCAGTTGAAGATATCAACCGATGCATCCAGTCCGCCGGTACCGGAGAAATAGGAGGTAAAGATGTAGCTATTGGTTTGGGGGCTGGGACTACGACCTTTCGTCCAGTTACCACCAAGGGTACCACTTAAGTTCGGCAACAGCCCGAGCTGGCTTTGTTTCAGCGTCAGGTCTGCCAGTCTTTTTTCAATGACTTGTTGTTTAACGGTCAGATTATTTTGCAAAGCATAATCCACGCAACGCTGCAAACTCCACGTATCTTGTGCTACGGCGGATGCGATGTTAGCAAACAATAAAATCAGGAGTATTCCTGTTATTCGGGATATTCTCATAACATACCAAAAATATAGTAATTGTGATGATTGTTTTTCACCTTTCTTGATAGAAGGCAAAAATTTAACAGGTATGGCAGTATACCTCATCAATTGAGTGTACAACATAATCTTTTTTTTACAAATTCTAAAAGTGAGCTGCCCTTATGGTTGTATCTGACCATCGCGGATCTGGATAACGCGGTTACCGTAGGTGGCATTCACATCTGAGTGGGTGACCTGGATAATGGTGATCTTGTCCTGCTCATTGAGGTGTTTGAACAACTGCATGATAACTTTAGCCTGATCAGAATGCAGGTTACCGGTAGGCTCATCAGCCAGGATAACGCGTGGTTCCGCCACTATAGCACGGGCAATACCTACCAGCTGTTGCTGCCCCMCGGATAACTGATTTGGGAAGAGGTCTTTCTTAGCTACCATATTAAAGCGGTCCAATACATCGGCTACCCGGCTTTTCCTTTCCGAAGCAGGTATATTCTTATACAATAAAGGGGTTTCAATATTTTCATACACTGTTAATTCATCTATCAGGTGATAAGCCTGAAACACAAATCCTATAGAGCCACGGTGTAACTGGGTACGTTTCTTTTCATTCATTTTATCTACCCGCTCGCCTTCAAAGAGATATTGTCCTTCAGAAGGTTCTTCCAGCAGCCCCATAATGTGCAGTAATGTGGATTTTCCAGAACCGGAAGGTCCCATGATGGATACAAACTCTCCTTCATTAATAGTAAGGTCAATATCTTTCAGGATATAGTTTTTTCCGAATCCAACGGGGAAATGCCTGGAAATTTTCTGCAATTGTATCATGATCAGTTAATTTGTTTTTTGATAATTGTGCTATTACTGCATAACGGCATAGCAATATAATTAAAACTAATGGCCTGCGATTAGGCACAAACGTTAATGTGCTATTCCTTCATCATTTAGTCGGCCCGCAAACTATTGATCGGATTCGCCAAGGCCGCTTTCACGGATTGCAAACTCACTGTCAGCAAGGCAATCACCATTGCTATCATACCGGCTAGCAGGAAAATCCATATACTCAGACTGGTACGATAAGCGAAGGTTTCCAGCCAGTGATGCATAACATACCAGGCTATCGGCGCCGCTATCAGCAAGGCTATCAATACCAGCTTCACAAAATCTTTAGATAGGAGTGCTATCACGTTGGTAACAGATGCCCCCATTACTTTACGAATACCTATTTCGCGGGTACGCTGCTCTGCGGTGAATGCCACCAATCCCAATAATCCCAGGCAAGACACCAGGATCACCACGGTAGAGAAAGCAGTTAAGATAGTACTGGTTCTGAATTCTGCTTTATACAAGCTATTGAAATCATCGTCCATAAAATGATAATCAAAGGGCGTTCCCGGCAGAAAATCGTTCCAGATTTTGCCAATACCGGCAATAGTTTGCGGATCATTATGACCGGTTGTCTTGATCAATATCTCTCCAAAATAATCATACTCAGGAAACACAATAATAGGCTCTATCTTACTTTTCATGGACGCAAAGTGAAAGTCGCGCATCACCCCTTGCACACTGCCCACACGGCCATTCATGGCCAGTCTTTTTCCGATGGCTTCCTCCGGCTTCCAACCCAGTTGACGTATAGCCGTTTCATTCATAAAGAAGTGGTACACCCTTATACTATCCGGCTTCAACACATCCTGGATATCTGCATGGCTAAAATCATTTCCGGCAATCAACTGAATACCCATAGTATGCAGGTAGTCCTTTTCTACCGGAATAGCTGTAATATTCATGCTGAACCCGGGCGGCTTGCCTTCCACATTGCCAATCCCATAACCTCCAGCTACTGCCACCGGCGAATCATAGGAAGCGCTTACTCCTGCTACACCCGCCTGTTGCGATAACCGGCCTTTCAGCGCCTCAAACATCTGGCTGTTTAAATGGTCGCCAGACAGTACCAATACATGTGACCTATCCAGCCCAATTTTTTTATGCTGAATATACCGTAGTTGATTTCCTACTACCAGGGTACAGATAATAAAGAATACAGATGCTGCAAACTGAAATACCACCAGTGTTTTACGAATATTTCCGCCTGCGGCATAAGTCATCCTTCCTTTCAATACCTGTACCGGCCGGAAGCCCGACAGGAATACAGCCGGATAAGTACCCGCCAGAAAAGCGGTGGCCACAAACACCAGGCCCAGTAAGGCATAAATGCGGTATCCCTGCGTCCAGCCCAGCACCAACCGGGTATCTGCCATATTATTGAAGGAAGGCAACAACAGCAATGCCAGCAGCACACCTATCACCATAGCACATCCTGTAATGAGTGTGGATTCAGCTATAAACTGCCAGAACAGCTGACCTCGCACGGCCCCCAATGCTTTACGCACCCCTATTTCCCGTCCCCTTTCGGCAGAGCGGGCTGTAGCCAGGTTCATAAAATTAATGCCTGCAATCAGCAGCAACAGCACCGCTACAATAGCCAGGATATAGTTATAACGCAAGTCGCCACCCTGCTCCGTAGAGTTACCGGCAATAGAATACAAGTGAATTCCGGTTACCTGCTCTGGTATAAAGTCCATCGTAGCACCGCTATTAGGTGCATCCTTCATCATATCCTTTACCAGGAAAGCTAGCCTGTTATGTAGCCCTGCTGCAGTGGCATTATCGGCTAACTGCACATAGGTGTAATAGTTAGGTGCATTCCAGTTATCTTTTATCCCCAGGGAGGAGTAGCTGGCCAAAAAGTCAAATTTCAAATGGGTATTAGCCGGCGCATCTGCTGCTACTCCTGTAATCAGGTATTCCCGCTTATCATTTATCTTCAGGGCCTTCCCTACTACATCTGTGGTTCCAAAATATTTCTTCGCCATAGAAGCAGATACCACCACCATATTAGGGCCACTCAGTGCAGTGGCACTGTTGCCCGATAACAGCGGGAAAGTAAACATCTGTAAGAAAGCCGGATCTACATAAAGAAAGCGTTGCTCATTCGCTACTTTATCACCATACTTTACGGTGGTAGGTGAAGGATATACCCTGGCTACATTTTTAGTTTCGGGATATTCTTTTATCACGTTCTTCAACGCATTAAAGGTCACTGCCGTATGTACCATCGGCTGATCCTTTTCTCCGTAGTCAGTACGGATGCGGTACAACTGTGCTGCATTCACGTGAAACTTATCGTACGTCCATTCGTTTTGCAGGTAAAGCGCCAACAATACAAAGCAGGCAATCCCCGCAGCCAGCCCTGTGATATTAATTAATGAATATAACTTGCGCTTTATCAGATTTCTTACTGCCGTTTTCAAATAATTACGCCACATACTTAATCTCTTTTTAAACTATTTATAGGGTTAACGAGCGCAGCTTTCACCGATTGCAAACTTACTGTTACAAAAGCAATGACTACTGCTAAAAGTCCGGTTATTACAAATACCCACCAGTGTATGACTACATGAAATTCAAAATTCTGAAGCCATCGATGCATGAAATACCAGGCCGCCGGTGTAGCTATTACAATAGCCACTAATACMAGGCGGAGAAAATCTTTCGATAACAATAACACCAGTCCACCAATAGAAGCACCCAATACCTTACGTATCCCCACTTCCTTTTCCCGGTGCGCTGTTACTAACACCGCAATAGCAAATAATCCCATGGTAGAAATAATGACAGCGAGAATGGCACCTGTTAAGAATATCTTTGAAAAACGCTTCTCCTGTACGTATAGTCGTTGCGTGTTTTCATCCAGGAAAGAGGCATCATTTTCCGCCAGTGGATTCAGCCCTTTCCATACCGTAGCAATGCGCTGCAGCGTGGCAATAGGTGTTTTGGTTTCTACTTTTACGAAGATATAGTATAGGGCAGATGGCTCCTTCATGGTCATCACCAATGGTTCAATTTTTTTTCGAAGCGATTCATAATTATAATCTTTCACCACACCAATCACGTGTACAGGGCCGTCATCGCCCATTTTAAATACGGTGCCTACGGGATCGGCTACACCCAGTTGTTTAGCCATGCTTTCATTGATCACTATTGCGGAACTATCTGTACCGTAGTTCCGGGAAAAATCCCGGCCCGCCACCAGTTTCAGATCCAGGGTGGAAGCATAGTCATAATCCACTACCAGGCATTGGGTGGTGATATGTCCATCCTTATAGCTAAATCCGCGCGTCCAGCTGCCGGATGAGCCATCTTTTCCGAGGCCAAGGTTGAGCATACTGCCAGTTACCCGCTTTACTTCCGGAACTTCGGCGAGGCGGTTGCGCATGGCTTCAATCGCCGATGGTGGTGCATTATCCAATGGTATACTGATCACCTGTGTGGCATTGTAGCCCAGTGGCGCCATTTGTATGAAACGAAGTTGTTGCCAGATAATAAAGGTGCAGCTGATCAACACCACGGCAACTATAAACTGTACGATAATCAGCCCATTGCGTACACCACTGCTTTTGCTCAATTTCAACTTTCCCTTCAATACCTGTACAATATTCAGCCGGGCTACCTTCCATGCCGGGTAACCACCCGCCAGTAAGGTGATCACAAAAAACACGGATACTCCCACTACTATTACTTTTACATTACGTAGTATACCCAATGCTACATTATGACCGAAGGCCTGGTTGTAATACGGTAAGAGTAATACCATCAGGAAAGCGGCGAGGAAAAGCGCACAACAGCATAAGAGAAAGGCTTCTGCCCAAAACTGTATTAACAACTGCCGATCCTGCGCTCCCAGTGATTTCCGCAGCCCTATTTCACCACTACGGCCAAAAGACCGGGCGATAGAGAGATTGATAAAATTAATACAGGCAATACTGGTAATCAGTGTAGCTAAAATGAGCATCAACCAGGGGTAAAATTTATTCAGGCCGCTGTTATACTGGCCTTCCGGGTCGAGATGAAAATCTTTCAATGGTAAGGTTTTCAGCCAAAACAGGTTTTTACCTTTGTCGGCAKGACCTGCTACCTTTTCGAGGTCTTCTATTTTTCCTTTATAGTATTTCTTCAACAGCGGAACGGCACTTCTCTCGAAAGCAACAGGACTAACGCCTGGCTCTAATTGTATAAACAATGGAAAATTAGATGCATTCCATTCGTTCTTTGTTTTGGCATACTCCGGCATATTCTCCAAACGAATCAACAGCTGAAAAGTCAGGGTGGAATTATCCGGAATATCCGCTGCAACAGCACTTACCACAAAAGGCTGCCATTTGCCTCCCAGGTTCACTTCTATCGTTTTGCCTACTGGCTCTTCGTCTTTAAACAGGCTGATCGCAGACTTATTTGTTAGTACCACCTGGTTCAACTGTTGCAGCGCCACCTGCTGATTCCCTTTCATCAGTGGGAACGTGAACATTTGCAGAAAATCTTTATCTACCATCTGGGTGCCCAGGTAGTACTGGTTGGTCCCATATCTTACGGGTAAATGATCGTCTGCAATGAAGGTTGTATACTTTACACCGGGTATTTCCTTTTTAATAGCATCTGCCAGTGGTTGCGCCATGCTGGAGCCTGTTTTTATGCGGGCACCCACGTTCTCTTTCCCTAGCAACTGATAGATGTCTTTTCCGTTTTCATGAAAGTTATCGTATGTCCATTCCCGATAGGCAGTGAGCGATAACAGCAACGCCGCACACAAGGCGGTGCTCATTCCGATAATATTCACTACCGCAAACACTTTTTGCTTCTGCAAATTTCTCCAGGCAATTTTTAAGTAACTTCTAAACATAGTGATATATATTAAAAGCGAAAAAAGAAGCAGGGCGTGTAGACACACACTCTGATTTGCTGTTCACTTGTTATTCATTTTTTAATATGTTGATATAATATCATCGTTAATCGTTTTTCAGGTTGTCAACGGGATTCACGTCAATCGCTTTCCATGTTTGTGAAAGAATAGTTACCATGGCTAATGACAACAAAAACAACACACTTCCCAACATCGGAATAATACCGATGCTCACCCTGTAAGCAAATATTTGCAGGAAGAACATACTGCCCAGATAACCGAATGGCAACGCTATACAGCTGGCAATGATGATCAGACGTATGTAGTTTTTGGACAACAGGTACAGTAACCCTGTAGACCCAGCGCCCAATACTTTCCGGATGCTGATTTCCTTTCTGCGGGTAAACGACGTATAAGCCACTATGCCCAGCAGCCCCAGCGCTGCAATCATGGTAGAAATAAATACCAGGAATCCCAGCATGGAAATAACTTCCCCACCGCTGCGACTCAGCAATTGTTCATCCATCCATTCGGAAGAAAATATTTCACCAGGATGCAATTCCATCCAAACCTTCTTCACCGCGGCAATTTGCTGGTCTTTATCTCCGTTAGTCATGGCCAGTTGCAACTGCCTGAACTCACCAGTTTTATAACGAATCGCCATTGGGCGAATGTTTACTTCTATAGGTTGATAGTTGAAATCCTGCACTACGCCTACGATATTCAGTGCAGATGAATCAGATGCCAGCCATAATGTTTTACCAATCGCATCGGCGGGCGTTTTAATCCCCATTACACTCAGCGCCCTTTCATTCACGATTACATACTGTTCCTTCTCTGTAGATGCCGCCGCAGGGAAGGTGCTACCTGCCACTAATTTAAGATGCATGACCTTGACGAAGTCCGCATCTCCCGCATAATATCCAAACTCTATCGGATCTTTACCCTCACCAGGTTTGATCGTACAAAAGCTGGCATCACGCGGCATGCCTAAAGTACCAGAACTGGCCGTTACTGCTGATACCCCGTTCAGTGACATCATGCGTCCTTTCATCAACTGAAAATCCACATCTGCCAATGGCACATTCAATACATCCTTACGGTAGAAGCCCATATCTTTTACCGCTTTGAAGCTAAATTGCCGGTATACGGTAACGAGGAAAATAATGGCTGTCAGGGAAAGGGCAAACTGAATCACAATCAGCGTTTTTCTCAGGCCCAGTCCACCAAATAGTTTTATATCGATCAGATTTTTCAGCACTTTTGCCGGCTGGAAAGAAGATAATGCCCAGGCAGGAATAGCGCCTGCCACAATGCCGGTGATCACGCTAAACAGCAGGAACATGGCCAGTATTTTGGGCTCAAACAGGTTAGTATCCGGTATAGGCAATGCATCGAAATGCGTTGATCTGGCTACCAGCAACAGTATCATTGCCATGATCAACGAAAGTATACACATAAATACTGACTCTGTAATAAACTGCATAAATACCTGCCAACGCTGTGCCCCGTTGACTTTACGCACACCTACTTCTTTGGCCCGTTGCATGGAGCGGACAATAGATAAATTAGTATAGTTAAAGCAGGCACAAATCAGCAAGCCCAGGGCTACGCCAACTTCCACCAGGATCTTTGTCCACGGCGGGGTACCAGAAATATCATTATATAATTCCTGCGACGGCGTAATTTTACTCAACGCCTGTGACTCAAAACTGATACGGCTTCCTCCTTTTGAGGGCAAATCATCATAACGGTGAGCAATGTCATTCAAAGCCGCCTCAAACGCAGCCCTGCCTTCACCCGGCCGCATCACTACATACGTATAGGAATCCTGGTTCAGGTCCCAGTTCTGGATTCTGGGCGGTAAGGCCCCACTTTGCTCCAACGCTGGTACAGACGACATAGCAGCAAAAGCCTCATAACTGATATGCGTTTCAGATGGAGCCGGCACCAACACGCCAGTTACCACAAAGCTCCCCAGCCGGTCAAATTCTATTACTTTACCCATGGGGTCCACGGTACCAAAAAATCGTTTAGCCGTTCCATCTGTTAATACAATACTATTGGGCGCTGTTAAGGCTGTTTTCGGATTTCCTGCTGCCAGTTTAAATCCAAACACATTGAAGAAGGAAGGCGTAGTAAAGGCGCCTCTTACATTTATCTTCTTCTTATTAATTTTTCCTTCACCAGACAACGCACCATAAAGGTTTACTTCCTCTTTAATGGCTGCATAGTTGCTTTTCAACATCTCTCCCAGTGGAACAGGTGTGCTGGCCAGGTGATACTTCCGTCCATCAGCCGTTTGCACTTTCAATGTAGCTCTATAGGTATGTGCAATATCCGGATGAAAATTATCATAGGTAAAACTGGTGCGTGTAGAAATCAGCACTATCAGGCACACCGCCATACTTACCGCCAGCCCGGCAATATTGATAAAGGTAAATAACCTTTGCCGGTGCAGATTTCTGATAGTGATAACGATATAACGTTTAAACATATACGCAGTATTTATTCTGATTTTAAAGATTGTACCGGGTTTGCCAACGCCGCTTTAATGGATTGAAAACTTACCGTAGTAAGCGCAATGATCATCGCCAATGCGCCAGCCATTATAAAAATCCAGACAGATAAATTCACGTGATAAACAAAACCCGACAGCCAGTTATGCATCAGGTACCAGCTCAATGGTGTAGCTACCAATATGCCCAACAATACGAGTAGCAGAAACTCGCGGGAAAGCAACGTAGTTACGTTGAGCACCGATGCGCCTAGTATCTTCCGGATACCAATTTCTTTCTTCCGTTGTTCTGCTGTGAAAACAGACAAGCCAAATAAGCCCAGACAGGAAATCAATACCGCTACAATGGCGAATACCTCCGCTAGCTTTTTAAGCATCGTTTCTGATCTGTACATATTATCAAAAGTTTCATCCAGGAAATGATATTCCAATGGATATTCCGGATTTAACTTTCTGAAAACGTTTTCCACAGCTGCTATTTCGGTAGCCACATCCCCCTTGGCCAGGCGCAGCAACATATAGTTGTTATCGCTGCGTTGGAGCATCATCACCATCGGGTTAATATTTTCGCGCATGGAGGCAAAATGAAAGTCTTTCACTACCCCTATGATCTTTGCTTTCCCCCTCCAGAACTCAATCTCCTTCCCTACCGGATTCGTCATACCCATTACACGGGCGGCTGTTTCATTGATCATATACACATTGGTGTCTGAGGCGAAGTCGGGCGAAAACTCACGTCCTTCCTTCAATGTCATGCCCAATGTTTTTAAATAATCATATCCAATTGTTAGTGGCGCTGTGTTAACGACCAGTTGATCCGGCTTACCTTCCCAGGAAAGATCGGCGCTGGAGCCACCAACAGACAATGGAATAAAATTGGAATAGGTAAAAGATTTCACTTGTGGTAACTGCGCCAACGACTGTTCCATGGCTGTTTGATTTGCCAGAAAACCTTTATCCAGCACCGTATACATCACATTTTCCCGATCTACCCCAAGATTACGGTGATAGATATATTTCATCTGACTATAGATCACTACACTTCCTACAATGAACACAAAAGAGAGGACAAACTGTATTACCACCAGGTTTTTGCGCAGCAGGGAAGCTCCACCGCTGCTACTCAAATCGCCTTTCAGCACCTTTACCGGCAGAAAACGGGATAATACAAACGCCGGGTAACTGCCTGCCAGCACGCCTGTTACCAAAGTAACCAGCAGCAAACMAAGCATATATTTGCCAATCAATGGTATAGTGAAAATAATATGCTTACCCGTAAAATTATTGAAAAACGGCATCAGTAACCACACCACAGTGCCTGCTAAAACAGCTGCTATAGCTGCCATCAGCATGGCTTCACCGGTAAACTGCAACATCAGGGAAGAGCGGGTAGCACCTAAGGATTTACGAACGCCTACTTCCCGCGCACGCCTGGAAGCCTGTGCAGTAGAAAGGTTCATGAAGTTGATGCATGCAATAGCGAGTACAATCAGCGCGGTGATAAAAAACAACCGAACATACTCTATCCTTCCACCGGCTATTTTCCCATTTTCATACTTTCCATACAGATAAGTGTCTTCAAAAGGTTGCAACCATAATTCATTCTTCTGTGTAGGGTTCAGCCGCTGATAGTTCTGTTGTATTTTGGCGGTCAGCTGTTTTATATCTGTACCAGGGCGGATCACCATGTAGTTGAATATACTATAACTACCGGGTCTCAGCAGCCAGGGATCGTCTTTTATGCTTACGGCAATAGGAATAATAAAATTAAATGAGAGAGAAGAATTAGCCGGTGGCTGCTTCACCACACCAGTTACCTGCAGGGTGTTTCCATTATCCAGCTTTATAATTTGTCCGACTGGATCACTATCGCCATAATATTTTTTAGCCAATGCTTCTGTTAATACAATGGAATTGGGCTGTGTAAGGGCAGTACGTTTATCGCCTGCTACCAGTGGAAAATCCATTTCCTGAAGGAAGTTAGGAGATACATATATCACGCTCTTTTCCATGGATGATTTCCCATTCGTCTTGAATAGCATCACATCCTCAAGGGCACGCACCTGTACATTGGCGGTGATTTCGGGAAAGCTTCTTTTCACTTCGTCTCCCAATACCACAGGAGTAACGCTCATGGTGCGCAAGCCGCCCCAGTCGGCATTCACATGGAGCCGGTAAATATTAGCGCCGTTAGCATGAAATTTATCTACGCTGTATTCGTCTGCCACCCAGCAGAGAATAAACAGGCATACCGCCATACCAAAAGCGAGGCCGGCAATGTTCAGCGCAGCAAAGAAGCGGCTTCTTTGCAGATTCCTCCAGGCAATGCGAAAATAATTTTTAATCATGTCTATTCTGATCTAAGTGACTTAACCGGGTTCATTAATGCCGATCTTACAGACTGCAGACCGATGGTACACAACGCAATTAATACCACCAACACCGCAGTGAGTGCAAACACCCACCATTCTATGTGTATTCTGAATGCAAAATGCTGCAACCAGCGCTCCATACCATACCAGGCTATTGGTGAAGCAATGCAGATACCTATCAAAACCAGTTTGAGGAAGTCTTTGGATAACAACAAGGATATACTGGATACAGAAGCTCCCAATACTTTCCTGATGCCTATTTCTTTTGTACGCTGCCGGGAAATGAGCATCGACAGCCCCAGCAAGCCTATACAGGCAATAAAAATAGCCAGTCCGGAGAAGATACCGAACAGCTTACCAAGCGTGCGCTCTGCCACATATTGGGCCCTGATATCGCTTTCTACAAACGTATAATTAAAAGGGGTATCGGGTATGATGCTATTCCATGCTGCTTCTACGCGCTTTAGCATCGCTTTTTGATCACCGGCAGCTAAACGTAACATAAGTACCGCTGCCGCATCCTGATTCACCATATAGATCACAGGCATGGTGGGTTGCTGTAATGATTGCAGATTAAAATCTTCCATCACTCCTACAATGGTACCATGCCGGCTCATATATCCGGGACGCCATTCAATACGCTTGCCCACAGCACTATCTTTATATCCTAGTTGTCTGGCTGCTGTTTGATTAATAATGAAAGCATCCGAAGAATCCGTTGATAACGCTGGGTTAAAGTCGCGACCAGCCACCAGCTTAATACCAGTCGTTTTCAGCAGGTCAAAATCCGATTGGATAATGCCCGCTACAAATCCATCTTTATCTTCTCCTCCTTCGCGTACAATGGGGTTGTTGTTGAATACACCACTTCCCATTAAAAAATTGTGCATTGTAACTTGTTCTACACCGGACAGGTTTTGGAAAGACGCTTTCAACAAGGCTGTTTTGGCGCTACCATCTATGCCCGACAAGTACACATTCACCAGATGTTCTTTATCAAAACCCAGGTTCTTTTTCTGCCAATAGCGTAATTGTGAAAACACCACTACCGTAGAAATAATCAATACGACCGCTACTGCAAACTGTGCTACTACCAAACCACGACGAACCAACACCCGGGTACCTGATGCAATAAAGTTTCCTTTCAATACCCGCACAGGAATCAATCCGGACAGGTATAATGCAGGATAACTGCCCGCAATCAATCCTACTATCACTACCAGGAACAAACCACCCGCATACAACGGCAATCTGTCCGTCGCAAACAGCGATAACTCTTTCCCGGTAATAGCATTAAAGGAAGGCATCAGCGCCATTGCAAATACAAATGCCAACACAAATGAGAGGATACTAATCACCAGCGATTCTGTCAGGAACTGCAGAATCAGGCTTTTTCTTTCTGCACCCAACACTTTACGTAACCCTACCTCCTTCGCTCTTTCATGTGCACGTGCAGTGGTGAGATTCATGAAGTTGATACAGGCTATCAGGATCAGGAAGGCTGCAATGGCAATATACATCCAGATCATAGCGGAATTATTAACACCTTTATCTCCCTGGGGGTATAGATGTACATTTCTGTTTGGCTGTAACTCCAGCGCAAATGTTATATTATGCCGCTTTAGTATCCCTCCTATATGGGTGGTAACAAAAGACTGTAATTCTTTAGTAAGCTTAGCAGGATCAGTATGATCAGCCAGTCGTACATAAGTCACATTGTTCGCAAACATGAACCATTGTTCTTCCAGCTTATTGTCTGCCTTGAGGGATTGCTGAATCATGGTAGAAAAAGACATGATCATACTTAAAGGCAGATCTGTATTAGCAGGCAGATCTTTTGCAATACCTGTTACAGTGCAGCTAAAACCGTTACCTACTTTTATCAGTTTACCGATAGCGGATTCATTGCCAAAATATTTCCTGGCGGTACTTTCGGTTAGTACAATAGAATAAGGGTCTTTTAATACGGTGGCGGGATTTCCTTCCAGTAGTGGAAAGCTGAAAAATTGAAAGAAGGATTGATCCGCAAAGGCAGCATTTTCTTCCCAAATTTTCTTTTCACCAGCAGTAAAAAGTGTTTTACCTGGTCCCCAGATACGCACGGCGTCAGTAATGCGGCTAATTTCCTTCTTCAGGTTTGGCGCCAGGGCAATCTGTGTACTGGCGTCGTACGCTGTTGCCCCATCCGGTGTGCGGGTAGTGGTAGTAATACGATAAATATTATCCGCGTTGCGGTGGAATCTGTCAAAACTCAATTCATCACTTACATACAACACAATCAGGATACTGCAGGCCATGCCCACTGCCAGTCCGGCCACATTAATGACCGTAATCAATTTATGCCGCTGCAGATGACGGATAGCAATCTTGAAATAATTCCGAAGCATAACGATGTGGTTTTAGAATGGCGGAAAAAAATCACACATGGAATTGCTCCTTGATATTCTCGGTTACTACCCGTCCATCGAACAGATTGACGATACGGTGAGCAAAACCAGCATCATATGGCGAGTGCGTTACCATGATCAGGGTAGTACCTGCATTGTTCAGCTCCTGCAATAATTTCATTACTTCTTCTCCATTGGTAGAATCCAGGTTACCGGTAGGCTCATCCGCTAATATCAGGTTAGGCTTCGCTACTACCGCACGGGCAATAGCCACCCTTTGCTGCTGACCACCAGATAATTGCTGCGGGAAGTGATTCCGGCGGTGCATGATATTCATGCGCTCCAACACTTCTTCTACTTTTACTTTTCTTTCAGCAGCCGGTACTTTCAGGTACAACAGTGGCAATTCTACGTTTTCGAAAACTGTCAGCTCATCGATGAGGTTAAAACTTTGGAATACAAATCCGATAGAGCCTTTACGAAGCTGCGCTCTTTGTCTTTCACTCATACGCGCTACTTCCTTATCCCAGAAGTGGTATTCTCCATCACTTGGATTATCAAGCAGCCCTAAAATGTTCAACAAGGTAGACTTGCCACAACCAGAGGGCCCCATGATCGCCACAAATTCACCATCCTGCACTTCCATGTTAATACCGTTGAGAGCAGTGGTTTCCACCTCTTCTGTTGTAAACAGCTTCTGTAAGTTAACGGTGCGTATCATAAGTGTTTATAATTTTTAATGCTAGTTTATATAAAAAAATGGATGATTACTAAAAGGATAAAACATCTTTATTACCGAAGTTTTCATAGGAAGAAGTAATGACCTGATCTCCCGGCTGTAAGCCTTCCAGTACTTCAAAATATAAAGGATTTTTACGGCCCAGCGAAATGTTGCGTTTTACAGCACGGTTACCGCTTTTATCCACCACATATACCCAGTTACCACCAGTATCAGAGAAAAATCCACCTAGTGGCAAAAGGATCGCTTCAGCGGACTTACCCAGCACCAGGCGGATAGGAGAGGATTGTCCACGACGGATGCCTTCCGGCGTATTCTTCTCAAAGGTCATGTCGGCCTGAAAACGGCCGCTTTTTACTTCCGGATACACTTTAGTTACCACCATATCGTAAGTTTTACCGTCAAATTCGAAGGAAGCTCTTAAGCCGGCAAAAACCTGGGAAACGTAATGTTCATCAATATCTGCACGTAATTTAAATCCATTCAGATCATCGATCTGGCCAATATTTTGTCCGGCGGTAATGCTGGAACCTACTTCCACATCTATAGACGAGAGTTGTCCGGAAACCGGGGCCCGTACAATGAGACTATTCAGGTTTTCCCGCATCAACTCCAGGTTATGCTGGGTGCGGGCCAGCGTTCCTTCCAGCTGTGTAATTTGTGTTTTGGCGTTTTCCTGTTGGTAACGCTGGGATTGTAGCTGGATGTCTTTCTGGCGCAGCAGCCCTTCCAGTTCAAATTTGTTCTTATTGAAATCCTGGCGGGCCACTATCTTTTCTTCTACCAGCTGCTTATTGCGATCGTACAGGTCTTGTGCGGCCTCAATTTTAGCATCTATATCAGAAATGTTCTGTTGCATGGCAAAGTCCTGCTGGCGGATATTCAGGCGCGTGTTCTGCAATTCGTTGCGTAACCGGTAAATCTCTGTTTCGTGATTCACGAAGTCCATCATCATATGTTGGTTATCCAACCGGAGAATGGAGTCACCCGCTTTTACCATGCTACCTCCTTCCAGGTATTTACGGCTTACATAACCACCTTCAATAGCATCCAGGCGAATTGTTTTCAGGGGCATTACAACAGCAGTAACGGCAATGTATACATCGAAGGTACCTTTCTTAACGGCAGAAATAGTAATCTTATCTTTTTCTACATTAAGGGTAGCGCGGTGGTCCGCAAAGATCAGGGTGTATAGCAGCAACATCACTACTGCTGCGCCACCACCTATCATCATGATGCGTTTCTTATTCCAAAACTTCTTTTCTATTTTTCTATCCATGTGTATTAGCGAAAAGTTTGCTGTCGGTAGAAAGTCAATCCACATGCCAAAGCACAAAACGCCTTACCAGCGTTGATTTCATTGAATTTATGGCTAAAAAAACGTCCTTTGCCGGACATGGGGTGTCCGATTCTGGACACTTTTAAAAGTTCCTGAATTTAGCTGTGGGATTGAAAGAATCTTTGTTTAATATTGTTGCCTATTCACCCTTTCGCATATGACTAACATGCAACCCGCCAAGATTTTAATTGTTGATGATGATGTGGACGTTTTACGTGCAGCACGCCTGTTATTAAAACGCCATTTTGAACAAGTTGATTTTGAGAAGAATCCACAAAAAATCCCTTACCTCGTATCCAACTTTGATTACGACGTAATCCTGCTGGACATGAACTTTACCCGGGACCTCAGTAGCGGGAAAGAAGGATTTGAGTGGCTGGATCGTATCCTCGATATTAAGCCGGAAACAGCGGTCGTATTGTTCACAGCTTATGGTGATGTGGAAATGGCCGTAAGAGCCATCAAAGCAGGTGCGGTAGACTTTGTACTCAAACCCTGGGAAAATGAAAAGCTGCTCGCAACCATTCAAACAGCGTATAACAAACGAGCCGCTCAACAAGATAAACCACCCGCTGCTGTTCACCATCCCGGCAACCAGGTTATTGGTCAAAGCCCCGGTATGCAGTCGGTGTTTGATACCGTATCACGGGTAGCCGCTACGGATGCCAATATCCTGATCCTCGGCGAAAACGGTACTGGTAAAGATATGCTGGCGCGACAAATACATGCACAATCGAATCGTAGCACCAAACCTTTCGTGAGCGTAGACCTCGGCGCCATCAGTGAAACCCTCTTCGAAAGCGAACTGTTTGGTCACGTCAAAGGCGCCTTCACCGATGCCCGCGAAGATCGCGCTGGCCGCTTTGAAGAAGCCAATGGCGGTACCATCTTCCTGGATGAAATAGGAAATATTTCCATCCCATTCCAGGCCAAACTACTCACCGTACTGCAAAACAGATCGGTGACCAAAGTAGGCTCCAATAAAAGCATTCCTATTGATGTGCGACTCATTTGCGCCACCAACAGAAATATTCAGCACATGGCCGCGCAACACCTGTTCAGACAGGATTTGCTCTATCGTATCAACACCATCGAAATACAACTGCCTCCTCTGCGCGACCGGGTAGAAGATATCATTCCTCTCGCCGAACATTTTATGCAACTGTACCGAGATAAATACAAACGCCCAGTAAGCAGCATGCATGAATCATTAATCACGCAACTGCAACGGTACGACTGGCCCGGCAACATCCGCGAGCTGCAACATGCCATTGAAAGAGCCGTGATCCTCTCTCAGGGAAAAACATTGCAGCCTAAAGATGTATTTGTAAAAAATAACAATAGCTCCGATCAGGCTATGGACACCGGTTACAACCTGGAAGAAATGGAACGCAATATCATTTCCCAGGCCATGAAAAAATGTAACGGTAACATCACCGAAGCAGCGAAAGAGCTGGGACTCAGTAGAGCCGCACTTTACAGAAGATTGGAAAAATATAATATTTAGCATAAAGGGGAAAGGAGAAAGCAAAAAGCTATTGAAGCGAATGATAAAAGCGAATACGTCGCATATACATTGACTCGCTCCTGTGACTCGCTCCTGTGACTCGCTTCAATAGCTTTTTGCTTTCTGCCTTTTACTTTCAGCTCTTTTAATCATGAATCGCTTCAGCATCAATATCGGTCTGCGGGTACTCCTGCTGGCAATTACACTCACAGCCGCCATCTGGCTGTACATGCATAGCATGCAGCCATTGGCATTCCTGCTATCGCCACTGATATTATTGCAGCTGTACGGCATTTATTATTACCTGAATCGCATCAACCGCAAACTCACCTTATTCCTGGAATCCATCCGGTATGAGGACTTCTCCATCCGCTTCAGTGCAGATAATAAACTGGGGAAAAGTTTCAGTATGCTGAATCACCAGTTTAACGAAGTACTGGAGGCCTTCCGGCAAACCAGGGCGGAGAAAGAAGCCAATCTGAAATATATAGACACCATTGTACAACACATCAGCATTGGTGTATTATCATTTGATACCGAAGGAAAAATAGAACTGATCAACCCCGCAGCTTTCCGTCTCATGGGCATTTACCGGTTGCGTAATCTCCATGAGCTGAAAACCGTACACCCCGGTCTGACAGAGCTATTGATGGAATTGCCCTCCGGCAATAAAACGTTGTATGCTACACGACAGGAGCAACAACTCTCTATACATGCCGCCACCGTGCGCTTACAGGGACGACTGATCAAACTCATCTCCATACAGAACATCCACTCCGAACTACAGAAAAAAGAGCTGGAAGCATGGCAGAACCTGACTAAAATTCTGCGCCATGAAATCATGAATTCTGTTACCCCCATTGTATCACTGATTGGTACCATGCAGGAAATTGTGGACCTGGACATTGCACCCGGTGCACAGCACCAGGAAGGCATCTCCGACTTACGCGAAGCATTACAGACGGTAGAAAGCCGCAGCAAAGGCATTATGAACTTTGTGAACGCTTACCGCGATTATACCACCCTCCCACAACCACAATTTACCAGCGTAAATGTTAAAACACTGGTAACCTCTGTCAGCAGCCTTTTCCAGGCAGATATGAAACAGGCAGGCATCCGGTTTATCGTAGAAATAGATGCCGAGAATATGGAAATTCATGCCGATGTATCGCAACTGCAAATGGTGTTGATTAACCTCGTGAAAAATGCGATGGATGCACTGGAACAAACACCCGACGCTACTATTCAACTCAAACTATACCTGAACAACATTCAACAGATATCCATTGAAGTGACCGACAACGGTCCTGGCATTGATGCAGAGGCCATGAATAAAATATTCATTCCTTTCTTTACCACTAAAAAGAAAGGGTCTGGCATTGGGTTGAGCTTATCGCAACAAATTATACAAATGCACGGCGGACAACTGAAGGTGATGAGCCCGGGTATTAACGGGAACGGTACAACGTTTTATATCTTGCTGAATACTTAAAAATTATTACTACTTTAGGACGACAACCATTTTCCTTATGAAACGTCCTGTAATCCTTATCATATACTTCCTGGCATTATTGGCCGATATATTATGCATTGCGCTTAATAAGGACAGCTACCGGTATGTCACCAAGCCCTTGCTGATGGTGCTGTTGGCCGTATATGTACTGGTTACCGACACCAAAATGCCACGCAGCTTCCGCACTTTCCTGTTGCTGGCCATATTTTTTTCCTTTCTGGGAGATGACCTCCTTTTATTCGAACGGTTCTTTCTGCCTGGGTTAGGGAGTTTCCTGCTGGCGCATGTCATGTACATCATTTTCTTCCTGAAAATAAGATATAGTAATCCGCCGGTTCCTCTCTGTAAGTATCCCTATATATTTCTCAATGCGGCTGTCATTATCCTGTTCATCTTATTTTTAACCCCTTACCTGGGTAGTTTATTCGTTCCCGTGGTGATATATTCCCTGGCGCTCTCTATTACAGTACAAAGCGTGTTACATGCTTTCCATTTCGGGCGGCAGCCGGAGGCCTGGTATTGTATGATCGGCGCCGTATTATTCCTGATCTCTGATTCCATGATCGCCATAGGCAAATTCTACCATCCTTTTCCTGCCAACGGCATCCTGGTAATGCTTACCTACGGTATAGCACAATGGGGGCTGATATATGGCAGCATTTTATACTTCCGTAAACGGGCCGCCTACCTCTCCCAACGGAAATCATAATTTTTAATCCGTAATGATTATTTTTGTTGAACTATGCAGCAAACAGATTTTCTTGTCATCGGTTCAGGAATTGCAGGGCTCACCTATGCGCTCAAGGTATCACAACAATACCCGGATAAAAAGATTACGATCATTACCAAAAGCAGGGAAGATGAAACCAATACCAAATACGCCCAGGGCGGTGTGGCAGTGGTAAACGACCTGGAAAATGATAGCTTCGAAAAGCATATTGAAGATACCCTCATCGCCGGCGACGGTCTCTGTAATGAGCAGATAGTAAAAATAGTAGTTACCGAAGGACCGGAAAGAGTCAACGAAATCATTGAATGGGGCGCTAACTTCGATAAAAATCCTGATGGCGATTTTTCGCTGGGCCGTGAAGGTGGCCACTCCGTATTCAGGGTAATTCATCACAAAGACATTACCGGCAAAGAAATAGAACGCGCGCTGCTGGATGCGATCCATCGCCGCGCCAATATAGAACTGATCACACATTGCTTCGTAGTAGACCTCATCACCCAGCACCATTTGGGTTACCTGGTCACCAAGTCCACCCCCGATATTGAATGCTTCGGCGTATATGTGCTGAATCTGGCTACCAACAAAATAGAAAAAATACTTTCCAAAATAACGCTGCTGGCCACTGGCGGCAACGGACAGGTATACCGGAGCACTACCAATCCCGTTATCGCTACCGGCGATGGCGTTGCCATGGTATATCGCGCCAAAGGACGGATTGAGAACATGGAGTTCATCCAGTTTCACCCTACCGCCCTGTACCAACCCGGCGTAAACCCTTCATTCCTGATCACCGAAGCAGTGAGAGGTGATGGCGGTATTCTTCGCAACATTCATGGCGAAGACTTCATGCATAAATACGATCCGCGTCTGTCGCTTGCGCCACGCGATATTGTAGCCCGCGCTATAGATAGCGAAATGAAAATCACCGGTACCGAGTATGTATACCTCGACTGCCGTCATATGGATCAGGAGAAATTTATTCATCATTTCCCCAACATCTATGAAACCTGTAAAGCCATTGGTATAGATGTAGCCACACAAATGATTCCGGTAGCGCCGGCAGCGCATTATAGCTGCGGTGGTATCAAAACCAATGAGTGGGGCCTTACCTCTATCCGTAACTTATATGCCTGCGGCGAATGCGCCAGCACCGGCCTCCATGGCGCCAATCGCCTGGCCTCCAACTCCCTGCTGGAAGCCATGGTATTTGCGCATCGTTGCTTTATGGATGCTACCAGCAGAATAGATCTGCTGGAATTTAAAGAAAATGTACCCGACTGGGTGGCCACTGGCACTACTGCTCCCAAAGAAATGATCCTGATCACGCAAAGCCTGAAAGAGCTGAAACAAATCATGAGTGATTATGTAGGGATTGTAAGAACAGATGTGCGTTTGCAACGTGCACTGCGCCGGCTGGATATCTTACACGAAGAAACCGAAGCACTCTACGAACAAACCACCGTATCACCACAGCTGTGTGAACTACGCAACCTGATTACGGCAGGCTACCTGATTGTAAAAGGAGCTGCGTTCCGCAAAGAAAGCCGGGGACTTCATTTCAATACGGATTATCCATTTAAGTCTGAGCTGATACAAAACATTGTATTGTAAGCTAAACGGCCGTCTTTCATTACCTTTGCGTTGGATTTACAACAAACAGGAATATGTATTATCTGCTGCTTGCTTTTTGCTATAGCCTTTCCATATTGCCATTTCCGGTGTTATACTTTATCAGCGACGGGCTATACGTGCTGGTATATCATATCATTGGATATCGCAGAAAGGTGGTGATGGAGAATCTGACACAAGCCTTTCCGGATAAGTCGAAAGAAGAAATCACCCTCATTGCTAAAAAATACTACCGCAACCTCACAGACATGATGGTGGAAACCATCAAACTGCTTACGATGAGTAAAGCGCAGCTGCAAAAGCGCTTCCGCTGTGATCTAACGGTATTGCATGAATTGTATGCACAGGGGAAAAGCTGTCAGCTGCACCTGGGGCATAATTTCAACTGGGAATGGGCCAACCTGTTTTGCATGCAGGGCGTAGCTTATCCTTTCCTCGTGGTATATATGCCGCTCACCAGCAAGCCGGCTGACCGTATGTTTCGTCACTTCCGGGAAAAATTTGGTACCATTCTCATTCCTGCCAATGACATGGGCAACAGCATGAAAGCATGGGCCAATAAGCAGTACCTGATTGCACTGGTGGCCGATCAAAATCCGGGAAATCCCCGTAGCTGCTACTGGTATCCTTTTCTCAACAAAATGACACCCTTTTACAAAGGCCCTGAAATGGGCGCTAAACGCAGCGATATTCCGGTAGTATTTGTGGATATCCGTAAAGAAAAAAGAGGGTATTATAACGCCACTTTAAAGCTGGCATTCGAACATCCGCAGCAGGAGCCAGATGGCAACATCACCGAAACCTTCGTACACTACCTGGAGCAAAATATTTATGAGCAGCCGGAAGTATGGGTATGGAGTCACCGCCGCTGGAAGCATACCTACCAGGGGCAAAAAAATGGGAAGAGTATTTAGGGAAATGCCAACGCACGGCGGCTTCTCCTGCATCATAGGTTGCGCGGAGGCTACTTACCTTTTACCTGGTTAACGACTTTCTTTGCGCCGGATTGCTGCGCCAGCTGTACTACTTTCCGCAGTTGTTTCTTTTTAACAGTGCCATCCAACGTTACTTCGCCGTTAGCAATACTTACGATGATATCACTAAAGCCATTAGCGGCATAAGTAGAGTCCAGTGCTTTCTTTAGTATTTCATCAGGACTAACAACTGCTATTGTGGGCTGTTCTGGTGGCAACGGCGCTTTTACGGTGATATTATCCTGAACAGACTTCACTCCTTTTACACCTTTTAGCGCATCTTCCGCAGCAGATTTTACAACATCATCACTTACTTCTCCACTGAGAATCACCACCCCGTTTTTCACATCTGCGGTGATGCCGGGTACCAGGCTTAATTTTTCATTTACTTCTGCTTTGAGGGTAGCATCAGATGGCTGGCAGCCCAACATCAACAATAAACCAATAGATACTATAGAGGTTATTCTGGTAGTCATGGCCAAACAATTTTGTAGGAAGAAGTTAACGAATACGGGGGGAATGACCAAAAAACAGCTACCAGCAGTTAACTTCTGGCTATTAGCAAAATGCCGCAAAGACCATATGATATGATCTTCGCGGCATTTTGCCAATAGCCTGAAAGCTGGCTGTATTAGTTCAATACTGTCTTTTCTTGTACTACCTGTAATCCTTTCTGGTCTTTCATTTTAGCGAAACCACCATCTACATTACGCAGGTTGTGAATACCTTCTCTTTTCATAATAGAGCAGGCAATAATGCTGCGGTAACCGCCCTGGCAGTGTACGTAGATGTTATAGTTTTCTTCCATATCGCCCAGTTTACCTGGGTCCATCATATCGCCCAAAGACAGGTTGATAGCGTCTTTGATGTGACCATCAGCGTATTCAATAGGTTTGCGTACGTCAACAATCACCAAGTGAGGATCATGTGGGATATCCATGGCCAGTTCATCAGCTTCTACGGTGATGATCATGTCTTTGGCTTCGCCGGCAGCTTCCCATGCAGGGTAGCCTCCATTCAGATAGCCGACCACGTTATCAAATCCTACACGTGCCATTCTTACTACTGTTTCTTCTTCTTTGCCCACTGGTGTTACCAAAATGATGTCCTGATCAAAAGGCAACAGACTACCGGCCCATTCTGCAAAGCGTCCTTCCAGACCAATGCTGATAGCGCCCGGAACGAAACCGTTGCCAAATTCAGTAGCCGGACGGGTATCCAGGATCAATGCTCCTGCTTTCCCTTTGGCTTTAAAGTCAGCCGGAGAAAGCGGTTGCATAGCCTTTTCCATCACGGCTTTCAGGGCATCGTAGCCTTCTTTGTTTATTTTGGCATTAATCGGGAAGTAAGATGGTGGTGTAGATAAACCACTGGTTACTTCCTCGATGAATTTGTCTTTTTCTGTAGCCAGCAGTGCGTAGTTAGTGGCTTTTTCATCACCGATGGTGCTGAAGGTATTTGGACCCAGATTTTTGCCGCAGGCAGATCCAGGGCCATGTGCCGGGTAAACAATCACCTGGTCAGGCAGTGTTTTGATTTTGTTGTTGAGGGAGTCAAACAGGTATCCTGCCAGCTCTTCTTTGGTTAAGTCACCGCTGAAAAGATCCGGGCGACCAACATCACCAACGAATAATGTATCTCCGGTAAATACCGCATATGGTAATCCCTTCTCATCATTCAGCAGGTAGCAAGACGATTCTACAGTATGGCCAGGGGTGTGCAATACTTTCATAGTTACTGCGCCGATCTGGAATACTTCGTTGTCTTTTGCTACATACGTCTCAAAGTTGGTGATAGCGTCCGGGCCGTAAACGATGCTGGCGCCGGTTACTGCAGCGAGTTCGAGGTGTCCTGAAACAAAATCCGCGTGGAAATGCGTTTCAAAAATGTATTTAATGGTTGCGTTCTGTTCTTTTGCCAGATCAAGATAAACGTCTATATCACGTAATGGATCTATCACTACTGCCACTCCTTCAGATGCTATGAAGTAAGCCGCTTCCGACAAACAGTTGGTGTACAATTGCTTTACGTACATGGTTTTTGATTTTTACAAATTTACAACTTCTGGTGAGCTGTAGCTATGGATAAAATCTATACCAAAATAAAAAAGTAGCCGTTATGGCTACTTTCTTATATAATTTCTTCCGTAATATACGGTTCAATACTTTTAACCAACAAGTTCTTCTACAAACTTTGCTACTTCAGCAATACGTTGCTTGTTGATGGTGTAATGAATAAATTTACCATCTCGTTCTGTAATTACAATGCCTGCGCGCCTTAAAATGGCGAGATGTTGCGATGCTACCGATTGTTCCAGACGCAATTTCACATAAATCTCTGTCACAGTCATTTTCTTGTGATCCTCCAACAGCTTAATCATCTGTTGGCGCAGCTTATGGTTGATAGCACGTAAAACCATAGCAGCCTTCTTGACGGCAATGTAATCCAATTTGATCTGGTCTTTTTCATTGGTACCTCTAGAAATAATAAGAGTATTAGAAGAGGTAGTTAATAATGTTTTTTCCATCGCATAATAGTTTTAAAAAAATGATGAAATGAAAGGGATCAACGGACAGTACTCGCAAATAGTTAGACAACAAATGCGGTAATCGATTTACACAAAAATATAATATCTGTCACAATAAAAAAAATTTCCATACCTTATTTTATCATATATAACCGGTGGATACTTGCAAATTAGATGTAATTTGACAGTTCCATGACAAAAACAGGATATGCATCAGGGTTTTTGTGGAGAATAGAACGGCTTGAGGTAAAATGGACTGAAATAAGCCAGATCAACGAACAGCTTTTTATCGAATGCCTGCGCTGAAAGTGGTGCCATATGCGCTGCACTTATAACATATTCTGCAAAAATAGCATTTTTAGGTGAAGATAACATCAGTTGCCATTTAGGACTACCATCACCAAAGAAGTAAATTTTCTTTTCTGCCAGCTGCGCCTCCAGGGAAGAAGGCTCCAGAATCATGGCCTGTGGCGGCATTATCTCCTGCAAACGGGCATCATACAGGCCCATAAACACTTCCTGTCTGCGTGCATCCAGCATTGGACAGTACCACGCATTTTCATCATTCACAGTGGATACCAACCCTTGCGCCATCATCTGCAGTGTGGAAATAGCTAGCAGCGGCTTTTGCCAGGCATAGCACAAACCCTTTGCTGTAGCCACTCCTACCCTTAACCCGGTATAGGAACCCGGCCCTGCGCTCACTGCAATAGCATCCAGCTCCTGATGCGAAATGCCCTGCTCTTTCAATATCTGCTGCACAAACAACGTCATGGTGGCCGCATGATCGGATTGCTTTTCATTCACCAACGTTTGCATCACTTGCCCATCGCGGGAAAGGCTCACTGAGCCGGTAGTTGTTGCGGTATCTATATTCAGTATTAATGCCATGTCATAAATTAAATTGCTTCGTAGGCGGTTTGCAATGAGGCGGCTACTTCGTAACGGTCATCTCCGGTGGCATCGTGTACGGCCTTTAATACCTCATATACATGCAAAATGCCTATTCGTTCACTCCATTCAAAAGGACCATACGGATAATTGGTACCTAAACGCATAGAGGTATCAATATCTTCGGGAGAAGCGGTTCCTTCCTCTGCGGTCAGGTAAGCTTCATTGATAATCATGCACACTACCCGGGGAGTAACCATGCCCACCACATCCGCTACCAGCGCATATTCCCAGCCGAGCTTGTACATCACCTGGTCCAATGTTTCCTTTTGTCCTTCATCCATCACCGTTACTTCCATTACCGGTACATTCACAAAGCCCGGTAAAAAATTACAACCCATGATATTAAATCCCTGCTCAAACGCAAACTGGTTCATGATGCCGGACAGGGAGGTTTTCACCATTCCCGCCAACACCGGTATCCCCGGATTCTTTGCATATACCAGGGCATGGTCCGGCCGATCATCGAAAATAAGATCCAGCACTACATCAAAAACTTTGAGCGACAAAACCTCTTCCAGGCTTGTTTTCCATTGTATGTCGTGATGCGTGCCCAATCCCTTTTGCTGCAATTCTTCGTACCGTTGCGCATCTGCTATTACCAGGATATTCATGCGTTAAATTTCGGCAAACCTAATAAAGAATCATTAATTATAACACATCCGGCCTCGTAAGGATGGTGCGTTCTCAATTATTATTTACTTTCGTTTACATGGAAAAGCAAATCATTAATACTACTAATGCGCCCGCTCCTATTGGGCCTTATAACCAGTCTGTGAAAGCTGGCAATACCCTCTACGTATCCGGTCAGATAGCCCTGGACCCCGCTTCCGGCGAATTGATTAAATCCGGTATTGTAGATGAAACACACCAGGTAATGAAAAACCTGCAGGCCATTTTGCAGGAAGCTGGTATGAGCTTTCAGCAGGTAGTGAAAACCACTATCTTTTTAACAGATATGAAAACATTCCCTCAGGTGAATGAAGTATATGGTAGCTATTTTACCAGCGATTTCCCCGCCAGAGAAACCGTTCAGGTAGCGGCGTTGCCTAAAGGCGTAGATGTGGAGATTTCTGTGATTGCCGTAGGCGCCTGATTAAGGAGCAGAAAGCAAAAAGCAGAAAGCAAAAAGCTATTGTAGCGAATGATCAAAGCGTATTAATATCCGCCATGGTTACCCGCTACAATAGCTTTTTGCTTTCTGCTTTCTGCTATTTTCCAAACAGGGAAGTAGCCAGTTTAGCATCGTGTCCATACACGTCGTCCCTGAAATTCAATTGGCCATTGCTATCTACAAAAGCAGTGAAATACACAATAAATACCGGCACCTTATCTTTTATTGTAATATACTTTTCTTTGCCGGCGTTCATCGCATCATCAATTTTCTGTTCTGTCCAGCTGGCATCATCACGGAGCAGCCATTGCGCCAGATGCTTAGGCTCTGCTACCCTGATACAACCGTGGCTGAAAGAGCGTTTGTTTTCACCAAACAGGTAGCGGGCAGGCGTATCATGTAAATAAATATTGTATTCGTTGGGGAACAGGAATTTCACTTTGCCTAATGAGTTCTTTCCACCAGGTTTTTGTCTTACTACATACGGGAAATTACCGCCGGAATATTTGCTGAAATTAATAGACCCAGGAGAGATGGTTTTTCCGCTGGCGCCTACAATTTCCATGTTTTGTCTGGCCAGATAGCCGTTACCACTACGTTTCAGGCCGGGTAATACTTCTTTCGCCAATATCCCCGGAGGTACATTCCAATAAGGACTGAATACAATATAACGCAGCTCTTTGGTGAATATGACCGTGCTGGCACCGGGCTTTCCGACTACCACATTGCAGCTCCAGGCCAGTTTCCCTTTATCGTAAACATGCATTTTAAACTGCGGGATATTTACAAGAATGTAGTCTGTAGTAGGCTCTATGGGTACCCAGCGGAGGCGTTCCATATTCAGCAGTATTTTCTTAATACGGTCCTGCAGTGGCGTATTAAGGGCGTCTAATACATTTTTGTTGATAGTACCATCTTCTTTGATGCCCATCCTGTTCTGAAAATTACGAACGGCGGTATCCAGTGCAGCGGTAAAGCGTTTGCTGCTATCTGTTCCGGGAAGGTCGCCAAAGGCTTCCAGGCGGTATTTTACTTCCGCAATCACAGCAGAAGAATCGCCTTTTTTGAAACTCTTTTGCGTAGTGCGGATAGAATCCCATTTGCTACCAGCTTCCAGTTTGGCAAACTTCTTCAGCTGTTGCCGTAGCAGGATGTACTGGTGGTTGACTGGCTCATCATCTTCAAAAGCATTATTCTTTTTCCCTACCATAGAGTCCAGCAGGCTTTCCATATCTATTTTCTTGCGGGGAATAAACCATTCCAGGTCTTTGGCAGAATCGGCGGTTAAGCCACCCCATACTTTATTACCATAGGCGAAGAATTGGGAAGTGAGCAGCATTTCCACGCGGGGAATCACCGGATCTCCAGGTTTGAGGCCTACATCACTTACCAGCAGGGTATCTGTGAGTTGTTGCAGGTCAGGAGTCATCAGACTGCTGTCTTTGATACCATAGGCGGCATCGTTCTTCATCATATTAATAAAGTTGCTGGCCTGCTCGGTAAGCCCGTCTTTATTAATCCAGGCGTAGTGAAAGTCGCGTTTGCGATAGAAGTTGAGGATATATTCATCGTACGCATCATAAGCTTTGTGGGATTGCAGGAACTGATTCACAAAGTTGCTGTCGATAGTCTGTTCAATATACGCCTGTTTGGTATAGTGAGAGGTATCTCTTGCCTTTGTTTTCTTGCGGGAGCCACTTTGTTGCTGACAGGCAGCGAAGATGATCAGCGACAGTAAGGCGAGTAAGGAATAAAAACGTATAGTCATATGCGTAATAGAGGTATTTATTTGCTTAAACAAACATGACAATTACAATTGGGATTATAAGGGTATTTATGGCGTAAATGTATGAAATATATAGCATTAGCAACTGTTAGCTTTTAGTAAAATGTTGTTTTCTCTTCATTATTAAATCTGCTATATTTAAAGTCAAAACCTTATAATATGACCAAACCTGCGTCTTTAGATGAAATTCCGGTAAAAAATACGATTGCCGGCCACTATGGCCGTTTTGTGCATGGTAGTAAAAGTACCCTGGCTTTCTGGGAGATCATTGCTGGCTCGGAATCGCCTATTCATGAGCATCCGCATGAGCAGATCACTTATGTGGCGGAGGGGAGTTTTGAAATGTTTCTGGATGGAAGAAAATACGTGTTGGAGCAATTTGATACCCTGGTGATTCCGCCCAATACGCCGCATGGCGGCCGTGCGCTGACAAATTGCAAAATCATAGACAGTTTCAGTCCGGCGCGAGACGATTATCGGTTCTAGTGATTATAAAGAAAAAGGCCCCCGTTGATGCGGAGGCCTTTTTCTTTTATAACTTAATTTCTTCATCATTGGCGTCGAAGAAACGATATTCAGTAAGATGGTAGTTGGAGTCAGCTCTTAATTTGATCCATTTTTTATACTGGAAGTACCACTTCCATTGTTTGGATACCAGGAATCCTTTGGTAAGGTAAGCATACAGTATAGGATGTGTGCGGATGGTCAATCCTTTGTGCTGATGATTCAGCAGGTATTGCAGGTTCTTTTCGATGTCTTCCAGAATCAGCATGGAAGCGCCGATTTTGCCTGTTCCCCGGCAAGTAGGGCAATCTTCCGCTACGGAGATGGTGATCTCTGGTTTTACCCGTTGGCGGGTAATTTGCATGAGGCCAAACTTCGATATTGGTAAGATGGTATGTTTTGCTCTATCCTGGGCCATAAATTTCTCCATGGCTTCGAATATGGCTTTTTTGTTTTCCGGCAGTTTCATATCAATGAAATCAATGATAATGATACCGCCCAGATCGCGCAGGCGGAGCTGGCGGGCAATTTCAGCTGCTGCTTCCAGGTTGGATGCGAGGGCATTTTGTTCCTGGTTGTTGCTGGAGCTTTTATATCCGCTGTTCACGTCTATCACGTGCAGCGCTTCAGTGGCTTCAATAATGAGGTATACGCCGCTGTCGAGGTTCACGGTTTTACCGAAAGAAGCCTTTACCTGACGGGTGATGCCGAAGTTATCGAAGATGGGAGATCCGTTATTGTAGTAGTTAACGATATCAGACTTTTCGGGCGCAATCTTTTGGATATACGTTTTGGTGTCTGTATATATATTTTTATCGTTAACGACTATACGGTTAAAGCTCTCATTAAGCAGATCACGGAGGATACTGGCCGTTTTGGTTTGTTCGCTCAGGATCTTTTGCGGGGCAACGCCACTGCTGAGATTCGCCTGGATATTTTTCCAGGTTTGAACGAGGGTAGTCAGATCTTCGTGTAATTCTGCAGTTTTCTTTCCTTCTGCGGCGGTGCGTACAATAACGCCAAAGTTGGGCGTTTTGATAGCTTCCACGATTTTCTGCAATCTTTTTCTTTCTTCGGAGGAGTGGATTTTTTTAGAAACCGCAACAATATCATTAAAGGGTGTTAACACTATAAACCTTCCGGGTAAAGAGATTTCGCAGCTAAGGCGGGGGCCTTTAGAAGAAATGGGTTCTTTGAGAATTTGTACGAGGATATTAGGTTTTCCTCCGAGTACGTCTGTAATTTTACCGGTCTTAACTATTTCCGGTTCATTTTTAAACTTAGTGAAATCAAAGCCTTCGGGCGTTTTATCGCTGATGGCCATTGCAGTAAATTTAAGAATAGAGCGGATATAGGGGCTTAGATCCGTGTAATGTAAGAAGGCATCTTTTTCGAAGCCAACGTCCACAAATGCAGCATTTAAGCCGGGTATCAGCTTTTTAACCTTGCCCAGGTACAAATCGCCTACTGAGAAGTTAGGATTGCCACTTTCGTGATGCAATTCCACCAGCTTCTTATCTTCCAGTAACGCAATTTCCACCCCTGTAGGAGCCGCATTTATAATAAGTTCCTTATTCAAGCGTCCAAAATTTTAACCTTTAAAACTTCACCTTTATGCTATGCACACGGCTATTAAGTAAGAACAGCTTACTGCATACCAAAACAATAGCTCACCATAAAGTTAGCGTATTTCTTCACGTAGTGTGATGAATGGATTGCTTAAGGGTTCAGCGATCACTGCAGGTAATGTCCGGAGAATTCAATTGCGGGATCTATGGAAACAACCTGCATGACTATAGCAATTTAAGAAGTAAATGCTAGAATCATGCAGGATATATGAAAATTTTTATCCGACCACCGCGCCGGGAGAATACCATGTTAGTATAAATGGCGGGAAACTGGAGTAATTATTTCTTCTTACTTTTATGCCGGTTCTTTCTCAGTCTTTTTTTACGCTTGTGAGTGGCAATTTTATGTCTTTTTCTTTTCTTACCGCAAGGCATACGCTGATACGTTTTTAAATGATTGAAAAATAATATTATTGAATACTTTTAATGTAGCTATCTACCTCTTTCTTCAGTTCCGGATCGCTCATGAGTTGTTTACTTTTCTCAAACAGTTCAATTGCTTTCTTTTTATCTCCTTTGCTCCGGTACGATTCTGCCAGCACAAATAATACTTTCGCATTATCCGGGTGTTTCTTCGCAACGCCTTCCAGTCTTTCGATAGCTTTATCGTACTGACCTGATGTAATAGCGAGGTTCGCTAAAGTAACCTGTGCATCTATATTATCAGGGTGTTCAGCCACTACTTCTCTCAGCTTGGCCACGCCTGTCATCGGTTCGCCGGTGTTCATGTACACCATGGCCTGCGATATTTTCAGTGTGTCGTTTGCTGGGTTCAATTGTATTGCCTGGTCAAACAAGGTAATTGCTTGCTGGGCTTCCCATTTCGCAATACGCGGATCTTCTGCGTGTTGCAAGTGGGCTAAAAATAAATTGGCTGCAAAGGTGAGGCTTTTTTCGGAATTTTCCAACTTAGCGGCTTCGCCAAGATAATATGCGGCTACGGGCAGCTGGTTGAGGCTGTCCCAGGTGTTGTACAATTGCTGGTACGCGGCTATCTTCTGGAGTTTTACATCTCCACGAATAACATTTGTTTCAATTGTATTAACCTGTAAAAGTTTCTCAGCAGGAATTTTTCCTTTGGCTGTGGTGAGCAGTTCAGAGAAGGCAATAGGTTCCACCTCCTGTCCGCCCTGCATAGGGGCGCCAGATGACATAGGTTTCTTTTCTGACCGGGGCACAGTACGGCCAAAGGCGAATAATATCACCAATAGTGCTACCGCAGCACCCACCAGAAGAACTTGTGTTTTTTGCATCGCCTAAAATATTAGGCTGCAAAATTAAGAACTTTTAAGCTTCTTTACCTCAGCAACAAATTCTTTCGAAGGTTTAAATGCCGGAATAAAGTGCTCAGGGATCTCCACAGCTACGTTCTTCTTGATGTTACGCCCAATCTTGGCTGCTCTTTTCTTAGTGATAAAAGAACCAAACCCACGGATATAAATGTGTTCTCCGTTTGCAAGTGCTTCTTTTACCTCTTTGAACATAGCCTCGAGTGTGACTAACACATCGACTTTGGGGATGCCGGTTTTTTCAGCAATGTTGTTAATTAAATCAGCTTTTCTCATATGAAAGCGAGAGGATTACTTTACTCTCAAAGTTAATTTAAAAATTCTAATTGCTGAATTTTAAGCAAATAAATTTTATCATTTTTTCTTATAACTGGTATTGGCGATAAATTATATTTATTTGCAGGCCCGGAAATGGGTATCTGTTGTACCTTATAGGGTTTTGTACAGCTTTTGCCATATCAATATACTAAATAATTTTATTAAAATAATATATAAATGATATCACCCCGACATTTTTTTACCGAAAAATTACTGGACTGGAACCGGGAGATGAATACCCGCAACATGCCCTGGAAGGGTGAAAAAAATCCATACCGCATCTGGCTGTCTGAAATCATTCTCCAGCAAACCCGCGTGGAGCAAGGCTGGCCATACTATGAGCGCTTCATTCAACACTACCCCGACGTCACTAAACTGGCCGCCGCACCCGAAGAGGAAGTGTTCCGTTTATGGCAGGGACTCGGCTATTACGCCCGCTGTAAAAATATGCTGGCCGCCGCCCGCGAAATTACCAACACCTATCACGGTAAGTTCCCGGACCAGTACGAACAGATCAAAGCATTGAAAGGCATCGGCCCTTACACCGCCGCCGCCATCGCCTCCTTTGCCTTCAACCTGCCCTACGCCGTGCTGGATGGCAACGTATTCCGCGTCCTCTCCCGCTTCTTTGGCATCGATACCCCAATTGACAGCACCGCCGGCAAAAAACAATTCGATACCCTTGCCCAGGAACTCCTGCCTACAGGCGCTTCTGCTGAATACAATCAGAGTATCATGGACTTCGGCGCTGTGGTGTGCAAACCACAGCAACCCCTGTGCGACGACTGCCCCCTCCGGAAAAAATGTGTAGCTTATCACCAACAACTCATTCCCCTTCTCCCGGTAAAAACTAAAAAACTACAGATCAAAAAAAGGTATTTCAACTACCTGCTGGTCCATTACAAAGACCAACTCTTCATCCGGAAAAGAACAGACAGCGATATCTGGCAGAACCTGCACGAATTTCTGCTGATAGAAACACCAACACCCTCCGATATCACCGCCATTCAGTCATCCGAAGCTTTTCAACAGTACTTTGGCAACATCGCTATTAAAATAGACCGCGTGTCAGCTCCCTTTAAACAACAGCTGACACATCAAACCATTCATAGCCAATTCATTAGTATCATCGTGAAGAAAAAACCCGACCTGCCGGGATACACGCTGGTAGCGAGAAACAGCCTGAATAACTACGCTTTCCCGAAAACAATTACCACCTTCCTGGAAAGCAATCACTTACAATTATTTTAGGTAACACGCATAGAGATTAAAAATATACATTAAGCGCTAAGCCACTTCAGTAATAGTTGCTAATGATAAAATCCGCCTCAATCGGCTGCCAGTAAGAAATTTTTCCCTATCGATTGGAAAAAAATATTAACTTTAAGAAGGTTGTTTATTTATTAAAAGAAGAACTTTTTAACAATAGACTAAAAAAACCTACAACTATGAGAGGTGTTAATAAAGTAATCCTGATAGGCAATTTGGGCAGAGATCCGGATGTACAGTTTCTGGAAGGAAATATCGCAGTGGCCAAATTTTCACTGGCAACTACTGAAACGTTCAAAGACAKAGCCGGCAAGCTCATTTCACAAACAGAGTGGCATACGGTGGTGCTTTGGCGGGGATTGGCCGAACTCGCGCAGAAATACCTGCACAAAGGCAGTCTTGTTTATATTGAAGGCCGTTTACGCACCCGCAGCTGGGAAGACAAAGAAGGCAATAAAAAATTTGCCACTGAAGTTGTAGGAGACAACCTGGTTATGCTGGATAAACGCATGGACCTCAATAGCCAAGATCACCCCATACCTCACCATAGCAGTACAGGCTCAGGCAGTGGAGAAAGTTTCCCCGGAATGGAAATCCCCCCTTCATTGAATGAACCAGCAGACGATCTGCCGTTCTAGTTGCAAAAAAATATTAAGTTTCGTACGCACGTAATCCCGTATAGGGACATTACTTATATTTGCGTGCAGGGAAAGTAATTCCATGAATTTCTTTCCCCTTATTTTTTGATTATTTACATCAAAGTTGAACATCTTGGGCATCCTTTCGGCAAGCAACGTATCCTATTTTTTACAAGCCAGCACTCCCATTGGCACCCCTAACGTGGTGGTGTTCCTGCTGGTTATATTTGTACTGCTGCTGCTTACTTTCATCGTATCCGGGGCAGAAGTAGCTTTCTTTTCCTTAAACTATAAGGACCTGAACGTGCTTAAAACCCGGCAAAATGCCTCCGGTAAACTCATTACCAAACTACTGGAAAAGCCAAAATCACTCCTGGCTTCCTTACAAATAGCCGGAATCCTGTTGACGATCGCCTTCATCATGATCACCAACTACCTCGTTACCCAAATGGAAGACCTGCAAACATTGCCGGTAGTATCCCTGGTGGTGCGTATTTCCGCTATTTGCCTCATTTTACTGTTCTTCGGCCAGATACTCCCACGGGTATGGGCCGCCCAAAACAATATCCGCTTTGCTACCTACTTCGCCTGGTTTGTAAGCCTGGTACATGCCACCATGGAACCTGTGAGCGACTTCTTCGTGAGCCTCAGCGGCAGCATTGAAGCCCGCCTGTTTCACCGCGGCAGTGGCCCTGTCAACTACCAGGAAATCGATGAAGCCATCGAAATGAGCGTAGACCCTACCGCCTCCCAGGAAGAAAAAAATATCCTCAAAGGCATCCTCAAATTTGGCAACATCACCGTTAAACAAATTATGCGCGGCCGCCTCGATGTGAATGGCGTAGAATACGACAGCTCCTTTGGCGACATCGTTAAAAGAGTAGCCGATCTTCACTACTCCCGGCTCCCCGTATACAAAGACAACCTGGATAATATAGTAGGCGTTGTCCATACCAAAGACCTCCTGCCCCATCTCGATAAAAGCGAATCTTTCGACTGGCACGAGGTAATGCGGCAGCCTTTCTTTGTACATGGCCATAAACTCATTGAAGATCTCCTCTCCGAATTCCAAAGCCGCCGCATGCACTTTGCCGTAGTGGTAGACGAATTTGGCGGTACCTCCGGTATCGTTACCCTGGAGGACATCATGGAAGAAGTAATCGGCGATATCAAAGATGAATTTGATGAAGAAGAATTCAACTATAATAAAGTAGACAACTTCACCTATGTATTTGAAGGCAAAACCATGCTGAATGACGTTTGCCGGATCATGAACATCCCTCCCGAAGCCTTTGAAACCGTAAAAGGCGAAAGCGACTCCCTTGGTGGTCTCATCCTGGAACTGGCCGGAAAATTTCCGGAAGAAAACAGCGTTATTAACTACAATAACTATGATTTTACTGTACTGGAAGTCAATAAAATGCGCATCCAGAAAGTACAGGTAACCATCAGGCCGGACGCCGCTGATAAAGTATAACGCCTGTTAAATAACCGAAAAATGCCACATTTAAAAGGAAAGGCCCTCGCCATCATTTCCCTGCTGACGTTATTGCTGGCAGCCTGTGAAAACGTACCTACTCCCAAGCCCAGAGGCTATTTCAATATCAAATTCCCGGAAAGATCTTATCGCAAATTCGATATGCCGGAATATCCTTATACATTCGAATATCCGGCCTATGCCAATATCGTAAAGGATACTTCCTTTTTCGGCGCTGCGCCAGAAAACCCTTACTGGATCAACATAGACTTCCCTACCATGAACGGGAAAATTTATATGAGCTACAAAATCATCGGCCCCGGCAATAATACCTACCGTAAACTGGTGGACGACGCTTTCAAAATGACTTATAAGCATACCTATAAAGCCGAATACATCGATGAAAACGTGATCCACACGCCCAACAACGTGAATGGCACCTTTTACGAAGTAGGCGGTAATGCTGCTTCTTCCAAACAGTTCTTCGCTACTGACTCCGTTCAGCATTTTCTCCGTGGCGCCCTTTACTTTGACGCCACCCCCAATGCCGACTCCCTCGCTCCCGTATACAAGTTCCTGGAACAGGATATGTGGCATATGGTGGAAACCCTCCGCTGGAGATAAGCTGGTAATGCCGTAACTTTGTGGTCTTATTAAGATTGTCTGTATCAGGCATAAGACCGTTTCCCGATGATTATCATTGACGACAAATACATAAGTGACGAAATAATTGAAGAGCAGTTTGTATGCAACCTCTCTGCCTGCAAAGGCGCCTGTTGCGTTGCCGGCGATTGCGGCGCTCCGCTCGAAAAAGCAGAAGTAAAAACCCTGAAGAAAATTTATCCGCAAATCAAATCATACCTGCGGGAAGAAGGCATACAGGAAATTGAACGCACCGGCACCAATACCATAGATGATGAATATGGTTATGTAACACCTATTGTGAACAAAGGCATTTGCGCCTATGCCACCATAGATGCTCATGGTATTGTAGGCTGCGGCATTGAAAAAGCCTATAACGATGGTATAGTGGATTTCAAAAAGCCCATCTCCTGCCATCTTTACCCTATCCGGATTAAGAAATACGAAACATTCGAAGCAGTAAACTACGACCGCTGGGACGTTTGTAAGCCTGCCTGTAAAAACGGTAAAACCTTGCAGGTACCCGTATATCGTTTCCTCAAAGATGCTTTGATCAGAAAATACGGCACGGAATTTTATGAAGTGCTGGATAAAATTGCAGGGGAATACAAGTAAATCGTTTTTGGATTTAACTATCTTTAATTAGGAACACTGCTTACTTATGCATCAAATAGCATCTACTTTTCTGGAAGAAAGTGAAAAAAAGGCGGCTGACCTGGGACACCGGCAGACGATCAATTTCAACATAGGTAAATACAATACGGCTGTAAAAGCCGGAAAGCACCAGTTTTCCGATCTCGCCGGCGCGAGAGAACGCGCCAAAAATATTAAGTGGAGAGCTATTGAGCACCTGGATAACCTGCTGGAAGAATTCGAGCAAAACTTTACCCGCCGCGGTGGTAAAGTAATCTGGGCAGAAACGGCAGAACAGGTACAACAGGAAATACTGGCCATCTGCCAGGCCAAACAATGTAAAAGCATTGTGAAAAGCAAGTCCATGGCCACAGAAGAAGTACACCTCAACGCCTTCATGGAAAGTAATGGCATTGAATGTGTAGAAACTGACCTGGGAGAATATATACAACAACTGGACGGGGAACCGCCTTATCATATTGTTACACCGGCCATGCACAAAAGCAAGGAAGATGTAGCCCGCTTATTTGCCGAAAAACTGGGTACAGATCCGGGTCTTACACCAGAACAACTCACCCTCGTAGCCCGCGAAAAATTACGTCATAAGTACCTGGAAGCAGAAATAGGCATTACTGGCGCCAACTTCATCCTGGCCGATACCGGATCGATAGCGGTAACAGAGAATGAAGGGAATGCCCGCTTAACTACTGCATTTCCTAAAACGCATATTGTACTGGTAGGGATAGAAAAAGTATTACCTTCTATTGCAGACCTGGCGCTATTCTGGCCTTTGTTAGCTACTTACGGCACTGGTCAGCAGGTAACTGCCTACAACAGCATTTTTAGCGGCCCACGCCAGGAAGGAGAAACAGATGGTCCGGAAGAGATGTATGTAATCCTGATGGACAACGGCCGTACCAATATCCTCCAGGATACCACTGCCCGCGAAAGCCTGTACTGCATTCGTTGCGGTTCCTGCCTCAATGCCTGCCCCGTTTACAAAAACATTGGCGGCCACACATACGCAGCTACTTACAGCGGTCCAATCGGCTCTGTGATTACGCCACATCTGAAGGGCATGGATTCGTATATGCATTTGAGTTTTGCCTCTTCTCTTTGCGGCAACTGTACCGAGGTATGCCCGGTGCGCATTAATCTCCACGAATTGTTACTGCATAACCGGCAAAAAGCGGTGGAAGAAAACTATACCTCCGGTGGTGAAAAATTTGCCTGGTTTGTATGGAAGCAGGGCTGTGGCAGTCGTAAGATGATGAATATGGCCAGCGGTAAAATGAAAAACTTTCTGCTAAAACGATTCTTTGCCAAGGGCTGGGGCGACAACCGGGAGTTACCCGTATTTGCTGCCAAATCCTTTAACCAGCAATGGAAAGAACGGAATAAGTAAGTCTTACTCTTTTTCCACCGTAAATCTCACTCTTACTTTTACTTTGGCAGGTTTTCTGTCTGAAGCAGGCGCCCATGCCGGTCCTTCTTTGATCACCCTGATGGCTTCTGCATCACAGGCATCATTCAGGTGACGGAGAATCTTAAAGTCCTGCAGAGACCCATCCGGCATAACGGTAAAGGATACACGTACAGTGCCATTGTATTTATTATCCGGATTAACTGTTTTGGTCCGGAGATAGTTGTCATAGGCCGTTTCTCCTACTATTGGAGCAGGTGCATGATAGGTAACTTCATCATCTGTATTTCCTTCATTGGTAACCTGTACACCTGCCACTTTTCCCTGTAAAGCTCGTTCTACACTGCTGGCGCTGTCGCGCTGAATAGTGCTCATTCCACGAATCACAATAGATGATGATCCGGTAACAGATTTTTTCCGCTGGGTACTATAGCCAGTTATTACTACTTCACTTAAACTTTTATTGCTATCGAAGTTGGCAGAGAAAGCCTGATTATCCTTCTTTGCATCCGCTGGAGGCATAAAATAATTATGGTGCTCTTCCAGTTGTCCTTTCTTTTCAGTTGCTGTTACAGGCGCTTTTTCCACAAACTTATCAGCAATTGCCGGTACCGGGCTATAAGCTCTGGCCTCAGGTACAGGAGCTGCAGCTGGTGCTGGAGTTGGCGCGGGCTCATCTGCAGCGGAAATTGTCCGGCGATCCACTTTAACCGATGGTTCGGCTGCCGGAGGGGGTGGAATTACGTTTTTAGCGTGTTGATCGGCGCTGGCCAGTGCTGGCGGAGCCGGTACTACAGGTGGTACGACTGTACTTTCGCCCTGTGGTTGGGAATCGGGTACGGGTGTGGCCGTCGAAGGAGTTACACCTGCGATCGGTGCAGGCCGTTGTTGTTCCCAGAGGAACCAACCGGCAGAAAACATCAATAATAAGATCGCAGCTGCCGCGGCCCAGCGATAATACAGCACACGCACCTTGCTTTCTTTGGGTGCCACGCGTGCTTCCAACCGGGAAACCAGGTCTGCCTGGTGTGTCTGTTGCTCCGGAGCATGCGTTGCATACCCTTCCAACGCGTCGGCCAGGAACGGATCGTCCAGGGCCTGGCGTTCCAGGTCGTGCATCGCCTTATCGTCCAGCTCTCCGGCCAGGTACTGGCGGATGAGGCCGGCGAGGGCTTCCGGTTTTATATGTGGTCGCTTATCAGACATCTTGTTTCTCCATACATATTTTCAGGTTCCGCTTTCCGTTCTGGATGTAGCTTTTAACCTTGCTCATGTCATATCCGGTAATAACGCTGACTTCCCGGTAGCTTTTTTCCTGCAGATAAAACAGGTCAACACTACGTTTTTGTTCTTCTGGTAAGGTTTCCAGACATTTCTCCATACTCTGGAGATTGTCTTCCAGCGTCATTCCGTTTTCATGATGCCCTAATTCCTCGTTTTCCACAACGGGGTGATCATCTATTGATACTTGTCGTGATTCCTTATTTTTCATGGCCCGCAGCTTCATTAAACAGTGGTTGCGGGTCAATACGTGGAGCCAGCTTTTAAAATTCTGGACTTCATGCTGTTTCAGTTTGCCGATCAGTTCCTCAAAGATCTGCATTACCGCGTCCTTACTGGCTTCTTCATCAAAATATTTCAGGCATACCCCATATACCAGGCTCATATAACGCTGGTAAAGTGCTGCAAGAAAATCCAGTTTGCCGGTAGTTTTATACTCCCGGATCAAATCTGCATCATCCGCATCCTGCATGATATTTTGTTGAATAAAAGACATCTGGAACAGCTATGCACCACGGGGGCGTAGCTTTTAGAATTATATTGATTTACAAGCTGACAATACTATTGTTTTTTTTCGAATATCAGATGGTTTTAATGCAGAAAGCGCCAGAAAAATTCCGGCGCTTTCTGCATTATCTCTATTAGTAGTAACTATTAGTGTCTGAAATGTCTCATACCCGTCATCACCATCACCATATCATGTTCTTTGCAGAACTCTACGGAGTCATTATCTCTTACGGAACCACCTGGCTGGATTACGGCGTTGATACCGTTTTCATGAGCAATGCTTACACAGTCGTTGAATGGGAAGAAAGCATCAGATGCCATCACAGCGCCTTTCAGGTCAAAGCTAAACTGTCCTGCTTTTTCGATAGCATGACGTAAAGCATCGATACGGGAGGTTTGTCCGCAACCTTTACCGATCAGTTGTTTGTCTTTTACCAGTGCAATGGCGTTAGATTTCAGGTGTTTGCAAACGATGTTGGCAAACTCCAGGTCAGATTTCTCTGCTGGTGTAGCCGGACGGGCGCCTACTTCATTCCATTCTTTGTAGTTGCCGTTATCGCTGTCTTGCAGCAATACACCGTTCAATACATTTTTGAACATGTATTTGCTTTTCACTGGTTGTTTTTGTTCCAGTAAAATGCGGTTCTTTTTCGCTTGCAGTACGGTGAGTGCATCTGCGTCAAATCCAGGTGCAATGAGGATTTCGAAGAAAATTTCGCTGATAGATTCAGCGGTAGTTTTATCGATTACCTTGTTGGTTACCAGTACACCGCCGAAAGCACTTTCCTTGTCACCAGCCAAAGCTGCGTCCCAGGCTTCTTTCAGGGTATTACGGGAGGCAATACCGCAAACGTTGGTATGCTTGATAACGGCGAAGGTAGTGGCTTCAAACTCCTGGATCAGCTGGCAGGCAGCGTCTACGTCTACCAGGTTGTTGAAGGACAATTCCTTACCGTGCAATTTGTTGAATACTTCATCCAGGTTGCCGTAGAAAACGCCGCGCTGGTGTGGGTTTTCTCCATAACGGTTTACCTGTCCCTGCGGAACAGAGAGCTGGAAGTTAACACCAGGTTCGTTGTTGAGGAAATATTGAGAGATGGCTACGTCATAGTGAGCGCATACTTCAAATGCTTTAGCAGCGAAGCTTCTGCGATCTTCAATGGTAGTAGCACCATTGTTATCTGTTAATACTTTTTCCAGGTCAGCGTATTGATCTTTAGAGGCAACAATCACTACATCTTTATAGTTTTTGCCAGCTGCGCGGATCAGAGAAACACCGCCGATGTCAATTTTTTCGATGATGGTTTGCTCAACAGTAGTGCTCTTTACTGTTTCTTCGAATGGATACAGGTCTACAATCACCAGGTCAATTTCAGGGATCTGGTATTCTTTCAGTTGTTCCAGGTCCTGCGGGTTATCACGACGAGCGAGAATACCACCAAATACTTTTGGATGCAGGGTTTTAACACGTCCACCCAAAATAGAAGGATAAGCAGTCAGGTCTTCAACTGCCACACACTTCACGCCCAGGTCCTCAATAAATTTTTGCGTACCACCGGTAGAATAGATGGTAACACCTTGTTCACCTAACTTTTTAACAATGTTCTCCAGGTTATCTTTATAGAAAACGGAGATCAAAGCGGATTTAATTTGCTTTTGCATGAATGGAAAACATTAGAAATTAATAACATAGGCTCCCTGGTTTGGAACCGAAAAGAAGCGCAAAGTTAACACGTAACAATCATTTTTCCATTTATCGCCCACATTTGGTATTAAAAACGGCATTTTTCAGACGTAACCAGCTATTAAATAGTCTGTTAATTACTGATTCCGCCATTCTTCCTGTTACGGGAAGTTATACACAAAAGCTCCTTCCTTTTCAATTGCATAGTATTTCCACCCCAGGGTATCGCAGGCCTGGCGCCATTTTTCTATGCGGCGTGTACTATTGGAGGTCGCAAAAATAAGCGTATCAAATTCATACCAGGTGTTTAATGGCCTGATATCCTGCAAGGCGTTATGCACTATCAGTATATAATTCACTTTTAATTTTCTTTTCGGGAGATAGGCCGGCAGTGCGGTATCTATCATTAGTAACCGTTTGCCCAGGAAGCTGATACAGTGTCCATATTGCTGAAAGCTGTTGAGGTGTCCGGGATGTACACCTATTTCATTTCTGGCGGCCGTCAGTGCCGTGGCTGCTACGGGAAGTTGCCAGGCACTGTCATCTCCGGCGAATTGCACCTGTCGGCCTTGTATGCAATCAATTGCCGTATAGCCGGCCACGTTATAAACAATTATTTTGCATTGGACGTTTCTTCGGGTGGTTCTGTAAGCATGGGCAGCGAGAAACGCCCATACACCCAGTAGCGCCAGCCAGCGGCCTGTTTTCCAGCTAAGTAGCCACCACCCTGCCAATGCGGCGATTATTACGTACAAGCAAGTGGTTTGCAGCAGGGTACAATCAATATTTGTGATCAATGCATAGGGTAATTCTCCCAGCCATTTTACACAGGCATTCATATACATAATTGCGTATTTCAATCCGGTTCCCAACCATATGGCGGGTAGCCGGAAAGGCGCCAGGAACAACAGGATAGCTTCTCCATAAATAATTACGGTAGATAAAGGAACCGCTATCAGGTTGGCAGGCAGAAAGTAGTTAGGGAACTGATGAAAATAAAACAGGCTAACCGGTGTAGTCATTAACTGAGCTGCGAGAGACAGGGCCATCATTTGCCAGATAAGATCGGCCCACTTTCTTTTCATCTCCCAAAGCTCATACAATGGCTGATAAAAAAGTAAAATGCTGAGTACCGCCAGGTAAGACAATTGGAACCCTGCATCCACTGCCAGATAAGGGTTTGCACACAACAACAGGGTAGCAGATGCTGCCAGCGTGTTATAAATACTGCTATATCTTTCCAGCACAAAACGCCCCATCGTAATCCCTGTAAACATCACCGCAGAGCGCAATACAGACGCAGATGCGCCGGTAAGCAACGCAAAACCCCATAGCACCGCCAGGATCACTACCGCCTTTCCTATGTTCGCCCATTTATTTGCGGGCAACCATTGCAAACACCATAGCAGCGTGCCATACAACAAGGCCAGGTGCATTCCCGAAATAGCAATAACATGCACAATGCCGGTGTTGCTATACGCCTGCACCACCGTTTTATCAAGATCCGGACGATAGCCAATGAGCAATGCTTCGGCCATCCCTGCCTCCGGACCGTTGCCGATATATTGCTTCAGGTTACGAAGACAATACCCCTGCGCCTGCAACAATAACCGGTTGATTACATTCCCCCTGTTGCGGGATAACCGGTAACAATCTTCCGCGCGCAGGTAAAGCTGATGATAAAGCTGTTGGGTTACACAGTATTGCTGGTAATCAAATGAACCGGGATTACCGGTGTTTTTAATCATTTCAGGGCGCTTCCTGACCACTATTTCATCTCCGTAATCAATATTAGCCAATGAGCTGTCCCGGGCAAAATAAAGCAGCAAATAACCCTTTACGGGCATCCATTGATGATGTTCATAAACCGCAATTATCCGGGCCGTTGTTTTAAAAGAACGGGCCTTTTCCTGTAATGCTTCATTTACCCGCAATAAAAGCAACGAAGAATCGGTAGCCGATTGTCCGAAAAATCCTTGCCGGTGGCGGATATCAGCTTTATACAATAACAGGCCGCCACAACAAAACAATAGCATGCATATCCATACACCCGGTAGCCAACCGATTGCAAAGCGCCACTGTAGCGGCAATAAACGAAACAGCAGTAAACCTGAGATACAGATACCTGTCAATAATAACAGGAAAACGGGGGATAAAGGAAGCAACAGCTGACAACTTATTCCGCCCAGTAATGGTAAAATGATGCGTAAAAAAGGAATACGTTTCCAACACATCGTAACAAACAAGGTTGATTCAAAATGCATGTGGGGTTAACTTTTATGACATCACGAACCTCTCACTTAATTTGCATCAAAGTGTTTTAAAAATGTTAAATGCATGAAATAGTATGTATATATGATATCTTGAAAACTTTCTCCCCACTGCGAAAAACAGCAGGTAACTAGTAATTAATACGAACTATTTAATATATTAATAATCAATCATTAAAGAATTATTGAAATTTTCATCTGTTATTGATTAGTTAACATCTCTTTTAAATATAATATTATTTGTAAACTGCATTACCGGTCACGCTATTTGAATCTTACCAGATTCAATAGTCGTGTCTTTAATGGTTATTTTGAGGGAAAAGAAGGAGCCTGATTTTTATCAGGCTCTGTTTTTTTATAGCTATAAGCTTTTAGCAATTAGCTGTTAGATAGAAGCGATAACAAGTGATCTGTTCATAAAAGAAAAGCCATCGAAGCATAATGCTCCGATGGCTTTTTTATTTTGCTGCAAATAGCTAAAAACTATTTGCTCAGATACATGCTCTTTTCTTTAAACAGTTGTCTGAAGTAAGGATCACGCAAGTCTTTGATAAAGCGGATGGCTTCACCAGTCGACTTCATTTCTGGTCCCAGTTCTTTGTTTACGCCAGGGAATTTGTTGAAAGAGAACACTGGTTCTTTGATAGCAAAGCCGGTGAGTTTCTTTTCAATGGTAAAGTCCTTCAGCTTATTAGCACCAATCATCACTTTGGTAGCGATGTTGAGATATGGTACCTGGTAAGCTTTCGCGATAAACGGTGTAGTACGGGATGCACGTGGATTAGCTTCAATCACCGCCACTTTACCATCTTTAATGGCAAACTGAATGTTGATCAGGCCTTTGATGTTCAAGGCGCGTGCAATCTTTTCTGCATAGTATTCCATGGTGGTTACTTCAATCGGCGACAGGTTGAAAGCCGGCAGCAACGCGTGGCTATCGCCACTGTGGATACCTGCTGGTTCAATGTGTTCCATCACACCCATTACATGGAAATCAGTACCATCAAAAATACCATCTATCTCCGCCTCCTGGCAACGATCCAGGAAGTGATCAATCAAAATTTTGTTACCTGGTAAGTGTCTCAGCAAGCTCAGTACAGATTCTTCCAGCTCTTCTTCGTTGATCACGATTCTCATACGCTGACCACCTAATACATAGGAAGGACGCACCAGTACCGGATAACCTACTTCTTTCGCTACCTCAATGGCATCATCTGTATTGTAAGCAGTACCATACTTAGGATAAGGAATACCCAGGTCTTTCAACATATCAGAGAAACGGCCACGATCTTCCGCGATGTCCATGTTGTCGAAAGAAGTTCCGATAATCTTCACTCCTTTCTGTTCCAGTCTTTTCGCGAGTTTCAGCGCTGTTTGTCCTCCAAGTTGTACAATCACACCTTCTGGTTTTTCCAGCTCGATGATTTCCCACAGGTTCTCCCAGAACACCGGCTCGAAGTACAGCTTATCCGCCATATCGAAGTCGGTAGATACTGTTTCAGGGTTACAGTTTACCATGATCGCTTCATAACCGCAATCCTGGATAGCCTGTAAGCCGTGTGTACAGCAGTAGTCGAACTCAATACCCTGTCCAATTCTATTCGGACCGGAACCGAGTACGATGATTTTTTTCTTATCAGTTCTGATACTTTCGTTTTCGGTATCGAAAGTAGAATAGAAGTAAGGTGTTTTTGCTTCAAACTCCGCACTGCAGGTATCCACCATTTTGAAAGTACGGGTGATGCCCAGTTCCTTACGTTTAGCGTATACTTCATCTTCATCACTATCGCCGAAGAGGATAGACAGCTGTGCATCGGAGAAGCCCATTTTCTTGGCATCCTTCAGCATTTCCACTGGTACGCTTGCCAGGTCATGTTCCAGCAATTGCTTTTCCAGGTTCACGATGTCCTGTATCTGATTCAGGAACCAACGATCGATGAAAGTCAGCTGATGAATATGTTTTACAGATACACCCGCCATCAAAGCATCTTTGATACGGAATATACGATCCCAGGTTGGACGCTTTAATTTCTCGATCAGTTGCTCGCTCTTCATGAGTGACTTACCATAGTAGCCCAGACCGAGTGCATCGTTCTCGAGGCTCTGGCAGGCTTTCTGCAGCGCTTCAGGGAAAGTACGTCCGATAGACATTACCTCTCCTACTGATTTCATTTGCAGACCCAGGGTATCGTCAGCTCCTTTAAATTTATCGAAGTTCCAGCGTGGCATTTTTACGATCACGTAATCCAGTGCTGGTTCGAAGAAAGCGGAAGTAGTTCTGGTGATCTGGTTTTCCAGTTCATCCAGTGTATAACCAATCGCCAGTTTAGCAGCGATTTTTGCAATCGGATAACCGGTTGCTTTAGAAGCCAGTGCAGAAGAGCGGCTTACGCGAGGGTTGATCTCGATCGCAATCAGTTCTTCATTTTCCGGGTTCAGGGAGAACTGTACGTTACAACCGCCGGCGAAGTTGCCGAGGTCGCGCATCATCATCATTGCTTTGTTACGCATGTCCTGGAAAGCGGTGTCGCTCAGGGTCATGGCAGGAGCTACGGTGATAGAGTCCCCTGTGTGAATACCCATTGGGTCCAGGTTTTCTACGGTACAGATGATAACAACGTTATCATTTTTATCACGCAACAGTTCGAGTTCGTATTCTTTCCATCCGAGTACTGCTTTTTCAACCAGTACTTCGTGGATAGGAGAAGCTTTCAAACCGCGGTCCAGTGCTTCGTCCAGGTCTTCTTTGCTGTGTACAAATCCTCCACCGGTACCACCGAGGGTAAAGGAAGGACGGATTACCAGCGGGAAGCCTATTTCCTGTGCAAATTCCTTTCCTTCAAGGAAAGAGTTAGCCGTTCTGGCGGGTGCCACCGGGATACCCAGTTGGATCATCCACTGACGGAACTGTTCACGATCTTCTGCTTTGTCGATCGCTTTAATGTCTACCCCAATCAGGCGAACATTGAACTTCTCCCAGATTCCCAGTTCGTCTACTTCTTTACAAAGGTTCAGCGCAGTTTGCCCTCCCATGGTGGGTAATACGGCATCTATCTGGTTTTCTTCCAGAATCTGCTCAATGCTTTCCACGGTCAGTGGCAGCAAATAAACCTTATCGGCCATCATAGGATCCGTCATGATGGTAGCCGGGTTGGAATTAATCAATATCACTTTAATTCCTTCTTCCCGCAGCGAACGTGCTGCCTGGGAACCRGAATAGTCAAATTCGCAAGCCTGACCAATAATAATGGGTCCAGAACCGATAATGAGAACAGATTTGATAGATGAGTCTTTTGGCATTTGTGTAATCTATTGAAAATGAAAAACCAAATTGATTTTCCTGCCGTATGAGGGAACAAAAAAATCGTGCAAAGTTACGGGTTTTGAAGTTTATAAAGCGAAAATAATTTTGTTTGGAGGGAAGTTTTTTTTCTGAGATGATTAAATACACGAAGTTTTATATAAAAAATATATGTTATTTAGAGAAATAAATGATTTCATGTTATGCAGGAACTTCAGTCATCGTGGAAAAGCATTTTGAATAAATACGGCAGTAATGCATTATACGTGGAAGGGACAGATGCACAACCTGTTTACAGGTTTTCYTTTGATATCAACTATCAGGGACTAACTGGTAATTGCTCATTCTCATGGGAAAATACACAAAACGATTTCCTTGACTCACTTGTCTATCCCAAATTAATCACTGGAAAATTAACCCCCGGAAGAACAAAGGATGATCCGAGAAATGTGTTTTATAAATATGGCGGCACCACTGTAATAATGCTGGAGATTTCAACCCAACAAAACAGGTTAAAAATATTCGACAACGGGAAAATGGTGGGCTTATTAAGCCGCCTACATCCTAACCAGGTAAAAACAGGATACCCTGACTTTGACAAGGCTTTCATCACTATCGCGAAGCCCACTTCTATTGTTTCCGGGCTAATGCCTTACCTGCAATACCTGACGAATCCCCTATTGGGAGGCTCCATAGCGTTAGACACAGACTGGCAGGATGCAGTTACCACTAAATTCTATTTACGGTTGCAGGTGAATACATTGTTAATAGAAGAAAAAACGTTGGAAGAGTTATTGGAGAAGAGTTTTAGATTGATTAAGCAGTTGGAGATGTAAGAAATAAAGCATAATGCAACTAAAATTTAGTTGCGACAACAAAGAATCGAAAGTAAATTGCAATAAGCACCTATCATAAAAAAACTCGAACAACTATGAAGAAAAAGGGCATGCTGCAATACAAAGGCTTTCTGGGCAGTGTTCATTTCAGTGCAGAAGACGACGTATTCTTTGGTAAAATTGAAGAAATAGATGATCTGATCAGCTTTGAAGCAAGCACAGTAAAAGACTTACACACCTCATTTGAAGAAGCTGTAGAAGACTATCTGGAACTCTGCAAGAAAGCCAATAAAGAACCTTTTAAACCCGCCAAAGGATCATTCAATATCAGAATATCTCCAGAGCTTCATCGAAAGGCTATACACACTTCCAAACAAATGCATTTAAACCTGAATCAATTTGTACAACAGGCAATAGAGCGGGCTGTAGCCTCTTACTGATCAACTTACCGGTTAGCAGGTAGTTCCTGCTAACCACATTTCCCGTATAAATACTTATCTAGTTCTCAACAGATTCTCCTAACTTTACTATCCGCAGTAAAACACTGCGTTTTGAACCCCAAAATGACTGGCACTATAACTACAACAGCCCTGCCGACAGGGAATATTACTATCTGTTTTCAATAAATATTTTACACACCCCCAAAAAACACATGTCATGCGTACAGCTGAAATTCACTACGGTGAAAATGGTCACGTAGATGTTGCCGTTCCTAAAGGCACCAAACTGGAAGACATCACCAAATTACAGTCTATGGTGATCAAACAAATTAACCCCCGTGGTTGCCAGGCTTGCTTATCCGGCGTACACTTCAACATCCGGGAAAAACTGGAAGAAGTGATTAAAGTGGATCTGGATAAAATGGCCATCATTAAAAATGTGGCAGCACAACATTAATGTAGTCCAACCGTCCCGGTATATACCGGGACGGTTACTAAATCTTCTCCCATGTCACAAGTTATATCATCTGCCAGAGTGGGACATCTTTATCAGCAAACCATCCCACAACTGGGCGTAGGATTGCTTTACAACCCTTCGCTTGAATTATACCTGCAGGCTTGTCCGGATAGCTGCGACTATGTGGAAATCATCCCGGATATGTTCTGGACAGACCGCGGCAGCGGCCGCCCGCAACGTTTTGAAGAAATTGAATCCTGGATGAATGTATTGGATAGAATTGCTGCACACTATCCCTTAACGTCACACAATATCTCCTACTCCCTTGGCAGCGCCGGCATCTTCGATAAAGCTTACCTGGAGAAAATGAAAGAATGGCATCAACGCTATGCATTCAAATGGCACAGCGATCACCTGTCGTTTGTAAAAGTGCATAACGATCAACAGGAAGAGCATAACGCAGGCCTGGCCGTACCCGTACCTTACGATTATGAAGTGCTGGATATGATCGGTGGCAGAATTAATGCCATTAAACGCGCCATTCCCACACCTTTCCTGGTGGAAAACAATGTATACTTCATTGACCTGCCAGATCAGGAGCTCAGCGAAACGGCGTTTCTGAATGAGCTATCAAATGACACGTCCTGCGGACTCTTGCTCGATATTCATAACGTATATACCAACGCTGTTAATCATCACTTTGACCCCAAAGAATTTATCACACAACTACAACTGGACAAAGTGATTGAAATTCATATTGCAGGCGGTAATGAACTGGGTGGCATGTATACGGATTCTCACGCAGGTCCTTGTCCGCCGGCAGTTTGGGAACTACTCGATTATACGTTACCGTTAGTTCCTAATCTTTGCGGCATTACTTTCGAGTTTCACGAATCCTACTTTCACCTGTTACAGTTCGAGGGCATTACACGCGAACTTAACCGGGCGAAAGCAGCCTGGCACCTCTATCATACCTGAAACATATGTCACTCTTATCTTTTCAAAAAGCCTTGACAGACCTGATTGCTTCCCCGCAATTATGCCTTCAGATGCGTACCAGTCCCACTGATATACTCCTGCGATACGATTTGACGGACCGGGAAAAGGCCCGCCTGCAGGCCGTGGTACATCAACCGGGGATGTCTGTTAGTTGTACGCTGTATCGTGTAAACAGGATCACCCCTATTTATACGATGCTTCCCTATACCTGCTTTTTGCTGGGCCCGGAGCTGGTTTCCCAGGCAGAAGCATTCTGGCAGATACAACAAAAATCTGATTTACAATTTAAGCGGGAAATTACCCTCTTTGGTGAATTCTTACTACAGCAAATAAATACTGGAATCCTTACCAATCCTTATCTGCAGGAAATTGTAGCCATGGAACTGGCCATCAATGAATTGAACTTTCTACCAAGAGAAGCATTGACAGATGCACCACTGAATGACCAGGGCATACATCCGCTGGTAAGATTTATACCTTTTGATCATTCGCCGGAAGTCTTACTCACGGCGCTTGCCGGCATGCAGCAGCCACAGGTAATACTACAAAAAGATGCTTACTGGCTGGTGATAGATCATCGCGAAGAAGAGATCTCATTCAGCACACTGCCCCGTATAAACGGCGCAGTGGCTGTGTAAATATTATACTTTTATTCTGGTAGACATGACGGCAATAGCTGCTCCCATCACTGCAATTAATGTGAAGGCAACACCCAGGCTGGTGGCCTGCGCCACAAATCCGATCAATGGAGGGCCAAAAAGGAAACCCATATAACCGATCGTAGATACGGTTGCCAATGCCATACCGGGCGGGATAGTAGTGGATTTTCCGGCGGCGCTGTACACCAGCGGTACCACAGCAGAAACACCCGCTCCTACTAACATAAATCCAAACATCGCGGGGAAGAAGTAAGGGAAAATAACCGCCACAATTAAGCCGGTAGCGGTGAGTGTGCCGCTTAACAACAGCATCTTTTTAACGCCAAATTTTGTGGTCAGATAATCTGCTATAAAACGTCCGGAGGCCATGGTACTCATGAACGCGGCATAGCCGGCACCAGACAATCCATCTCTCACTAATAATACTCTTCTGAAATATACCCCACCCCAGTCGAACATAGTTCCTTCACAGATCATAGAACACATGGCAATAATACCCAGCGTGAGCAGGAAGTTATCCGGCTTTGCAAACAGCGACGGTACTTTGTTTTCGTTAGGTACCCGTAATACCAGATGATTCATGGTCAACAACAGGAGGGCCCAAGAAATGCCGGCAATAATTAAAAAGTGATACACAGGAGCCATATGAAAGCCGGCCATAGCCGTACCAATGGCGGCGCCAGTGAAACCAGCTACACTCCATAAGCCGTGAAAAGAGGCCATGATGGAACGCCCATACATTGCTTCCACACCAACAGCCTGCGTATTCACCGAAATATTTGCCATGTTGCCACAAAAGCCAAAGATCACCAGGAGAATACTCAGCTCCCAGGCGGTGTGGGCCAATCCCAGCGTAGGCAATACGGCTGCATAAGCAACGGCTGCAATCAGTAATACCTGGCGGCTGCTGTATTTAGATATCAATACGCCTGTTAACGGCAAAGCAATGATGGAGCCTACGGGCAGCGCCAGTAATAAACTACCCAGTCCGGCGTCGTTGAGGCGCAAACTTTGCTGGATATCCGGAATCCGGGAAGCCCAGCTGGAAAAACATAAACCGGTAAGAAAAAATAAAGCACTTACCGCAATACGGGAGGCTCTCTTATTAGTCATCACCATCGATACATCCTGTAACATCTTCGGTAAGATAAAAATTAAACGGATTAAATTACCTGTATACCCAGGTCACTATAAGGTTTCAAGGAAGGCAGATTTGGATTATCCGTGATAATGGTATCCAACAATGTGATATCGCATACCTTGAAAGGTTCTGCAGTACCCATTTTATCACTGGTTGCCAACGCCACTCTTTTATTAGAGGATGCGATCATGACGCTTTTTACATCTGCTTCGCCCATATCCAGCCCGGTTACGCCCGCATCGGGATGCAGACTACAAATACCGAGAAAGCAAATATCTGCCCGCAATTTTTCGATCATGCGGATGGTATCCATTCCGCCGGCCGTTCTTGCTTCTTTACCAATTAATCCACCGGTAAAAATCAATTCAATGGCCGGGTGTTCTATTAGCTGCGCCAAAATAGGTACGCTGTTAGTGATCACGCGGATATGCAGGTTGGGAGGAAATAATTTCGCGAGCATTAATGTGGAAGTACCACCATCCAACATAATGGTTTGTCCGTTGTGCAGAAAATTCAACGCTTTAACGGCCATCTGTTTTTTGTCGTCTTCATGATACTGGATACGTTCCATGAAAGAGTAAGGATTGGGAGAATGCGGGATAGCGCCTCCTCTTACTTTGATCAGTTGCCCATTTTGTGCCAGGGATTCGAGGTCTCTCCGCACGGTATCTTCAGATACCTGCAAATCGCTGCTCAGCTCCGTTTGCAGCACTTTATGATCGGTTTGCAGCTTTTTCAGGATGTAGTCCAACCTTTCCTCTTTCAACATACGCTTGCTATTTTATGCAATATTATGAAATATTTTGCAACAATATGCGAAATATGGCATAAATTTGCAAGAAACAGCAAAATATGGCACGAATAGCAATCGATATGGACAATGTAATGGCAGACCTTACACAGCACCTGCTGGATGTGTATGCCAAAGAATATGGAGAGGTGATAGACCCGGAGCGTATGAATAACGTACCGGAGGGTAGCGCCTTAGGCGAAGGAGTAGCCCATCGCTTATTAAGACAACCAGGTTTTTTCCGGAACATTCCGGTAATGGCAGGCAGCCAGGAAGTGGTAAAAGCGCTGGCTGAAAATCATGAAGTATTTATTGTATCAGCAGCAATGGAGTTTCCGTTGTCATTAGCGGAAAAGCTGGAATGGCTGAATGAGCACTTCCCTTTTATCAGCTGGCGGAATATTGTGTTCTGTGGCTCCAAAACCATTGTGGAGGCAGATTACATGATTGATGACCACGACAAAAACCTTGCTTCTTTTAAGGGTACTCCCCTCCTGTTTACCGCGCCGCATAACTTACCCCTGACGGATTACCAACGGGTAAACAACTGGGAAGAGGTAGCTGCTTTCTTTGCAATGAATAATGTGGAAGCGGTGTGAATCGTCGGCTTACCTGGGGAATTGTTGCATCTTATTGCAGCTTCAGGCTGCTTGCTCCGGGTAAGCCTAATAGTAGAATTGGGTTAAACGTTACTGGCATACCGGTATACTTTTCCTATTTCGAATGATTTTGTTTGCGACAGGCGGTTAACTCTTTTTTTGTTTGTACCAGTTCATCCCGTAATGCGGCATGACTTTTCAACAACTGATTATACTCTTCCAGCTGTTTATAGTACTTCTCTCTTAACAACATCATTTCTTCACTATCGGTATTCCTGGACTCCTGGAGTATGCCCGGATTCAGGAAAGCGTCCACACTCATGTCCAGTCCTTTGGCCACCCGGTCCGTTTCATCAGGAGAGAAGGTTTCCTTTTCAAAGAGGTTGTACATAGTGCGCCGGCTCATGTCCAGCCGGTTGGCAAGTTTACTTTTGTTGAGTCCCTTTTCCGCGATGATATGCTGGAGGCGTTCGCCATGGTGGATACTTTTTCCATTGGCAATTTGCATGGCCCCGCTCCATCTCATAAATTCATCGGAAGTAATACCAATAAGCGCACAAAAACGCTCCATGGTGGCTCTTTTCATGTCACTTTTACGCAGGTGATAATGCGCAATCTGGTTGGTGAAACCAGCCATAGCAGCGAAGTCCACTATTTTAATTTTCTTCTGCTTCAGAATCTGTTTCAACCGGTGTCCCATGTGTATCAGGCTCGACTGCATCCCTTTTCATTTTAAATTATGATGCTACATACAGGGTTATGCCTGTCGTATTATCGTATAATTTAACAATTAATATTTCATTTTGTAAATAAAAATATCAATTTAACGAAAAAAATATAAGTCTGTAAACAGCGCTGGCTAACCATCGGCCTATCTAACCGTGAAGGATATACGCAAAAAACAATGATAAATATTTCTCATTTTGACCACCCAAAAACCACATTGATAATTCTATTAAAATACATGACATTTATCGTGTAAAATATACACATCGATTCTCTGCCAAACAATCTAAAATAACAGAAACAAAATGTCACCAAACACCTTACCACACTACATTACGTGAATTATTATTTTTTTTCTTGAAAGTAAAATTTTATAATTATAAATTGCATGATTATAAATATATTTGCTTACACTAAAATCGTACATTTTAAACATGCTCATTCTGACACAAATGCTGTTGTTAACCATATCCAATCATACAGTAAATATTACCTACTATGAGTAAAGAACCAATCAATGTTCTGCTGGACATCCACACCAAACTTTCTGCGCTCCCAATTATTTTCAGAGAAAGGGTGTGCGAAGAATGCAATTGGAGCACCCCCACGTTCTATCGCAAAATGCGCGGAAAAGACAAACCCAATCCTAATGAGAAAGGGAAAATTATTCCTGCACTAAGCAATGCCGAGAAGCAAAAAATTATTGAAATCATGGAAGAAGTGTATGCAGCGGGCGACGAATACCTCGAGAAATATAAAAAACTCTCCTGATACTACCGTAGTCCTTCATCCCCTGTTCTGTAAAAACGTTTTCCTAAGTATGCTTGCAATAGTAAAGCCTTGTAACCTACCCCTGGTATACAAGGCTTTACTTTTTTTAAATAAATAGCTGATGATGAAAGTTGATAACTAAGTTTTTCTTTTTAAAACTAAATTCTTAGTTTTAAGATTATAAAACTCATTTTATGCATCATCGCCTAACCCGCCTTCTTTATATATTGCTCCTGGTCATCACCACCCAACCCGTATTCAGCCAGCAAACCATTGATCGCACCCAGCTAATGGAATACCTGCAGAACCAGCAATACGAAAGCGCCATCAGTTATTTACAACCCAGAGTAGCAGACAACAACGTGTCGCAGCTATCATTGCTCGGCTACACCTATTATCTCTCCGGTAAAACAAAGGATGCCGTTACACAGTATGAAAAAGTGCTGCAGCTGGATAGCAATAATGTGCCTGCCCATCAATACCTGGCCATCATCTGCATGCAAATGGAAGCGCCGCAGCTCGCCATTCCACATTATCTGGAAATTATCCGGTTACAACCCACCAACGCCACTGCATATAAGCAACTCAGCTTTGCCGGCTTTGCAGCCCAGCTACAGGATAGCGCCTTTACATGGTTGCAAAAGGCCTACCTACTCAACCCTGCTGATCCTAAAGTAACGGCCCGCCTGGGAGAAGAATGGATAGGCAAAGAACAGTATGCACTGGCAGACAGCATTCTCCGGGCTTTTCTGCAAAGAGATTCTACACAGTCTTCCGTAGTGATGACTGCCGTAAGATCCGCCTGGTTCCTGAAAGATTATACCCGTTGCACTACGCTAGGCACACAATTGATGGAGATGAAAGTTATTTCACCCAATACCTTCAGCATTGTATCAGCTGCGTGGTATACACTAAAGAAATATCAGCAATGTATTAACGTTTATGAATACATGCTGGCCAACAAAGCTCAGTCGGAAAACATTATGTACTACGCAGCACTGGCGTATACTGCCTTGAAAAATTATGAGGCCAGCAATGAATTATTAAATACCTGTATTGACCTGGCTACTTCCAAAAGCCTTGATAGTTATTACAGCGGTAAATCAGCTAATTATGAGGGACTACACCAGTACAAAGCAGCCGTTTCCAACCTGGATACCGCCTACTATCTTTTTCATAAACCCCTGCGCCAATACGGCATTGGCCGCATCTATGATGTACAATTAAAAAATAAACCACAAGCGGTTATCCACTATAAACGCTTCATGAAAACAGCCGACCGACGCGACCCTCAGGATGCGGAGATTTACAAATACCTGCGATCATATGTTGAAAAATAATCTGCTTTTAACATGATTTTTTAGATTATTTCTACTAAAACATCTGGTTTTTCTTAAATTTAAACCCCGTTAGGAAAATGCTTGTACTTAACCAATAAACAATTACGGTGCTATGTCGTACCCATACCAGATCAAGAGTATTGAAGATTATCAGCAGGCTTATCAACAGAGTGTAATTGACCCGGAAGGCTTCTGGGCCAATGTTGCAGACCATTTTTACTGGCGCCGCAAGTGGGATAAGGTATTGGACTGGAATTTTAAAGATCCGGAAATCAAATGGTTTACCGGTGCAAAACTGAACATCACAGAAAACTGTCTGGATCGTCATTTAGGTACCCTGGGCAACAGACCCGCTATTATCTGGGAGCCCAATGATCCGGAAGAACATCATCGCATTATCACTTATCGCGACCTCTATAATAAGGTTTGTCAGTTTGCCAATGTGCTGAAGAATAATGGTGTAAAGAAAGGTGATCGGGTGTGTATATACATGGGGATGATCCCGGAACTGGCCATCGCTATACTGGCCTGTGCCCGTATTGGCGCCGTTCACTCTGTAGTATTTGGCGGTTTCAGTGCACAGTCTATTGCAGACAGGATACAGGATGCACAATGCAGCCTCGTTATTACCTGCGATGGTGCTTATCGCGGCGCTAAAGACATTCCATTAAAATCAGTAATGGACGATGCCCTGATGGCTTGCCCATCTGTAAAAAAAGTAATTGTTTGTACCCGTACCCGCACTCCGGTAAGCATGCTGAAAGGCAGAGACCTGTGGTGGGAAGATGAAATTAAACAGGTAGAAACAATGGGCAACCCGCCTTGCCCGGCTGAAGAAATGGATGCAGAAGACCTTCTCTTCATTCTGTATACTTCCGGCTCTACCGGCAAACCTAAAGGCGTGGTACATACCTGCGCCGGCTATATGGTATATGCCAACTACACCTTCGTGAATACCTTCCAATATCAACCCGGCGAAGTATACTTCTGTACCGCGGATATCGGCTGGATCACCGGACATAGCTACATCGCCTATGGCCCGCTGAGTGCAGGCGCCACCACCCTCATGTTTGAAGGGGTACCTACTTATCCTGACGCAGGCAGACTGTGGGAAATTGTAGATAAATTCAGAGTAAACACCTTATATACCGCTCCTACCGCCATCCGCAGCCTGATGAGTTATGGCCTCGGTCCTGTTAATCATAAAGACCTTAGCTCTCTCAAGAAACTAGGTAGCGTAGGTGAACCTATTAATGAAGAGGCCTGGCATTGGTTTAAAGACAATATCGGTAAAGGCAAATGCCCGATTGTAGATACCTGGTGGCAAACAGAAACCGGTGGTATCATGATCACCCCTATTGCCGGTATCACCAAAGAAAAGCCAGGTTACGCCACCCTGCCACTGCCAGGAGTACAACCTATCCTGGTGGATGAAAAAGGGAACGAACTGAAAGGCAACGGCGTTAGCGGTAACCTTTGCATCAAATTCCCATGGCCTGGTATGCTGCGTAGCACTTATGGCGATCATGAGCGCTTCCGTAAAACTTATTTCTCCACTTACGAAAACCTCTACTTCACCGGCGACGGCTGTTTACGGGACGAAGATGGTTACTATAGAATTACTGGCCGCGTAGATGATGTACTCAACGTAAGTGGTCACCGTATTGGTACCGCCGAAGTAGAAAACGCCATCAACATGCACTCCGGCGTAGTAGAAAGCGCAGTGGTAGGCTATCCTCACGAAATCAAAGGCCAGGGTATCTACGCTTATGTGATCATGGAACGCCTGACACATGATCCGGAACTGACTAAAAAAGATATCGCACAAACAGTAGCCCGCATCATCGGACCTATTGCTAAACCAGATAAAATCCAGATTGTAAGCGGTTTGCCTAAAACCCGCTCCGGTAAAATTATGCGCCGTATTCTGCGCAAAATCGCCGAAAACGACCTGGACAACCTGGGCGATACTTCAACTTTACTCGATCCTTCTGTAGTAGAAGAAATCAAGGCAGGCAAACTCTAAAGTATTTTATATCTTTCTTAAAGGGATGCAGGAATGATTCACTGCATCCCTTTCTTTTATAAATGTCAACCCGGCATGAAACGTTTCCTCAAAAGAACAGGCTGGATCTGTCTTTCCCTGTTTCTCTTACTCAATATCATTGCGGCTTTCCATGCCTGGAAATTCACCCACTTCTATGATGACAACGGCCGCCGTAACAAGCAACCGGAGCAAATGAGCACCGGGGAAAAGCTGGGTATCATTTTTTTTGGTGTACGCATCGCTAAATCTGTGACTAGCCAATCTCCCACAGTGCCTTTTGAAACGGTACATCTGCGAACCCAAAATGGCTTGCAACTGGAAGGCTGGTGGATTCCCGCAAATAACCCCAAAGGCGCTGTAATTCTTTTCCATGGCTACAATGGCAATAAAGGCTCCCTTTTTCCGGAGGCGGACCGTTTCCGGGCATTAGGCTATAACACCTTCCTGCTCGACTTCCGCGCACATGGTAATAGCGAAGGACATACCTGTAGCGTAGGATATAAAGAAGCTGAAGATGTGAAACTGGCGTGGGACTACGTACATCAAAAAAGTACGCAGCCAATTATCTTATGGGGCGTAAGTATGGGAGCAGCGGCCATTTTAAAAGCCGTACCAGAGTATGGTCTAAGCCCTCAAAAGGTAATTATCCAATGTCCTTTTGCCACGCTTACAGACGCTGTAAAAAGCAGGATGCGCGCCGTACACCTCCCGGCTACACCGTTGTCGCAGCTACTCACTTTTTGGGGTGGACTGGAGCAAGGCTTCTGGGGCGCCGGATTTAAGCCGGAAAGCTATGCTGCACAAATAAAAGTACCTGTCCTCTATTTCTACGGACAGCAAGACATTCGCGTAATGCCCGCAGAAACACAAGCCGTATTTTCAAATTTAGGCACCCGGCAAAAGAAGCTGCATATATTCCCCAATGCCGGCCACCAGTCGTTCTGTGGGAAAGATGCTGCTGTGTGGACAAAGGAAGTCACCGCATTTCTCCAATAAAAAAGCGCGCACCATACGAGTGGAGCGCGCTCTTCACAGGATCTGACCCGCCGATTGTATATTTGAGTCATGGTGCAGTATTACTGCGCCACTAGATGCCGTTGCTTTTTCTTGTTGCTAAATTACGACCCATGGCTGCCGCCGGGAGTCACCTGCTGAATTATATACAAAAATCTTACCGGCGTATTACTACGGGTGTACCCACTTTGATCACATCATACAATTCATTTACATCCGCGTTTTTCATACTAATACATCCCAGGGTCCAGTTCACTCTGCCTTCTACATAATTATCCCGGATACCAGAGCCATACTCCACACCATGAATACCAATAGCCCCGCCAATGGTAGCCTCGGAAGACACAAGCCCCTCCGATTGCCGCTGATGGAACTTCTGCCAGGAAGCTTCGTTCGGATAGTCCAACAACATAAAGCGGCTCCAGCTTTTATCTACTCTTTTGCTTAAAATATGAAAAGTGCCTTCCGGTGTTCTACGATCCCCTTCTATTTGTTTATCTGCCTGATCACGGTTCCCAAATACCACTTTGTAAATTTTTCTCAACGTCACGTCCTCGTATACGTACAGGCGGTAATCGCTTTTATCTATTAGCAGGAAAATTTTGTCCGGATCAATGCTGCCTGCATTTAACCGTACATTGTATAAATCAGATTCATTCACAAATCCACTAAGTGGCAGTAGCAACAGGATCGCCACCAGCCAGTAATGACAGCACTTCTTCATAGGAGTATTAAATATGCAGATTAAGAAACGTGAATGAATCGCAGTTTATTGTTTAACCTTCTCTTCTAAAAAAGGAAGGCACCACGCCAGATGCGCAGTGCCTTCCTTTTTTCATACTTCAGATACGATGATTAGTAACCGAAAATTTCATCCAGTGACAGCTTCTTCACCTCTCCATATTTCTTTAACTCCTCTGCAGGCACCTTCTTTTCAGAAGCTACAATGCAGTAAGTATATGGCTTGTGAGCGAGGTTCTGTTCATGGAACTTCTTTATGTCATCGAAGGTCATTTTGTCGATAGACTCATACACCTGCTTGCGGATATCCGTGTTCAGACCCAGCTTCTGAGCAGCGAGGTAGCTGAAAATGATACCGTCATTGGTGATGCGTTCTGTTTCGATATCCTGTTTCATGCCTTCTTTCGCTGTTTCCAGGAGTTTGTCGGCACGAGGAATATCATTCAGCAATTCGTTCATACCGGTGATGGCGTCATTCATTTTATCGGCCTGACTTCCAACATAAGCGTATGCGGAGTAGCGCTCTCCCTGTTTATCAGGCGGCGCATAGAAAGCGTAAGTAGAATAAGCCAGTGCTTTAGATTCACGGATGGTCTGGAATACTACAGAACCCATGCCGCCACCAAAGTAGCTGTTGAATAAGCCTACCAGCCCTGTTTGAGCAGGATCATAAACACCTCCGTTTCTCAGCCAGTTCACTTCTGTTTGTACCATGTCGTAGTCAGCAAACAGCACCTGGTTTTTGTCCTGGTTAGTTTTTACAAACTTTATAGCAGCTGGTGCATCTTTCAATGTAGCAGGTAAAGTGTGTAATTTTTTCACATCAGCGGCCGCAGCAGTCAATGTTTGCGGGCCCCAATAGATAACGGTATGTTTATAAGTTGGCAGCTCATGCAGGATGTCTGTCAGTTCTTTAGCGGAGATACCATTCAGGTCAGCCTGACTTAACTGGTTGTTGAACGGATTTTTAGCGCCATACATCGCGTAGTTCATCACACCTTTCATAATAGCGCCCTTATTCAGTTTGCTATCTGCACGCGCTTTCTGGATACGGCCTTTGAGGGCAGCCAGGGCTTCTTCGTTAGGTTGGCAATTAGCAATGATATGCTCAAATAAAGCCACGGCCTTATCGAAGTTTTCCTGCAAACCAGTGATGGCAACAGTTGTATTTTCTGTGCTGGTAGCTACGCTGAAGTTACAAGCGATGTTGTAGAATTCTTTACTGATTTGCTCAGATGTATATTTATCTGTGCTCAGGAACTGCAGGTATTGCGCTGCCAGCGGGAGTTTTTTATTGCTCCAGCTACCCATATCAAAGCGGTAGTACAAACGGAAAAGACCATTGTCTTTATTCTGTACGTACATCATGTCTGTATTACCCAAAGATGTTTTCTGGATATCTTTCTCGTAATCCAGCCACTGTGGCTTCACTGGAGTAGCTGGCATTTCAGCAATTTTCTGCAGGAACGCAGATTGTGCTTCTCTGTTTACTTCTACCGGCGTGATAGCAGGTTTTTCTACTTTCTCGATGTTTTTGTCTTCCCCTTTGCGTTTGTAAACAATAACATAGTTATCATTGAGGTATTTATTGGCGTAGTCTACGAGTTGTTTTTTGGTAACAGTGCCCATATCATCTACATAAGCCACATCATACGCCCAATTCTGGCCTTTACTTTTAATAAAGCCATCCATCAGGGATTTAGCGCGGGCGTTATTGTTTTCCAGGCCTTGTAATTCGTCCAATTTGGAGTTATTAACAATCGCTTTTACGAGGGATTCATCGAAGTTTCCTTTTTTCAGGATATCGAGTTGGCCCAGCAGCAAGGCTTTCACTTCTTCCAGGGTTTGGCCTTGTTTGGCTTTACCACTCATAGAGAAAATGGAATAGTCTTTCAGTCCCATTACACCGGCACTGGCGTTGAGGACTTTCTGTTGTTTGTTGATATTCAGATCCAGCAGACCAGCTTTACCATTTTCCAGGATTGAAGCCAGTACGCCCATTACCACATTGGATTTGGTGTCGAGAGCACCAGGCATTCTGAAAACGATATCCACGCTTTCAGCATCCGGACCAAACACTTCTTTTACGATAGGTGCCTTGATAGGAGCTTCCGGAGCAGGCTTGTATTCCTTTACCGGCTTAGCTTTCATATAGCTGAATTTCTCATCAATAGTTTTCACCACATAATCCGGATCGAAGTCGCCCGCCATAATTACGGCCATGTTGTTTGGCACATAGTATTCATTATAGAATTGGCGGATGGCTTTCAGGTTCGGATTTTTCAGGTGTTCAACTGTACCGATGGTAGACTGCTGGCCATAGTTGTGTGTAGGAAACAGGGCAGCGAGCATTGTTTCATACACTTTGCGACCATCATTATCCAGTCCACGGTTCTTTTCTTCGTATACTGCCTCCAGCTCTGTATGGAACAAACGGAAAACAGGATCGCGGAAGCGTTCTGCCTGAACGGTGAGGTATTTATCAATGGCGTTGGAAGGGATATCTTCTTCGTACACAGTTTCCTCTACCCAGGTGTGGGCGTTGGTACCTTGTGCACCCATACCTGACATCATTTTATCGTATTCGTTGGCGATGGCATATTTAGCTGCAACACCGGAAACGCTGTCGATTACATGATAAACGGCTTTACGGGCAGCCGGGTCAGTAGTTTTGTTGTATTTGTCATACAAATCGGAGATCTGGTCCAGCAGTGGCTTTTCCTTTGCCCAGTCGAGGGAACCATATTGCTGGGTACCTTTAAAGAGGAGGTGTTCCAGATAGTGAGCCAGACCGGTGTGGTCTTTAGGGTCGTTATCACTACCAGCGCGGGTGCCGATCAGCGTCTGGATGCGTGGATCTTTTTTGTTAACACTCAGTATAACTGTCAGACCGTTTTTGAGTGTGTAAAAACGCGCCTTCATGGGATCATTGGAAATATAGCGGTAGGTATAGCCCCCTGAGGTAGCTTCCTTCCATTGGTATTTCCCTTGTGCTCCTGCTGTTTTCAACGAGCAGGCAAACAAGCAAAGTAATACGACTCTTTTAAGACTCATACAATAGTTGGTTTTTTGAAAATTAGTCTCCAAATATACCGGAAGTGAAAAATAAATACCGCGAAAAAGACAGATAATTGTATGAGCGGTAGATGCAGAGGAATAACAACCGATTGTTCAACCGGCCATCATCTTAACTAGATCAAAGAATGGATCAGGGGTAAGTATTATAAATTGTATGGGGATTTTTTGCCCAGGCCAGGTTCAGCAGCGATGATTCCGCYTTTCTACTGGCTTGTTTTTTAGGCCTTTTGGTCCGGCTATGTGATACATAGGCGGTGGTTGCGATGGTATTACTTCCTATCCCGGAGATATAATGAGGTGGAATGTTTTGAGGTAAGATAGCCACTGGCAACTGTTGTGGCAGATCATACCGGGGGATATTATTTTTCTCGATCCGAACGCCTAATAAACGTTTTTCACAGGAATGTATCCATGCAATACAACCAATACATGTCATCAGAGCAACAAAAGAACGCATAAACACAATTTTGGACTGGCTAATAAACTTAGAATCCATTCAACCGGATACCGATTGAAAATGGATATTGTTGTAACCCATAATCATGTAATGCCGTCAGGGCGAAATTTGCATACAACTTCACAGGACCGTAGCCTAATTCACTCGTTAACCCAAAACGCCATTTATTCAGATTAAAGTCGTCAGTTTTTCTCACCTTACCTCTTTCGGCACTTACTTGTTTTGTTCTGGATTTGAGCAGATAACCACCGGAGACACCAATACTCGCCTGGAATGCACGATTCGGGCGGGCGGGGTTAGAATTAAAATTAAGCATTACTGGTACGGAGATGTATTCAGCAAATAGCTTATTTTTTGAAAACTCTACGGAATCTCTGATTATTTGTGTAGGATAGCCGGGCAGATATGTAATGCTGCGGGCATACCTATAGTTATTCATCTCTAATCCTAAAGCATATAACAAGTTAAGCTTGTGTTTTGTTATATTAAGTCTTTGCTCGAAGATCCAAATATTAAAATTGATTGATTTTCCGGTGATTAACTTGAATTCGGAGGGTGTTAATGGCTCGCTTGCCTCTCTTGGGGCAAAAGTAGCCAGTCCGCTGGCCGAGTAATCATATTGCCTTGTCACGGGTTGTGCCATGGCGCCATTGAAGTATTGTGTACTATTAGGGTAATAGCTGATGAAGCTGGCACCGCTATAATCGCTCCGGTCAATATAGTTATTGAATCCGAGGTCGAATACAAACCATTTTGTTTGCAGATTCTTTTTGAGCTTCTGGCGGGCATAGGCGGTATCGCTATAAAACTTATAGCTGGTGCGGCCTTTATCGTTCTTTCCTTTTATGATGATCAGCCCCTTGATCTGTATGGTATCAGGAGGAGGGGTTGAAGTACTTTGTGTATTTACCTTTTGCGCATGAGCCCACCCGCCACACAATACCAATAACAAGATGAGTAAAATTTTATGCTTCATATGCTGTGACCATAATTTATTATTTATTCCGCCTACGGGAAAAAAGCTTCGCTACATTGGTTACTTTATCAAGAATTTTGCTGTCGGAACCACTTACTGACATAATCAGTTCCCCTTGTACACCTGGGGTTGCGGTGGCGGTAGCAGCTATTTGACCTGCGTTATCATTCATTTTTGTATTGGAGGCCAGCAAAGGTTCTTTAGTGGCTTCCGGTTTTACTACCGCGATGTGGGCATTTTCTGCCTGTTGCAGGTGTTTTTCTACCAGTTCATCCACTGAATTACGCTGTGGTGGTAATTGTGACATCACTGGTATCTCTGGCTTTGGGGTATTGGTAGTAGCCAGGTCATTGTTTGGTACTGTTACTACAGCTGGTTCCTTTTCACGGGCAATAGCCTTTTTATTACTTTTTGCGGGTTGTACTGTTTCCTTAGGCTTGTTCACCGCATCAGGCGCTGCTACCGGAGCGGTTGCAACCTGAGGTGCAGCGGGCAGCGGCGTGTTATTTACGGAAGGGCCTGTTACGGTAGTGGGGGTATTCACTGCCATCGCCGGAGGTGGTTGGGTATGATGACCAGCAGGCAACAGCCAGATGATCAGGCCGGCTACTACTGCGGCTGCAGCAGCGCCCCATCCGATACGGCGGTATATTGGCGCAGTTTTGCGCGCGGTTGTTCTATATAAGGAGGCCTTGTCTTTAAATACCAGTTTGGTATCCGGTGTTAATTTAGTGGCCTGCAGGAGTAACAAGTCTTGTTGGGCGGCAGGGTGTTTAGCAAGATATACCTGTAGTGTTCCTGCTTCTTCCACAGTCAGTTCCCCATCAATATACCCCAGCATTAGTTCCTCATAATCAACGGTATCGGTAGACGCAGTTTTATATAAGGATGCTTTATTATCAAATACGATGGTTTCATCCGGCACCACTTTTACTCCTTCCAGCAGCTCCAGTTCCTGTTTGAACTGGGGATGTTTTTGCAGGAAAAGCTCAAGAGCGGCCTGTTCTACCTCATTCAGCTCACCATCGATGTAGCTGAGAAGGTAGGATTCGTAGTTTGATATGTTAATCTCTATTGACAAAAATCTAATTTATTATTAACGTCTTAAAAAGTATAAAAAAACTATATAACATTTTCCATTTTGACCAGATAATTTTTCAGATGTATCCTGGCCCGATGGAGATAAACCTTTACCTGTGAGGGATTCAGGTTCATCATTTCTCCTATTTCTTCGTAGGAATACCCTTCGTAATCCTTTAGCATTATCAGAGAACGTTGTACTTCACTCAGTTTCGATAATGCTTTTTCAATGACTTCTTTGGCGTTATGTATTTTATGTTCTGATACTCTTTCTTCTTCTTTGAACTGTTCCACCAGGGTGATCCGCTTTACCTTACGTACATGGTCGATCATATTGTGGTAGCCCACTGTGAACAGGTATGACTTTGCCTTTTCAAAAGGCACATCCTGGCAGTGTTTCCACAATATTTCGAATGAATTCTGTACTACGTCTCTGGCGTCTTCCGCATGTTCCAGATTTTTAACGATAAAGCGGAATAAATTGTCCGAATACAGATCCACGCATTTATTGTACTCCTTTTCCGTCATTCCGGTGGTGCGGGATTTTAGTGCTAAGTTCCGACAAATACTTTAATACCCATCATTGACAAACTCCATTCTTGTTACCCACACCATCTCTAAAGTCAGTACAAATCATACCCACAGTTGCAGTAACAGTTCCTTTCAAACTGATGATCAATCCTTTATTCAGTATACTCTTTTAGTATTTTTCTTTTAAGATTGATTAGCCAGCTTTTCATTTCATGGCATTTATAATCATGATAGTACTATGACGGAGCACAACGGCTAAATGTTACACCTGGGTCAAACTTTTTGCATATCCGGTCGTTACTCATTTCGGCGATAAATAATCGTGATACATTTATTGCCTATAACTTTGGTGCATGTAATCTAAATATTACAATTTTTATGAATAAACCGTTTATCACCCGCTTGCAGGAAGAATTAGGCGAGATCAACAAAGCCGGCTTGTATAAGAGGGAGCGCATTATTACATCTGAGCAGGGAGCTGAAATACAGGTTGGTGGCAATACCGTACTGAATTTTTGTGCTAATAACTACCTCGGACTTTCTTCACATCCTGCGGTAGTGAAAGCTGCCAAAGATGCTATTGATACGCATGGATATGGTATGAGCAGTGTTCGCTTTATTTGTGGAACACAGGATATTCATCGTGAGCTGGAAGAAAAGATCTCCAAATTCCTGGGTACAGAAGATACTATCTTATATGTAGCCGCTTTTGATGCGAATGGTGGCGTATTTGAGCCATTATTCAATGAGCAGGACGCCATTATTTCCGACGCGTTGAACCACGCTTCTATCATTGATGGGGTTCGTCTTTGTAAAGCACAGCGTTTCCGCTACGAGCATAATAATATGGCCGATCTGGAAGCGAAGCTCCAGGAAGCGAAGGACTGCCGCAGCCGTATCATTGTAACAGATGGTTCCTTCAGTATGGATGGTACCATTGCCCAACTGGACAAAATCTGCGACCTGGCGGATAAATACAACGCCATTGTAATGTCGGATGAAAGCCACTCTTCCGGCTTCCTGGGTAAAACAGGTCGCGGTACACATGAGTACCGTGGCGTAATGGGCCGGGTAGACATTATTACCGGCACCCTGGGTAAAGCCCTGGGCGGTGCTTCCGGCGGTTTTACCAGTGGTCCTAAAGAGGTAATTGACATCCTGCGTCAGCGTAGCCGTCCTTACCTGTTTTCCAACTCCGTGGCTCCGAGCATAGTAGGCGCCTCTATTGCGGTACTGGACATGCTGAGCGAAACAACCGCCCTGCGCGACAAACTGGAATACAATACCCAATACTTCCGTACTAAAATGACGGAAGCTGGTTTCGATATTAAACCCGGTGATCACCCTATTGTACCCGTAATGCTGTACGACGCCGTACTGGCAGCCCAATTTGCAGATAAATTACTGCAGGAAGGCATTTATGTAATCGGATTCTTCTTCCCGGTAGTTCCTAAAGGTCAGGCCCGTATCCGCGTACAATTGAGTGCCGGCCACGAACAAGCACACCTCGACAGGGCTATCACGGCCTTTACGAAGGTGGGTAAAGAACTGGGCGTTATTTCCTAGTAGCCGAAAGCTAAAAGCGGAAAGCAAAAAACTATTGTAACAAATGATCAAAGCGCATTAATACCCGCGATGTTCATTTGTTACAATAGTTTTTTGCTTTCGGCTTTTAGCTACTTTTGCATCTTACAATTTAATCTTTATGCTGATGAAACGATTTGGCTGGATATTATTAGTGATAGGTTTGTCCCTTGCTGCCTGCGCGCCGAATAATGTAAAAGAAGAAAAGAGCTGGGAAAAATATTTTGCCCAATACAAAGTAGAAGGCACTTTTATGCTATTTAATAACAGCCAGGGGGAATTCAAAGTATATAACCTGGAAAGAGCTAAAAAGCGTTTTCTGCCCGCATCTACCTTTAAAATATTCAATGCATTGGTGGGCCTGCACACTGGCGCTATCACAGATACCGGTATGGTGATTCCATGGGATGGCGTTACCCGTGAAATCCCTGCATGGAATAAAAACCTGACCATGGGTGAGGCTTTCAGAGCATCTGCCGTTCCTTATTTCCAGGAAGTGGCCCGCCGTATTGGCCAACCTACCATGCAGCTCTGGCTCGACTCCATCAAGTATGGTAATATGAAAATCAGCCGTTTAGATACTTTCTGGCTCGATAACTCCCTGCAGATATCGCCAGATGAAGAACTGGGCTTTGTGAAGAAACTGTATTTCGACCAGCTCCCTTTTGCTAAAACTACCATGAAAAGCGTTCGTGACGTGATGCTCATGGAAAAAACACCGAAGTATGAGCTGTCTTACAAAACGGGATTAGGTACTAACGACGCAAAGAAAATAGGCTGGATAGTAGGCTGGATAGAAGAAAACCGCCATCCCTGCTTCTTTGTGCTGAATATGGAAACAGAAGATCCTACCGTGGATATTCCCAAAGTACGCATGGAAATACTCCGCAATATCCTGACAGATGCAGGATATTTCAAAGGAGAAATGTAGCAGTTATTGACCATCGTGGAGTTTTGTTTTTCTCCTGATAAACTGATTTAGAAGAGATTGGGAAGATATAAGTGGATAAGTTCACTTACATCTTCCCAAATTTTTTATACCAAAAATCAGTTCAATCAGCACAATCGGGAGAAAGACAACATCCGTGTTCCGTCTACTTCAACGTTAAAAAAACGATAAAACCCCGTCCCTTCGGCTTGCAATACGTAACAAAAAAATTATTTTTGATATCTTACCTGGTTTACTACCGGTAACGGATATCTTAAAGTCGAATATGTTACGATTTCAGCATAGTGAATATTTATGGGCACTGGTGCTCCTGTTGGTATTACAGGTGGCTTTCCTGGGTGTATCCTGGTGGAAACGCCGTTCTATACGCCGTATTGGAGATCAGGCGCTGGTGGAAAAACTCTTTACCGGCTATTCCCGCAAACTGTTTATATTAAAGTTCCTGCTCATTTTCCTGGCCTTCTTTTTTGGTGTAGTGGGCTTGGCCAACCTGCAAAAGGGAAGCCGCATGGAAAAAATTACCCGCAAAGGAGTAGACGTTGTGATAGCGCTGGATGTCAGCAAAAGTATGCTGGCCACCGACGTACAACCTGATCGTCTTACCCGCGCACGCCAGCTGATCAGCAAATTAATGGACAAGCTGGACAATGACCGTGTAGGTCTTGTAGTATTTGCCGGCAACGCCTACCTGCAAATGCCGCTTACGGTAGACTATTCCGCTGCTAAAATGTATCTCAGTACGGTATCTCCCGATATGATCCCTTCACAGGGTACCGCTATCGGTCAGGCGATCCAGGTATCCGACGATGCTTTCAATAAAAAAGAACGTAAACATAAAGCCCTGATCATTATCTCCGATGGAGAAGATCATGATGAAACAGCGATACAACATACCAAAGCGGCATTCGATAATGGCGCCGTTACCAATACCATTGGCATCGGTTCCGTGTCCGGTTCTCCCCTGCCTGACCCCGAAACCGGCGGTTATAAAAAAGACAGAGAAGGCAACACCGTTATTTCCAAACTGAATGAAAACGAGCTGAAATCCATTGCTGCCGCAGGCAGAGGGATTTATCAACACCTCGATAACAATACCGATGATGTAGTGAATACCCTCGTGAACAAAATTGATAGCATGGAGCAGAAAGAGTTCGGAGAAAACGTATTCACTGATTACAACAGTTATTTCCAATATTTCCTGGGCATATGCCTGGCATTGCTGCTGATCGAATTTTTCATTCCTGAAGTACGTTTCAAACGTCCGAAGGCAACACCAGCAGCTTAACACAACAGCGCATGAAAATTATTTTTATAAAATATTGTTTTATTACCATGGTAGCCTTGCTCACCAGCAACTACCTTTTTGCACAAAACGGCACCAACAAGTATATCCGCAAAGGAAATGAACTGTACAAAAACAACCAGTTCGCCGATGCGGAAGCCAATTATAAAAAAGCACTGKAGCAAAATGCACAGTCGGCCATCGGTAACTACAACCTCGGCAACTCCCTGTATCAGCAAAAGCGCTATGACGACGCCCGTAAACAATATGCCAACACCCTCAAACTGGATGATAAATCAGGCATAAAGTCCAACGCAGATTACAACATCGGTAATACTTACATGGAAGATAAAAAGTGGGAAGAAAGTATTAAATCCTACAAACAGGCACTGAAGATAAATCCTTCCGATGAAGATGCCCGCTACAACCTCGCTTACGCACAGGCCATGCTGAAAAAACAGCAAAACAACGATAAGAAAGATAACAAAGACAACAAGGATAAAAACAAAGACAAGAATAAAAACGATAAGAACAAAGACAAGGATAAGGATAAAAACAAAGATCAAAACAAAGACCAGCAGGACAAGGACAAAGACAAAAATAAAGACCAGAATAAAGATCAGAACAAAGATCAAAAAGATAAGGATAAAGACAAAGAAGACCAGGAGAAGCCACAACCTCAGCCCAGCAAAATGAGCAAACAGGAGGCAGAACGTTTACTGCAGGCACTATCTCAGGAAGAAAAGAAATTACAGGATAAAGCGAAGAAAGTGAAAGGACAACCGGTATCTGCAGAGAAAGACTGGTAAGCATTTCATCCCTCATTATACATCTACATCCAAAAGTAAGATCTCTTGCTTTTGGATGTTTTATCTTACGGCAGATGGTACGCTACCCGTATACCTCTTATATGCTTTGATAAAGTGATTCTGATCGTAGTAGCCGTTGTCAAGTGCAATATTGGTCAGCGGTTGCGCCGCCTGCTGTACATCCATCCAGGTATGTAAGAAACGGATGTTACTGATGTATTGTTTGGGGGTAACGCCCGTGTGTATACGAAAATTCCGTTCCAGCCACTTGTAATTTACTTTGAGTAAAGCACAGATGTCTGCCACTGTAATTTGTCCCTTTTTTTGTTGAATAATGTTGGCGGCACTTTGCAAGAGGAAATTTCCCGTGATATCATCTGGTAGCCGTTGTTCCAGGAAAGTATTCAATATCCCCGCCTGTTGTTGCCGGGAGCTGGCCTTACGCAGGATGAACAACAGCTCCAGCATAACGGCAGGCAGTTCCATAATAGTAACTCCTGGCGTTGGTTGCAGCAGCGTTTTCAAGTATCCGTAGCCATCTGCCTTAAACTTGATTACCAGCAACTGTGTATCGGTATCCATCTCCCCCAGATAAGTATTTTCAAGGGTACCATTACAAAAGCAGCCATGGCTGATTACCTTTTCGTATTTACCTGTAAAGGTGATGGCGCCTTCATTCAATAAAAATACCAGCGCCGGTTGCCCATCCAGCGCTGCCCAGGCTTTGCCATTATGCCCGTGTGTATACCAGCAATAGTATTCTACCACATGCAGTAATGCCGCAGCGGGTTGCAGGGTACTCACCATGGCGGACGGCTGACGCCCAATAATATGTGCAAGAATATCTACCGGCATAACTCAATAAAGTTACCACTAAATTATTGGTGTCTTTTTACAAGTGTCTAAAATTTACTATCCGCTTCGGGCGTTCTTTTATTATTTGCAGAGAAAAAAATGGTACTACCTATCATCGCTTACGGAGCAGCTATTCTAAGGAAAACCTGCGAGGACATCTCTCCTGCTACTGCCGGCGTACAAGCGCTGATTAAAAACATGTGGGATACGCTGGAACGCGCTAAAGGAGCCGGTTTGGCGGCACCACAAGTCAATTACCCCTATCGGATTTTCCTGATTGCCACACCGGATTGTAAGGGCACTTTTATTAATCCAACCATATTGACTTATAGTGACCACTGCTTATCAGATACAGAGGGCTGTTTAAGTATACCTGGTATTTGGGAAGAAGTATTCCGTCCGGCTACTATCACGCTGCAATACCTGGACGAAAACTTTACGGCACATCAGGATATTTTCCACGGCGAAACAGCCAGGGCCATACAACACGAGTATGATCATCTGAATGGGAAGCTATACCTCGACTATCTGCCGCCATTACGCAAGGCCTTATTGAAACACAAGCTACAAGCCATTGCGAAGGGGAAAGTGCGTACCAACTATCCGTTGCGGGTGTTATGAGTGGGCATAAAAAAACCGGAATAAGAGTATTCCGGCCGCTTTACCTAAACCTACAACTGTTACACGATGGCAACAATTCTCTTTCGTGTTTTAAAGCAACAGCGCCCCCTCTTACGGAAGCGCTGTAATGCTCATCATTGGGAATAATTTGTTAGCTACTGCTCGTTGCTTTCACTACTGTGTACAGGCCGATTAATTGATTCTTCATCACTCGATTCATTTAACCTTTTATTGATTCCTCTGCCAGTTGATTCTTCTTCCGCAAACTATTCCCCTCTTTTAAACACACATTATTTTGTGACTGCCTGTAAAGCAGTCCCTTCTTTGATTTCATCGCTTCCATTCTGTACCAGCTGATCATTGTCCGACAAATCACCGAAAATTTCCACCTGACCGTTGGCTTCGTTACCCATCTTTACCGGTACCCATAAGGCTTTGTTATTAACGGATTTGATCACAAATACTTTTTCTGAGTTAGAGATGATCGCTGACTTAGGAACTATATACACATCTTTTTTACCCGGAATTGGCATATGTACTTCTGCATACATGCCCGGCAGCAATTTGGCGTTTTTGTTAGCCACATCCATTTCCAGTATTTCAGAGCGCAGCTTTACATCCAGGCTACCGGCCACACGATTTACTTTAGCTGTAAACGTATCACCAGGCAGGGATTTCACGGTAAAGCGAACATCGCCCGCATGGGCAGCTTCGTCGGTATATACTTCCGGTACGGCAATGGATAAACGAAGTTTCTGTTGTTCTTCCAGTCTGAATAAAGGCTTATCAGATCCTTTACCTGCCGGGCCTACATAAGTACCCGGATGCACATTACGCTGGCTGATTACCCCACTGAAAGGTGCGCGGATCACCAGGTAGCCCAGCATTTGTTGTACTTCATGGTAAGATGACCGGGCAGATAATAATTCAGCACTATCTGCACTCATTTTTTCAAAAGCCATGTCCAGGTCGTTCGGGGAAATGGTACCCGGTACTTTACTTGTTTTGAGCAAGCGATCATAAGTAGCGCGACTGGCACGGAACATGGCTTCTTTGGTATGAAGGCGCGATTGCGCTTCCAGCAATTGCGTATTCATTTCGGGCGCCTCCAGTGTAGCCAGCACCTGACCGGCCACTACCTGGCTACCCAGATCTACGTTCACACTTTTCACATAGCTATTTACTTTGGCATACAGATCCGCAAACTGGAAAGGCTTTATTTCTCCAGGCAGGCGGAGCGATCCATCCAGCGAGCTTTTCTTCAGGTGAAGAATTTTCACCTGTACACTTTGGCTTTCTGATGTGCTTTCATCATCTGCCCGGGACGTGTGGCAGGAAGCAAAAAACAATCCTATTGGTAACAACGCAGCTGTCGCGATAACCCGATACGACCGGCTGTATTTATTTATATTCATGATATTGATATGTCGTTTAGTCATTATAGTTATACACCTGAAAATTGGTTAAACACGTGCTGCGCCTGGTACATAAAACTGGCTGGTTTCGTCTTCCGGGTCCAGTGACACCGATTTCACGCTGGTTTTCTGTTGTACCCAGGAGAAGATCAATGGCAGAATAAACAGGGAGGCAAACGTACTGGCAATCAGTCCTCCGATTACCGCACGACCCAGTGGCGCTGTTTGGTCGCCCGCTTCACCCAGGCCGGAGGCCATCGGTATCATACCGGCCACCATTGCGATGGTAGTCATGAGAATAGGACGTAACCTGATGGAAGTACCTTCCAACGCAGATCTGGTAGCATCATGATTTTCCAGTCGCAACTTTTCTGCATTCGTAATCAGCAGGATGGCATTCGCCACCGATACGCCCACTGACATGATAATCCCCATATATGATTGCAGATTCAGTGTAGATCCGGTAATCAGCAACATGACCAGCGAACCGGCCAACACCGCAGGAATAGTGGATATTACCACCAGCGCCACTTTAAACGATTGGAAGTTAGCCGCCAGTAATAACAGAATTACTACAATCGCTACCGCCAATCCGGATTGTAAGCTATCCAGCGTTTCGCCCAACAGGTTCATCAACCCACGCTTTTCGACGGTGACACCACGTGGTGGCTCTCCTGCCCGCTTAATAGCCGCTGCTACTGCGGCAGACGCATTACCCAAATCTTTCTTATAAATATTTGCGCCAATAGAAACAATTCTTACCGCACCAATACGGTCATATTCACCTACCACCGTATCCACAGATAAGGTGGCCACATCTCCCAGTGATGGACGGGCTTTTCCTTTACTCACCGGAATGGCCGCCATATCATTCAGGCTACTCATTTCGTTTTCCGGTATGGCAATCTGCACGAAATAAGAAGTGGCATTGCGCTCATCCAGCCAGTTATTTTTCTCTGTAAAACGGCTGGAAGAAGTAGATGCCGTTAATGACTTAGCGATGTCTGTGACGCTTACACCCAGCTGTCCGGCCCTTTCCCTATCTATGTTAACACGGATAGCAGGGTAGTTCATCGGTTGATTAATCTGTACATCCCGCAGATAAGGAATCTTCTTCATCTCTGCCATTACCTTATTGGCAAATGGTATGCTTTCTTTCAGATTTTTACCCATTACCGCAATTTCAATCGGCGTAGCGGCGCCCTGGCTCATCACTTTATCAGTGAGGTCAATAGGCTCGAAACTCATCTTCACTTCAGGCATTTGTTCATGGATACGCTTGCGCAATTTCTCCTTGAACTCGTCCATATTTACTTTGTAATCTTCTTTGAGATTTACCTGCAGTACGGCTTCATTAGGCGTAGCCATAAACAGGTAAATGGGATTGGTAGAATAAGACGACGGATGCGTACCTACAAAGGAGGAGGTGATGTCGATGTTTTTAGCACCGACCATCTCCTTCAAAATCTCCGTTGACTTAATAAGCATGGTTTCCGTCCGTTCCAATCTGGTACCGGTAGGTTCTTTCAGGCGTAATTGGAATTGCCCGTTATTCAGTTTAGGTAAAATATCACGGCCTATAATACTAATGCTAAAGGCTACGATGGCGAGAACGCCCAGGAAATAGGCGCCTATTACCAGTTTCCGTCTTTTTAATAATGTTTCCAACCATCCGATAAACCGGAGTTTAAACCGGTCGAATCCGGAAATGGTTTTTGTATGTTTCTTTTCGTCAGCAATTTCAGTTTCTATATAGTCGGCTGTTTTGTGCACATCATCGCAGTGAACATGTGGGCGGGTGTGGTGTTGAAACTTATCTGCTTTCAGCATCCAGTTGGCGAGAATAGGCACCAGTGTTTGAGATAACAGGTAAGATGCAATCATGGAGAACCCAATTGCCAGCGACAAAGGCATGAACATGGCACGAGGCACACCGGCCATTGTAAACGACGGCGCAAATACTGCGAGGATACATAACAGGATCAGCAATTTAGGAAATGCTATTTCCTGGCAGGCATGCCATACCGCCTGGGCTTTGGGTTTGCCCATTTCCAGGTGCTGGTGAATATTTTCTATGGTTACCGTAGACTCATCTACCAGGATACCAATGGCCAGCGCCAGTCCGCTCAGCGTCATGATATTAATGGTTTGTCCGAAGAGCTTCAGTAGCATCACACCGATGATAATAGACACTGGAATGGTGATAATCACGATGTAGGCACTGCGCCTGTCGCCAAGGAACAGCAACACCATCAATGCGGTGAGCACGGCGCCTATCACCCCTTCACTAATCAAACTTTTCACGGCATTGATTACATACACGCTCTGGTCAAATACAAATTCCACTTTCACATCTTCCGGCAATAACTTCTGGATGTTGGGAAGTGCTGCTTTCAGGTTGTTCACCACGGTCCACGTAGATGCATCGGCTGTTTTGATGATGGGCAGGTAAACAGAACGTTTCCCGTTGATCACCGCGTAGCTGCTGGTGATGTCTGCAGCATCTTCCACTTTGGCCACGTCTTTTACAAACACGGTTGGGCCATCACCTATTACCAGTGGAATGTTTTCGAATTCTTTTACCGTTCGTATTACCGTGTTTGCGGGGGTGAGATAGGTGATATCACCAATACGCACGTTACCCGCGGGGGAAATCTGGTTATTATCTTTGATGGCGGCCACCACCTGATCTGCGGTGAGGTTATGGCTGCGCATTTGTTCCGGGTCCACATGGATCACGATGGTACGGGAGTTTCCGCCGAAAGGAGCCGGTGATGTTAAACCGGCCACGCGGCTGAAGGAAGGGCGTACTACGGTCATTGCTAAATCCTGTAGTTCGTTGTTGCCACGTATAGGGCTGCTCAACGCCAGCTGCCCAATAGGCAATGTACTGGCGTCAAAGCGAATGATAAAAGGCGGTTGCGTACCGGCCGGCATCGCGGAAAATGCGCGATTGGCCATGGCTGTCACTTCCGCCGCTGCCTGCGCCATGTTGGTCCCTTCATAAAAAGAGATCTTGATCATGGTGAGGCCCTGAATATTCTTGGCTTCAATATCCTTTACGCCTGTTACGTAGAGGAACAGCGCCTGATAGTTAGTAGCAATAAAACCTTCCATCTGCTGAGGGGACATACCTCCATAGGGTTGAGATACGTATATGGCCGGCAGATTGAGGTCTGGAAAGATATCTATTTTAATATCCCGCGTAGCTTTGATACCAAAAAACAAGAGGCCCATCACTACTACGATGATGGCTATTGGTTTTTGTAATGCGGTTCTAATCAGATTCATATAAGTTCGTTCAGAAAATGAAAGTTTTGATTAGCAGTTAGCTAACAGCTATCTATAATTGGCCCAGGAACAGCTGTAAATCCCCTACGGTAGCGGACTTATAAAGTATCGCCTGCCATACGCCATTGTAGGCAATATCTCTGTCTGTTTCCGCCCGGTTAATGTTGTACAGGGCTTGTGCCAGGTCAGCGATATTGGATAATCCGTTTTCGTACAGGGTACTTTTCTGGAGAAAGGCATCGCTGGCTGCTTTCAGGCCAACGGGCGCTTCCCGGTATTTCTTCACTGCATTATCTATTTGCTGTTCAGATAGTTGCAGCTGATGTTGCAGACGGCTATACGTTTGATTGTATTCATTCTTCAATCCTTCTGTAGTGTAGTGTTGACGTGCCACCTGTGAATGCGTGCGCCAAAGGTCAGTTACTGTCCAGGAAAGATTCAATCCTACGAGATAGTTGCCTACCTGTGGTTTTACGCCCGTCCAATATCCCTGGCTGTAATGACTAAGGTTGGCGGCGTTGTAGTCGTAATCGAAGCCAGATCCGCGGGTTTGCAGCACACCCATAAAAGACAAACGGGGCATCGCATTTTTGCTGAGTAGTTGCTGGTTCGCTTCGCTGAGTGTTACGCGGGAACCGAATAATTTCAGCAGTGGTTGTTCTTTCAGCGACACAGAATCCTTTGCGGATATGGTTTCCAACAATTGATTCGGTATTTTGGTGACGAAGGTGGTATCGAGCAGGAAGTCCTGCGCCGGCACATCCATCATTTCCGCCAGCTTGTTGCTTTGTGCGTTTTCATAATTCAGTGCATCTACCAGCGTTAATTTAGCCTTAGATACTTCTGCGTTGGCAATGGAGCTATCTACGCCGGCGGTGAGGCCATTCAGTGCCCTGGTGACAATGATGTGTTGCAGGTCCTGCGCACGTTTCAGATTGGATTCCATGGAACCTCTCAAACGTTGGGCTGCCAGCAGATTAAGATAAGCGCCGGCGATGCGTACCTGTTGTTCAAAAGTTTCCTGTTCCAGGTCGGCGCGGTTGGTATTCAACTGTTGTTTGGCAGCTAATACTTTAGCGTGTTGCCTTCCAAAAGTGACCACATCCCAGCTGATGTTGGCGAGGTATAGTCCACCGAAGGCGGCGTTCCAGTTTTGTGTGGGCAGCGCCGGACCGGCGGCGGCGGAACTCCATCCTTTGTAACCCCACTGAGGGCCATTTTCTCCATTTACAGTACCATAAGTATTTTGTGCAGAAAGATTTAAGTCGGGCAAGTACTCTCGCTTTACTGCACTGATATTTTCTGTTGCTGCTTTAGCATAGTTTTCTTTTGCCTTAATGGATTGATAATTCTTCAGTCCTGTTTGTAATGCTTCCTGCAAGGTGAGCGGGCGGGTTTGTCCCATCAAAGCCGCTGAACTGCAGCCTGCGGCCATTACCAGCAGGCAAAGCGGTTTCCAGATGTTCATATAATAATCTATAGCGTCTAAAAATTGCCGTTGATAAGGGTTGGCAAATAAGTATGCAAATATAAACCGGGGTGAGGGGCTGGTGTTAGGACAAATCAGCTATTGACTTGTACTATTTGAACATCATGTCGCGGAAGTCTTGTGGAGAGACACCCGTATTATTTTTGAAAAAACGGCTAAAGTAGGCAGGGTCCTCAAATCCAAGCTCGTAGCAGATTTCCTTGACACTTTTGTGACTAAATGCCAGGTTGCGTTTGGACTCGAGCACAATCCGGTCGTGTAATAATTCCGTCACGGTACGACCGATGGACCCCTTGGTAATTTCGTTCAATCTTTTAGGAGTGAGCGCGAAGGCGTTGGCGTAAAAACTTACCTGATGTTCGCAGTGATAATGTTGCTCCAGCAGGCGCCGAAGCTGTACTACGCGGGCATCGTGGGTGAACGGCATCATGGTTTCGGTGGCATTGCGTTTCTTTTCCCGTTCCGCCAGCAACATGAAAGCATTGAGGTAGTGTTTTACGATACCCCGGCTGCAATGTGGGGCGCAGCTTTTTTCCCTGCTCATCAGCTCTACCAGTCCATGTAATGAAGTGGTGGTGCTGTCGCTGATTCTGATGGGGCTGTAGCCGTGCCAGTTATCGAAAAGCGTGGTAAAGTCGTAGAGCGTTTCCTTATCGTGCTTGTTAGTGAAATAAAACTGCTCGGTGAATGTGAGGAAATGGCCTTCCCGCTCGCAGTCCAGCTGGTGTACCTGTCCGGGTCTGAGCAGGAAAATCATATTATCTTCCACATCATACCACACGAAATCCACCATGTGCCTGCCTTTTCCTTTGATAAACCAGAGAATCTGGAAATGATCGTGCCGGTGCGGCTGATCGGTAAGTTCATTGCGGAACGCACCCAATGGAGCTACATTAAACTGCCCTTTGAATGGCAGGTGCTGATACGGTATATCGACGCTCTTATTCAGTAACATAAGGACCTCAAATTTACGTTTTTATCCCTCCCTGTACCTGCCGTTCGTGGAATTTAATGTAGCTTTAAGCTGTAGCAAAATTTTCTGGCATATGACATGCCATATATGGCATATTTGCTGGCATGTTTACTAACTTTGCTTCCGCAGGAAAACAAAAAAAACGTATGCAACTTTATTGCGACTCTCTGACAGAATACAAGCGATTGGCCACACTGGAAGTAAAGGTGGGAAATCTTATTATCGGAAATTTTAACCCGATCCGCATTCAAACCATGACCACCACCGATACCATGGATACTGCCGCCACAGTGGCGCAGACCATCCGTTGTATTGAAGCAGGAGCAGAACTGGTACGTATTACCGCGCCCAGCAAGAAAGAAGCGGATAACCTGCTGGTGATCAAAAACGAGCTACGCAAGCAAGGCTACCAGGTTCCATTGGTAGCAGATATCCATTTTACCCCGAATGCAGCCGAAATAGCAGCGCGCATCGTTGAAAAGGTACGTGTGAACCCGGGGAACTATGTAGATAAAAAGAAATTTGAACAAATAGATTATACCGACAGCGAATACCAGGAAGAAATTGACCGCATCCGCGAACGCTTTTCCCCATTGGTAAAAATCTGTAAGGAATATGGTACTGCTATGCGCATTGGTACCAACCATGGCTCCCTGAGCGATCGTATCATGAGCCGCTATGGTGATACTCCCATGGGCATGGTGGAAAGCGCCATGGAGTTTTTGCGTATTGCCGAACACCTGGACTACCGCAATATTGTGCTGAGCATGAAAGCCAGTAACCCACAGGTGATGGTACAAGCTTACCGCTTGCTGGTGCAAACCATGCAGCAGGAACTGGGCCACTGCTACCCGCTGCACCTGGGCGTAACAGAAGCCGGCGATGGCGAAGATGGCCGTATTAAATCGGCTATCGGTATTGGTACTTTGCTGGAAGATGGTGTAGGTGATACTATTCGTGTATCACTCACAGAAGATCCTGAATTTGAACTCCCGGTATGTAAAGATATTGTGAAGCGCTATACTAACCGTGTCGACTATACGAAGATTCCGGTGATATCCACTGTTCCCTACTCCCCTTTCTCTTATCAGCGTCGGGAAACCGCGCCGGTGGAGAACATCGGAGAAAAGCATGTACCGGTGGTAGTGGCAGATTACAGTCATACAACGGCCTTGCAACCGGCCGACCTGACGGCTATCGGTTACCAATATGACGAACCCACTGATAAGTGGAACATCGGAGATGCCGCAGCAGATTATATCTACACCGGAAAACAGGTGCCTGCTTTTGGATTACCGGGTACCCTGCGGGTGGTGGTAGATGCGACGTATTGGAATAGCCTTGATAACAAACAGCTGCTGGTGCCTTATTTCACGCCAAAGGAATATCTTGAGGCATGCGCCACCGGCAAAAGAGCGCCTATCAATTTTGTACAATACAACTGTAACTACCAGGAGCAGGATGTCGAGTCACATACTGCTTTGTTAAGTGACCTGGCCCAACCGGATATCGCTGCCAACACCGTGTTAATAGCCACCGCCACTGGTAGTAATGCCATGGCTGCTATCAGGCGCCTGTTCATCACGTTGCTGGAAAATAATATCCATGTTCCTGTCATTATCCATAGTATCAGTAATCAGCCTTCGGCAGATGAACACCTGATCCATCATGCTACTGAAGCCGGGGCCTTGCTCTTAGATGGTTTCGGGGATGGCTTATGGTTACGCAATACCGTGGGAGCTCCTGCCACGCTTACATTAAACAACGTCGCTTTCGGCATCTTACAGGCTACCCGTACCCGTATTTCCAAAACAGAATATATTTCCTGTCCGTCCTGTGGCCGTACCCTGTTTGATTTACAGGAAACAACTGCGCGCATCCGGGCAGTAACCCATCACCTGAAAGGCGTGAAAATCGCCATCATGGGCTGTATCGTAAATGGACCGGGGGAAATGGCTGACGCCGACTTCGGTTATGTAGGCAGTGGCGTAGGAAAAATCACCCTTTACAGAGGTAAGGAAATCGTGAAACGTGGCCTTAACAGTGATGTTGCCGTGAATGAACTGATTAATCTGATCCGCGAAAATGGCATGTGGGTAGAGAAAAATTAATTATTAAATATTGCTTAAAAAGCCTGCTAGCGGATACATCAATGAGAAAAAATGCTTAAATTTTCATAAAACATATTTGATATGAAAAAGCTCCTCACCGGATTGTTGGCCATGTTTATGGGTTTAACCGTAGCAACGGCGCAAACACCTGCCACTGCAACCAAAGATGTAAAGGCTAAAACAGAGAAGAAAACAGCTGCTGCTGAAAAGAAAGCAGAAGCCAAAAAAGCTAACGCTGAAAAGAAAGCCGCTGTAGCAGAAAAGAAAGCGGAAGCAGCTCCAGCTACTGCCGCTTCTAAAACAAAGAAAGACGGTACTCCGGACAAACGTTTTAAAGAAAACAAAACTTCCGCAGCCGCACCAGCAGCAGGACCTACCAAGAAAGATGGCACTCCTGACATGCGCTACAAAGCCAATAACAAAAACGCAGGCAAACATAAGAAAGCATAATAAGCCTATCTTAACTGCACTAAATAACTCATTCGAAAGAGGAGGTATCATATGATACCTCCTCTTTTATGCAGATACCCCACCTGTTTATACCCTTATTTTACCGCTGATAACACGAACATTCCCATTTAAAAGCATTTTTTTCTACTTTTATCTCTACGCTTTTATTAACCAGTTGTCAATAACTTGTAGTTATCACTAATAGTTATTAGTTATTTGACTTCGCTCTGGTGGCGGGCTACATTTGTGTCGTAATCCACCAACCTGTAATTTAAATGGAACCCAACAAGATTCAACGTTATAAGCGGATCCTATCCGGATCTTTTGCTTGTTTGCTTATGTTAGTGATGCTGGTCGGTATCGAAACGTTTATGCTTTGCACACGCCACCTGACATCATCCGACAAATCAAGTGCGCCAACTGCGGTAGCCGCAACAACTGCCATGTGGAGTCCACCGGCTATCACCACTATTCCCACAGGGGAAAAGGGCAACGCCATCCTTTATGGACGGTCACTGATCAGTGAAACCGCGCGGTACCTGGGGCCTAAAGGCAGCGTACAACCCATGACGAATGGCATGAATTGCCAGAATTGCCACCTGCAGGCAGGCACAAAGCCCTTTGGCAACAACTACAGCAGCACTGCTACCTCCTACCCTAAGTTCAGGGCCAGGTCCAACAGCACAGAAACACTCAACAAACGTATCAGCGACTGTTTTGAGCGTAGCCTGAATGGCGTTGCACCAGACACCAACAGCAAAGAGATGCTGGCAATAAAGGCCTATATTGAGTGGCTGGGTAGCGAAGTACCACCGCATACCACGCCCGATGGCAACGGCATCCGCAGGCCTGATTACCTGGCCCGTGCAGCAGACCCCACAAAAGGCGCCCTGGTATATCAGCAGCAATGTCAAACCTGCCATGGAGGCAACGGCGAAGGCATAAAAGCAGCAGATGATATCACCTACACATATCCACCGCTATGGGGGCCCCATAGCTACAATGATGGTGCAGGCCTGTACCGCCTTTCTAACTTTGCCGGCTATGTGAAATACAATATGCCCTTTGGCGTAGACTATAACAACCCACTGTTAACAGACGCACAAGCTTGGGATGTAGCCGCCTTTATTAATTCACAGCCAAGGCCGCATAAAGATCAGTCCGGCGACTGGCACAACATCGGTCAAAAACCAATCGACTTCCCGTTTGGACCTTATGCCGATGGCTTATCAGAACAACAGCATAAATACGGCCCCTTTAAATCCAAACAACATTAATCGCTAAACAATAGAAGAATCATGAAGAAAGTAATCCTCCTGCTCTGCCTCTTTAGTCTCCTTGGTACACAATACGCCATGAGTCAGCGCAAAACGAAATACAAGGCCATTTATCAGCTCAACAGCGATGATGATAAAACAATCCGCAACACCCTGCGTAACATTAAAAATGCGCTGGAAGATCCCCGCCTGCAAGGCAAAGTAACCATTGAACTGGTAGCTCACGGCAGCGGTGTTACTGCGTATAAAAAGGATCATCCTTATGAGTCCTTACTACAGGAATTACAAGCCAAAGGCGTATTGCTGGTAGAATGTGAAAACACCATGCGGGAAAGAAATATCAGCAAAGAAGAATTGTTTCCCTTCATTCAATATACCCCCAGCGGTAACGGCGAATTAATTATCAAACAGGCCGAAGGCTGGTCTTACGTACACCCATAAACGAAAACATCATGAAATACTTTGCAATTGTGCTGATGGTCACCCTACTATTGGCGGGGGCGCTGCATGCCCAGGACCATCGTTTTGATCCTCCCTGGAATACGCCACCAGCAGCAGGTGTATCGTTTACGGTGCCAGGCATTGACAACGTACCTGATTTGTACGGCGACATTATTGATCCGCAACTGGTCATCTTCTTCGCCGGTAACCAGTTTATGGTTATCGACTCCCTGATCCATGATTTTAAGAAAGCGTATCCGCAGTATCAGCGGGTATTTGCGGAAACGCTGCCACCGGGCATTCTGGCGCAGCAAATCCTTACCGGTTCATTGGTACTCGGTAACCTTCGGATAGCTGTACAACCAGACATCTATACAGCGGGCAAAAGTCGCATAGACCAACTGAAGGATAGCTTCTCTGTAGTAAAAAACTATGCGGGTAATACCCTGGCCATTATGGTACACAAAGGCAATCCTAAAAAAGTAAACCGCCTCAGTGACCTGGCCCGCAAGGATGTACGGGTAAGCATGCCCAATCCCGCCTGGGAAGGCATCGGCAAGCGGATAGAAGAGGCCTATGTAAAGGCGGGAGGTACGGCATTGCAGCAGGTTATTATGAAAGAAAAGGTGACCAAAGGAGGTACCTATCTCACTAAAATACATCATCGGGAAACACCTTTACGCATCCTCTACCAACAGTCTGATGCTGGTCCTGTATGGTTTACAGAAGCCTATTATCAGCAAATGATCGGGCATCCCGTGGAGCTGATCCAGGTACCGGCCGCCGAAAACATACAGGCATCTTATTGGGCGGGTATACTAAAAAGCGCCACCCACCAGGAAGCTGCAAAGGATTTCATGAACTTCCTGCTGGGGCCGCAGGGACAAGGTATTTATAAACACTTCGGCTTTACGCCACCAGAGATGTAAGGTTATTTTGTATTTTTATTGCATGTTCGATTTCAGACTCAAGGTATTTCATACCGTCGCCAAACGCCTTAGCTTCACCAAAGCTGCAGAGGAATTATATATTTCGCAACCTGCTGTTACCAAGCATATACATGAATTAGAGCAGCAACTGGGAATGGCGATGTTTGAAAGAATCGGCAACAAAATAAAACTAACCCGCGCCGGTACACTGGTAATGCACCATGCAGAAATTATTTTCACCGATTACCGCAACCTGGAATACGACGTTAATCAGCTGAAACATATGCAGGGTGGGCTATTGCCCATAGGCGCCAGTACTACCATTGCGCAATACCTGATTCCACCTTTGCTGGCTAAATTTAACCAACGGTATCCCGATGTAAAAACGTCGCTTACCAACGGTAATACCGAGCAAATAGAACAGGCCCTGTTTGAGAAAAGCATTCAACTGGGTATCATAGAAGGCAGTTCTAAAAATCCATTGCTGAAATATGTGGAGTTTGCAAAAGATGAAATTGTACTGGTAGGCAATGTAAAACACCGCTACGGCAATGGCGAACCCTTATCGGCCGCTGATCTGAAAACCATCCCGCTGCTGATGCGGGAACATGGTTCCGGTACGCTGGAGGTGATTACAGAAGAACTGAAACGACTCAAATTAAAGATCACTGACCTGAACATCGCCATGTATATGGGTAGTACGGAAAGTATCAAATCATACCTGCACCATTCGCCCTGTGCTGCTTTTATTTCTTTGCAGGCAGTACAGCGCGAATTGGAGCTGGGAGAGTTTACCATTATACCGATAAAGAATTTTAAACTGGTGCGGAAGCTGCATTTTACCTATTTACAGGGGCTACAGGACAAGCTTTGCCAGCTCTTTATCCGTTTTGCGAAGCAAAACATGACCGAGTAACGGCCAGGCCACTACGCTAATTGTTTAGCAATTGCCAATGTAACATTTCACCGGCCGAAGCGGTTTCCTTCATCCCCAGGTGCTGTAAAACTTTCATAGAAGCCGTATTAGTGACATCACATTCTGCAATCAATTTTTTAACATGTGGTTGTTGAAAAGCCCACTCTACCAATGCGGTAGTGGCTTCGCGCATATACCCCCTACTACGGTAAGCAGGCAGCATAGCATAACCGATTTCTATCACCCCGTTTTTATCCGGGCGGCCTTTAAAGCCGGTATGTCCTATTACGGTCTTTTCTTCTTTGGATACAATAACCCATAACATCCAGGGAAATGATTTGGGGTCATGTTGCAACAACTCAATGAAGTGAGGCAACTGTTCTTTCAGCTCCTGTTGTGGCCATTCATCCGGAATGCCGGCTTGCAGTGCTTCCGGGACATGCGGATGGCGTAAATATATTTCCGTTAGCAAGGGCAAACGGCAAGGATACATCAACAAGCGTGCAGTACTAAGGGGTAACATAAATCGGAATTTGACGTCATCTATAATCTTTGCTACCGATATCGTGATTTAATGATGCCGGTATCTAATATCTCTCCTGGTTTCAACACGTGGATATCCAGCTTGCTGACGTCTTCTGTCAGCGCTGCTAATTTTTCCGGGGTGCCGGTGAGCGTAGTCATCGTCCCATAATGACAGGGAATTACATGTTTTACTTTCAACAAGCGAATCGCAAAAGCTGCTTCCAGTGGCCCCATGGTAAAGCGGTCACCAATAGGCAGAATAGCGATGTCTGGTTCGTAAATTTCTCCGATCAGCTCCATATCCGCAAATACGGAGGTATCGCCGGAATAGTATACGGACACGTCATCGCTGGTCCATATAATAAAACCATTGGTGGCATGTGGATATCCAATTTTCCCATCTGGCAAATTGATATGTGCAAAGTGGAATGCATTGGTCATGGTTATTTTTGCATCCAGGATACCAATGGTGCCACCAGCATTCATTCTTTCAAATACATGATCCGGTACGCCCTGCTCCTGCAGGTAAAACCGCACAATTGGGTTGGCAATCACTTTAGGGGACCTGGTGCGTATAATATCCACCATCTTACTATCCAGGTGGTCACTATGTCCATGTGTAAGCAATATCAGGTCTATTTTCTCCGGCACTTGCAAATCGGCCGGAAGAAATGGATTATTGGTATACCAGGGGTCCAACAGGATAACATGTCCTTCCGGTGTAGTGATCTGAAAACTGGCGTGCGCCAGGAACTGAATCTGGGAATGGGAATGCGCGCTCATAGTATATGATTAACTATCTAAATATACTATTTTATTGGAGCAGAAAGCATAAAGCCGAAAGCAAAAAGCTATTGAAGCGATTGATAAGAGCGGATAAGTAACTTAAATACTTGCTCTTGTCAATCGCTTCAATAGCTTTTTGCTTTCGGCTTTATGCTTTCTGCTTATTATTTACGCTGCAAAGTATAGATAATTGCTGCGTTCTTATTTTCGAAGTTTATGTTAGCTCTCCAGGTCATGGTGCTACCGGCGCCTACTACATCTACTCTGTAGCCTGTAGTTACATTTTTAGCTTTATCGCCGCTGTACAATTTTTTGAAGCCCAGTTGGGTCACACCATTAGCTTTAGTGAGGGTCCATGCAATATTCTGGGTTACTGCGTTGCAACCATTTTCTGTTGAAGAAATGGTGTAGGAAGCACCTGCCCAGTTATCCGGGAATATCCACTGGCTGCCAATGAAGCATTTTGCACTGGCTTCATCGAATACGGTTACTTTAGCGTTATCGGGAATGCCTTCGTATTTAATATCGGTTAAAACCCAGTTACCTTTTACGGCGGCTTTATTAACGTCTGTTGTAACACCTTGTTTCGGGGAGCAGGAAGTTGCAAAAACGGCTACAATCGCCATCAATAATGCTGCTAATGAAAATTTTCTCATGGGAAATTAGTTTGTGTGTTTAAATGCCATAGTATTCAACACGCGGTTATCAAATAAGGTTTTATAACAGCAAGAATACTGCGGCAAGTTCAGCATTTACAAGAAACGTACCAAATGAAAATAGTATTTAATGAGTAACGGGGGCAAGTGTTTGAGCTGCCTGGGGGATAGTCAGCTTCATGAGTACATTTTCCAGTTGTTCGGTGCGACGGAAGAAATACCAGGTGCTGGCTGCCAGGGCCATCGTTAATACCACCACGGCAATAAAAGCACAGCGCCACCATATGCTCACCGTGATGTTTCTATTCCAGAAGGGTTCCAGGCGTATATAGGTAGGACCCGGATTCGTACGCTCATTATAGTTACCCCAGTTCCGGTGTTGCTTCCCTTTATCTTCTTTAATGCGTTGTAATACATTATCTCTTAGCAACAATGGCGGCATTACTGCCTCCTCGAGGAGTTTACTTTCGAACCGTAATTCAGCGGCAGTTACTTCCACTTCCAGCAGTGGGTAAATTTCCCGTAAGCGGAATAATTCTTCTTCCTGTTCAGGTGAAGTGAGGCCGAGCAGGTAACGCTCGATGATGCCACTTTCGATATAATCACTGATGTTCAAAATATTCCTTTACAAAAACCGGCAGATACAAAATATAAGTAATAAATGCCATATCAATAGATACGTCAAATGAGGAATGCACGGATTCAAATTGAGAAAATATTTTTCAATAACGCATTTCAGCTGGAAAAATTACACCTGATAGGGGGATGTTTGTTCCTGTTTAACTGGTTGATGGAGATTAAAGCTGTGCTGTTCCTGCGACATACGGTATTTGAGATAATAAAAAATGGCCAGGAAGAGGAATATTTTAGACATGATGAAGAAGATAATAAAGAATATCTTCCACCAGCGGTGAACCGTGATATGGTCACCGTCTTTCGGTTGAATGTTAATAAAGGTATAGTTGGAAGCGGCGTCCGCATAGGCATGTCCTTGTTCCCAGCGGATTTTTTGCAATACGCGGTCGCGTATTTCCACGGGAGGCATAGCTGGCTCGTCGAACGCGGCTCTTTCGAGACGACGTTCCACAAATTCCACTTCGGTATCCAATTCCGGATACAGTCGTCTCATGTGCTGCAGCTCTTCTACTTCTGCTTCAGAAGCAAGGCCGAGTACGAAGGACTCGATAATACCACTTTCTATGTAGAATTTTAGTTCCACGGATCTTTTAGGAATTGTCTGAAAGATTTCATTGCATCTCCCAGGATGTCATTTATTTGCGTTTCCGGCAATGCCAGCAAACGTGCTATCGTTGTGATTGATAATCCTTTAAAATAACTAAGCCGGAATACTTGTTGTTGGTCGACCGGCAGCATTAAGGAAAAACGTTGTAATACGCCCTCTTCTAATTTCATGAGCCCTGTCCCGGTTAATGCGGTTTCCGGGAGTGCTTCTTTAATGGCTAATTCTCTGGTTTTACGCATTAGCCATGCAAATAAGGTTTTGTAGCCGGATGTATGGAATGTTCCAATGTTTTGAAAAACCCAGGTAAATACTCTTACCATTACATCATCCGCTCTTTCTTTTACTGGTACTAACTGCAATACTATTGCATAAAGCGCTCCCGCGTAGCGGTCGTACAACAATTCTTTTGCCGCAGGATCCCCTATCACTAAACGCTCAATGAGCACTTGTTCACTTATATGTGCCAAATCACGCCGCAAAGAAGTTGTGTACCAGGTTTTAAGAATGCTAAAATAACAAATAAAAACATGTATACGTCATAACAGCTAATATGAATTTATCAACATATAAAACTAAAATGGACAACTTTTTGGCAAATCCAGCCGGTACAGCCAGTATTGCTGTCCCAGCCTGGTTTCCAGCTCACGAACAATGGAAAACCCCAGAGAGCTGTACAAATGCCGGGCATCCGGCATAATGGTACTTGTATGCAGCCCCAGGATCTTCTCCCCGTTGGTGGTGGCCTGGTCAATACACATTTGGGTTAACTGCCGTGCTATTCCTTTCCCCCTGTAAGCAGGATGTACACCCAATAGGCGGATATGCGCCCAATCAGCCGGATATGGGGGCCTTTCTTCACCGGAATGCACCAGGAATATCACACCCGCCAATTCCTCACCGGCATCACATACAAATGTAGTGGCTGTATTCATCAACGCTTCAAATGCGGGTAAATTGCTTAAGTTCTGCTTCATTTTTTCCCAATGCTCCGGCGCCAGCATGGTTTCAAACTGTCCGTAACTCAGTAAAGATACTTCCCGGATAGCCGCTAAATCTGCGGCCTCCGCCAGCCTGTAATTCAGTGTATACATCACCGTTATTTTACTTTTGAGGTCCAACAATTTCTAACCATTGTTTGTTGACAATAGGCAGATAACGAAGATAAATTTACAACATGACTTTGCTCATAGTTAGTTTTTCTACTGCACGATAATTTTGAGAAAAATACCAACATGTCTTACACATCAATAGAAGCAGCCGTATCATTAATCCAGTCCGGCCAAACCGTATTCATACATACCGCCGCCGCTACACCGAAAGAGTTGGTACGCGCCATGAGCGCCCGCAGCCATGAACTAAAACAGGTACGCGTTGTCAGCATTCATACCGAATGGGAGGCTCCCTACGCCGAGCCAGAACATGCCCACGCTTTCCAGATAGACGCTTTCTTTGTTGGCAAAAATATCCGGAATGCGGTGAATGAAGGAAGAGCCAACTACGTCCCTATGTTTCTCAGTGAAATACCCCGCTATTTCCGCACCAGCGAACAGCCCATCGATGTAGCACTGATTTCTGTATCTCCTCCGGATAAAAACGGCTACTGCACATTGGGCGTATCCTGTGATATCAGTAAAGCGGCCGTAGATGTAGCCAAGATTATTATTGCAGAAGTAAATCCACGAATGCCAAGAGTATTGGGCGACGGCGTTATTCATATTTCCCGTATCACCGCTGCCGTGGAGGTGAACTACCCCATTTATGCCCAGCAAATTAATCCGCCCTGCCATATTGAATTATCCATAGGCCGCCATGTGGCGTCGTTGATAGATGACCGCGCCACGCTGCAAATGGGTATCGGTGGTATTCCTAACGCGGTATTACAGTGCTTGTCTAATCATAAAGACCTGGGCATCCACACGGAAATGTTTTCCGACGGCATCATCGACCTGGTGGAACGGGGCGTTATTACGGGCAAATACAAAGCCGTACACCCCGGATTGCTCATTTCCAGCTTTGCTATCGGCAGCCAACGGCTATACGATTTTATGGATACCAACCTGATCATGCGGCTAATGGATGTGGAATATGTGAATAACCCCACCACCATCCGGAAAAACCCCAAAGTGACTGCTATCAACAGTGCGATCGAAATAGATATCTTCGGGCAGGTATGTGCAGACTCCATTGGATTCAGACAATACAGCGGTGTAGGCGGGCAAATGGACTTTATGCGGGGAGCTGCGCTTTCGCAGGATGGGAAGCCGATTATAGCCATACCATCTGCTACCGGCAAAGGGATTTCCCGTATTGTATCCAGGCTGCAACCCGGCGCCAGCGTGGTTACTACCAGGGCGCATGTGCATTATGTGGTTACAGAATATGGTATTGCCCATCTGCTGGGGAAAAACCTTAAGCAGCGTGCACAGGCCCTGATCAACATTGCGCACCCGGATCACCGCGAACAATTAGAAAAAGATGCTTTTGAAATATTCAAAGTCTTCTGATTCCGGCATGCTTAAATAGTTGCTGCATGAAGAAATTATTACTCTTTATACTCCTTTGTGCCGCTACAGTCGTAGCATCCGGGCAAATTACCCAGGATGCTACCAAACAATTAAGGATATACGAAGATGATGACTTCTTCAATGTGTGGGGACGGGGTACTGATCGTGGTTATAGTAATGGCTCTCAGGTAGGTTATCTCTACATGAAAAAAAAGCCATCGGTTTTCCTGGATAAATGGATACTTCCCACAGCCGGTGCTAATGCCATCAATGTGTTTGAATGGGATTTGATGCAGGTGATGATCACGCCTAACCAGATTGCCGACAGCAGCTTCATTCCGTCCGACTTTTACTATGCCGGTGCACTGTTTGCCACACATGGCCTTACCTCGTATAGCCCGGAAAAGAAATACAGCTTTCGTTCAGAACTGGTATTTGGCGTGTTGGGCCCCTGGGCACTGGCCAAAGAATCACAGACCTTCTTCCATCATTTAATTGGGTATCAACCACCCCGGGGCTGGGAATACCAGGTACCCAATGCGCCGCTGCTTAACTACAATTTCACCTATGAAGCCATGCTGTGGAATCCCATAAAAAGCCTGGAAATATTAGGTAGCGTTGACGGAAAAATAGGCACTATGGCTACCGCTTTCAGCGCCTTATCTTATATCCGTTATGGTCTTTTTAATCCTTACTTCGGTAATCGAGACCTGGCTGTCGCCTCTGCCAGAAGGTTTCAGCTATATCTGATGGCACGACCGCAATTTACCTTCACTGCCTATAATGCATTGCTGCAAGGCGGCATATTTAAGTCGACAGACACTAACTTTGAGCAGCTGCAAGGTGGCCAGCAAACGCATATGCGGCGCTGGTCCATTGGCATGGATTATGGTATCGGTATTGTAATTAATCGAATGAGTCTTCTCTATACGCAGAAAACACGTACAGAGTGGATGAGCGGCACTGGCAAACATTCGGTGGGTAACATCACCCTGTTGATTCCTATCTCCCGCAAAACTATTATTGACAAATAGCGTTATTTACCCAAAAAAATACTCCCATGCACATCAAATTATTTGTACTTTCTATTTGCACCCTGGCGGTTGTTTCCTGTGTGAACAACGGAAAAAAAACAGACACCGACTCTACGGACAATGACAACGATACCACGTTGGATGTACAGGCTTCGGCAGAAAGTCAGCTGGAGGTGAAACCGTTGTCTGGTTACTTTGTGAAAAACACCATTGCAGTAAAGGATAGTCTTACGTTCTGGGTTATCGATAATCAGGCATCTTTTGATAGCTTATTTGGGGTGGCTAAAACCATGAATAATACCATTGACCGACCCGACTTCGGCACCCAGGTAGTAGTAGCTGCAACTATGCCGCCTACCTATTATGGTACTCAAATACAGTTGGCTGCCGCCACTTCGGACAATACCAACAACAACGCGTCCCTGCACTTTGTAGCGGTGAGCAACCCGGATAAGGGCTCCTCTTCTATTATGCCTTTGTGGCTTGGCGCAGTTCCGAAAACAGGTAAAAGCACTTTTAAGTTATTTACGGGAGATCATTTAACCAGCACTATTACGGAGCAACAGTAGGCTGCCCAAAGATTTTTTCAATTACCTGGTGCCTGTAGGCAAACAGATCATCCAGCTGTTTTTTTACAAACAGCCAGTGAGCAAGCTTTCCCAGCCAGCCGAAAGGAAGTTTGTAATGCACGATATCTGTCATTTGTACGCCACCGGGTACTGGTTGAAAATGATGTTCATGATGCCACAGGCGGTAGGGCCCTACCCGTTGTTCATCTACAAAATAATCAAGATAGGCTACATGGGTAATTTCTGTCATCCACTCCAGCGGGATACCCGCTATGGGCGCCACTGTATAAGTAATCACCTGTCCGGGATACACCTGGCCGGTATGCGGAGCGGAGGTTTCCCGAAAGCGCATGTTAGCCGGCGTAATATGAGACAGGTTAGCGGGAGATGAAAAATAATTCCACACGTCCTCCGGGGAAGCGGGGATGATCTGTGTATGCCGCAATGAATAAATACTGGCCATGGAAAAAGGTTAAAGCAAAAAGCAGAAAGCTACCAAAGCGAAGATACAAGCGGATAAATTATAAATAACGGAAATGCTCCTATCTTCGCTTTGGTAGCTTTCTGCTTTTTGCTTTCTGCTTTCTGCTTTATCTTCGTCATATGAATCAATTCTTCCGGAGCTGGGTTTTCTGGCTGATGTTTATTATCGTTTCTATTTCATTTACGCGATGCGCCAACATTGTACCGCCCAGTGGCGGGCCAAGGGATAGTTTACCTCCGGTATTGCTGCAGGTAACGCCCCGCGACTCCACCCTTCACTTTCATAGTAAAAAGGTATACTTCATATTTGATGAATATGTGGAACTAGACAATGTGAACGACAAGCTGATTGTGTCACCCACCTTGAAACGGCCGCCTATTGTAACTGCCAAGCTGCATACCGTTACGCTGGAAATCAAGGATACCCTGGTAGCCAATACCACGTATACCTTCAACTTTGCGGATGCCATCCGGGATATTAATGAACGGAATATTGTACAGGACTTTCAATATGTGGTGTCTACCGGCGATTACCTGGATAGCTTACAGGTAACCGGTCACCTGATAGATGCCGAGAATGGTAAGGTAGATAGTAACGTTGCGGTGATGTTGTACCGCGACCTCACGGACTCCATTGTTTCCAAGGAGAAACCGGTATACTACGCCAAAACCAGGGCAGATGGATCTTTCCGCTTTAAAAACATTGCGCCGGGCGCCTATAAAATCTTTGCACTGAAAGAAGAAGACCGCGACCTCCAATATAACCAACCTACAGAACAGATTGCCTTTGTGGAAGAGCCGCTGGTATTGAAAGAGAACAATATATCGGATGTAAACATGCTGCTGTTCATGGAAACAGACAGCACCATAAAACCGCCACCAGAGCCAATTGACTCTACCGACCTTCAGCAGGAAGAGGACGAGAAGAAAAAGAAGAAGTTGCCTAAATTAACGGCTACCGCTTCTCTCGAGGGTGGTTTGCAGGAATTGCCTAAACCATTAAAGATCACGTTTTCGCTGCCACTCAGAAATCTGGACAGTAATCGGGTGATTTTGGGAGAAGACAGCGCGTACAATCCGGTGACCTTTACCAATACCATGGATTCCACTAAAACCCAATGGACCATTGGATATACCTGGAAAGAAGGAACACCGTACCGGCTGATTATTCCCAATGATGGCCCAACAGATACCGCCGGGCAACATTTGGCCCGGGCTGATACCCTCCGGTTCAGGAGCAAGAAAGTATCTGACTATTCCATTTTTGCGCTGACGGAGCTGAATATCAGTGATAGTACCAAATCCGCCATCAACGATAGCACCATGCACTATGTAGTGCAGCTGGTACAGGACAAAACGGTTAAATATTCCGGGACTGTAGTGAATGGGAAATGGAGCCAGCGCTTCATTACGCCGGGTGAGTATGAGGTAAGGCTATTGCTGGATGCCAATGGCAACGGCAAATGGGATCGGGGTAAATACTATACCCATCCCCGGAAGCAGCCGGAGCGGGTGATTGTTATTGAAAAAATCAATCTCAAAGCCAACTGGACCCTACCTAAGAAAATAAGTATTTAAAAAAAATGCGGCGGGAGCAGATGAGCTCCCGCCGCTGCAATATTCCTAACTTTGCACTATGATATTTTCGTCTGCTCTGATAGAAAACGCGGTAAATGAATTTGCAAAACTGCCGGGGATTGGTAAGAAAACCGCTCTCCGCCTGGTATTGCATCTGCTGAAGCAGGAAACGGCCCAGGTGGAACAGTTTGGAGATGTGATTGCCCGTATGCGGCAGCAGATCCGGTTTTGCGATGTGTGTCATAATGTATCTGATGCAGAAATATGTAGTATTTGCAGCAGCCATTCCCGGCAAAAGCAGGTAGTATGTGTGGTAGAAAGCATCCGGGATGTGATGGCCATTGAAAACACCCAGCAATTCAATGGGTTATATCATGTGTTGGGGGGTATCATCTCTCCTATTGATGGCATTGGTCCGGATCAGTTGAATGTACATTCCCTGGTGGAAAGAGTGCGGTTTCAGGGAGTAGAAGAAGTGATTATGGCGGTAAGTCCTACTATTGAAGGGGATACTACCATTTATTATCTCTCTAAAAAATTAAAAGAATTTCCGGTAAAAATCACCACTATTGCCCGTGGTATTGCCTTTGGGGGCGAGTTAGAATATGCCGATGAGATGACACTGGCACGTTCTATCAGCAACCGGTTGCCGCTGGAAAGCTATGTACAGAATAAGTAAGTAATTAGTTTTTCGGGAGAAGGGAATCGCGATACGGCTACTATTTTCCAAACACATTCACGATGTTATAAAAAAAATACGGGTGCTCAATAGCACCCGTCTTCGTTTAACCTGTAATTCCACGTTATGAAAAGTTTGTCAGACCGCGTCCTTTAAGGAATCGTTCTGAAATATGGTATGATTGGTTTCTGATTCTTTTGTAGCCTGCAGCTCTTTCCACCGCTGCATTTCATATTTATTTAAGAAGCATACCTTAAACACTTCCGGTTGCCGGTCGTCTGTTGACTGCGGCACTGGCTGTAAACCCAGGCTGGCCAGGTGTTTATGCAGGGTATGGATATGTTCTGATATCGTCATGACTGACACTAATTTTGTTGTAATAAAATGTTAAAGTAGACCTAATGATGAATCTGTTAATTGCAACAGCAATTATAGGGAGTGTGGGCGGAGGACTGGTGGGTGGCCATGGCCGGGTAAATCACTATATTTCTATCATTTTGTTGCATGGTGTCTTTCTATTACCCTACAAATATAGTAGACTTTATAGACTACTGCCAAATTAATTTTTCGAATATAAACAAAATCTATATTCACAACGTTTGATATAGATGGAAGCAAAAGGCGGCTAAAACTCCGGTCACATCTTAGGAAACGCAAATTCACAAAACAAAATATTAGTTGGGAAAAGGTTATATTTGTGTGGATTTTTCAGGGTGGATTTGTTTATTGTTCGACCCTGTTTTCATTTCTCAACAGCAACTAATAAACGCCTTGACAATTATGAAATCTTTGCAAGACTGCGCCAACGAGCGTATACTCATCATTGATGGTGCAATGGGCACCATGATACAACGCTATCAACTCCAGGAATCTGACTACAGAGGCACCCGCTTTGCCAACTATCCCAGCGATCTTAAAGGCAATAACGACCTCCTGAACCTCACCCAGCCACAGATCATTGAAGCCATCCACCGGGAATACCTGGAAGCTGGTGCTGATATTATTGAAACCAATACATTCAGCAGCACCTCTATTGCCATGGCCGACTATGATATGCAGGAACTGGCCTATGAGCTGAATGTAGCTGCTGCTACTATTGCCAAAAAAGCAACAGCCGCCTACAATGCCCTAACACCAGATAAACCACGCTTCGTGGCTGGTGCAATTGGTCCCATGAATAAAACATTGTCGTTATCACCGGATGTAAACAATCCCGGCTTCCGCTCCGTATACTTCGATGAAGTAGCCGCAGCCTATGAAGAACAGGTGCGTGGCCTCTCCGATGGTGGCGTGGATATACTCCTGATAGAAACCATCTTTGATACGCTGAACTGCAAAGCCGCTATTTATGCGATCAAGAAATACTTCCGTGAATCCGGCAAACCAGAAATTCCTGTCATGATTTCCGGTACCATCACCGATGCTTCCGGCAGAACCCTTAGCGGTCAAACCCTGGAAGCGTTTTATATTTCGGTAATGCACGCCAATCCGTTTTCTATTGGCTTGAACTGCGCCCTGGGCGGACAACAGATGCGTCCTTATGTGGAAGAATTGTCCAACATTGCCAGCTGCTACGTAAGCTGCTACCCTAACGCCGGCTTGCCCAATGCCTTTGGTGAATACGATGAGGAACCAGAAGACACCGCATGTATCATAGAAGACTTTGCMAGCTCCGGCTTTGTGAACGTAGTAGGCGGTTGCTGTGGTACCACACCAGACCATATACGCCATATTGCAGAACATGTGAAACATATCAAACCACGGCTGAAACCAGTATTAGCCGACTCACTGGCTTAATCTATCACAGCAGGTTTTCTATTTAACACCCAGTAACAGCAACAATGAGCGAAACTATTATACATAATACAGATATTGTCAGTGAATCAATTGTAAGCGAAGAACGCAGGGTCATTCAACCCTTCATGCGCCTGAGCGGACTGGAACCACTGGTAGTAAGACCAGAAACCAATTTCATTAACGTTGGGGAACGTACCAACGTTACCGGATCAAAGAAATTTGCCCGCCTGATCAGGGAAGGCCATTATGAAGAAGCGCTATCTGTTGCCCGTCAACAGGTAGAAAGCGGCGCCCAGATCCTGGACGTGAACATGGACGATGCCCTCCTGGATGGCGAAGTGGCAATGTCTACCTTCCTGAACCTCCTTGCGGCAGAACCAGACATCTCCCGTATCCCGGTGATGATTGACTCCAGTAAGTTTTCTGTGATTGAAGCCGGTTTGAAATGCGTACAAGGTAAATGTATTGTCAACTCCATCAGCTTAAAAGAAGGAGAAGCCAAATTTATTGAGCAAGCACATATTTGCAAAAGCTACGGCGCTGCCGTAGTGGTAATGGCCTTCGATGAACACGGACAGGCAGACACCGAAGAAAAACGTGTCAGCTTCAGCCACCGCGCTTATAAAATATTAACCGAAGTAGTAGGTTTTGCACCGCAAGACATCATCTTCGACCCCAATATATTTGCTATTGCCACTGGTATTGAAGAACACAATAACTATGCAGTAGAATTCATTAACGCCACCCGTCGTATTAAGGAACTGATGCCATTGGCTAAAGTGAGCGGTGGGGTGAGTAACGTATCGTTCTCTTTCCGGGGTAACGAAACGGTGCGTGAAGCCATGCACTCCGTATTCCTGTTCCACACCATCAGAGCGGGTATGGATATGGGTATTGTGAATGCCGGTATGCTTCAGATCTATGACGACATTGAACCACAGCTGCGGGAACTTTGTGAGGATGCCATATTAAATAGACGGGATGATGCCACCGAAAGGCTCATACAATTTGCGGAAACCGTTAAGGCCAAGGGTAAAGTTGTAGAGAAAGATGAAACCTGGAGACTGGGAACAGTGGAAGAGCGGTTAAGTCATGCCCTCGTAAACGGTATCACCGATTATATTGATGGAGATACGGAAGAAGCCCGTGTCAAATATCCACGTCCGCTGGATGTGATTGAAGGCCCGCTGATGGCTGGTATGAACATCGTAGGTGACCTGTTTGGCAGTGGTAAAATGTTCTTACCCCAGGTGGTAAAGAGTGCCCGTGTGATGAAAAAATCGGTGGCAATTCTGACTCCTTATATTGAAGAAGAAAAACTGCGTATGCAGGAAAAATTCGGAGGAGAGATCAAAGCCGCCGGGAAAATTTTGCTGGCCACCGTAAAAGGAGATGTACACGATATCGGTAAAAACATCGTAGGCGTAGTACTGGCTTGTAATGGCTATGAAATTATTGACCTCGGCGTAATGGTACCTGCAGAGAAGATTTTGCAGACCGCGCGTCAGGAGAAAGTTGATATCATCGGGTTAAGTGGTTTGATTACCCCTAGCCTCGACGAAATGGTACACGTGGCCCGTGAACTGAAAAGGCAGGAATTTGATATTCCCCTGATCATTGGCGGCGCTACTACCAGTCGCACCCATACGGCGGTTAAAATAGCCCAGGAATATGGCCATGGGGTAGTACACGTACTGGATGCTTCCCGTAGCGTAACCGTTACCGGCAGCCTCCTGAATAAGGCCCTGAAGCCTGATTTCCTGGCTGGTATCCAGCAAGAATATCATAAGCTGAACGAGGCATTCAAGAATAAAAAACAGACCAAACAGTTCCTTTCCATCGCGCAGGCGCAGCAAAACAAAGCCCCGATCGACTGGAATAGCTTTACGCCGGTAAAACCTAAAAAGACCGGGGTAATGAAATTTGAGAACTACGATCTGAAAGAAATTGCAGCATATATAGACTGGCAACCGTTTTTCATTGCCTGGGAGTTGCACGGCAAGTTCCCGCAAATTCTCAGCGATGAGATTGTAGGTGTAGAAGCCACCCGTCTGTTCAACGATGCACAGGAATTACTGAAGAAAATAATCGACGAGAAATGGCTGGGCGCCAATGCGGTGATAGGCCTTTATCCGGCAAACCGCGTAGCGGCAGACTCCGTAAAGGTAACGCCTGAGCAAGCCGACATAGCTCCGGCACAGCTGGAGTTCCTGCGTCAGCAGGTGAAAAAGGCGCCGGGACAACCTAATTTCTCACTGGCCGATTTCATTGCTCCTGTTGAAAATGGCAAAACCGACTATATTGGCGGGTTTGCAGTGACTACAGGTGTTGGTATTGAAAAGTGGCTGGATAAATTCAAAGCGGAACACGACGACTATAACAGCATTATGCTGAAAGCCCTRGCCGACAGACTGGCGGAGGCTTTCGCGGAATTGATGCACGAGCGTGTGCGTAAAGAATTCTGGGGGTACGCCACAGAAGAGCATCTCAGCAATGATCAATTGATTAAAGAAGAATATGCTGGTATCCGTCCGGCGCCGGGTTATCCCGCCTGCCCTGACCATACCGAAAAATATAAATTGTTTGATTTGTTGAACGCTACCGAAAACACCGGTATAACGCTCACTGAATCCCTAGCGATGTATCCTGCATCCAGCGTGAGTGGCTGGTATTTTGCAAATCCTGAAAGTAAATATTTTGGATTGGGTAAAATAGAGAAAGACCAGGTAGCGGAATATGCCACCCGTAAAGGCTGGACTATAGAAGAAGTAGAACAGTGGCTTCGCCCCAACCTTGAATACGATCTTTAGCAGTTAGCTTTTAGCCATAAGCCGTTAGAACGAAACGGATGGTTAAACAGTTAACCCTTGATATTTCAGATAGAATGGCCATTGGTTTTTAGTGAGGTGAAGACAAATTTGTTCCATCTTACTAAAAGCTAATGGCCAACCGCCAAAAGCTACATATGCGTATCATATCTTATAATGTAAACGGCCTGAGGTCCGCCATGACCAAAGGGTTCACCGAATGGTTACAGTCCGATCCTGCAGATGTTATCTGCCTCCAGGAAATTAAAGCTCACCAGGAAAACATCGACTTCCAACAGTTTGAAAAGCTGGGGTATGAACATTACTGGTATCCTGCCCAGAAGAAAGGCTACAGTGGTGTAGCCGTGCTGACCCGTATCAAACCTGACTTTGTACAATATGGTAACGGGCATGAGCAAAGCGATACAGAAGGGCGCTTCATCCGCCTGGATTTCGGCGATATTACCCTGATCAATACCTACTTCCCTTCCGGCACCAGTGGGGATATCAGGCAAACTTATAAATACCAGTGGCTGGATGAATTTTTCGCTTACCTGGCTGAATTGAGGAAAACCCGCCCAAAGCTGGTGGTATGTGGGGATTACAACATTTGTCATAAGCCGATAGATATCCATGATCCGGTAAGCAATAAAAACTCTACCGGCTTTTTGCCTGAAGAACGGGCCTGGATGGACCGTTTCTTTGAGAGCGGCTTCGTAGACAGTTTCCGTCATTTTAATACAGACCCTCATCAATATAGCTGGTGGAGCTTCCGGGCCAATGCCAGGAACAATAACAAGGGCTGGCGTATAGACTATATCAACGTCACTACTCCACTGAAGGAGCAGTTAAAGCACGCTACTATTTACCAGCAGGTGAAGCATTCGGATCATTGTCCGGTATTTGTAGAGCTGACTGTATAAGCAAAAAGTAATATGATCATATACAATGTAACCACCAAAGTGGCCACAGATGCGACATTCCAATGGCTTCAGTGGATGAAGGAATCACAGATTCCGGCTGTTATGGATACGGGGTTATTCAGCGACTACCGTATGAGCCGGTTATTAGAGCAGGATGATAGTGAAGGGCCTACTTATGTAGTACAGTATTTTGCGGATAGCCTGGAACAGTACAATACCTTCTCAGAGCGGTACCAACAAGGCCTTCGGGAGCGTGCACATAGCATTTTCGGGGATCGTTTTATTGCCTTTAATACCATTATGGAGGTGATTTAAGTAAGGGATCTTGACTAAACTTATCCACAGGAAATCCACTATTTTCAAGGCCTCCAGACTTTGGTACAATACTTGGTTTTAGGCCCTATTAATGGTAAAAAAACCGGCAAACATGCTACAGCACAGTGTTTTACGCAATTCTGCTAAAGGTCGTTACTTTAGCATGGTTGCCACTAATCAGCTGTAACCGTTACCAGTAGCGTTTTTCAGCCGATAAAATTTTCTATAAAAAAGTTGTAAAAAATTTGGTAATCTGATAAAACGCGCTATATTTGCTCACATCAAACATTTTTTCACTAGTTAAATCTTACTAACTATGAACAAAGCCGAATTAATCGACAAGCTTGCTAAAGATGCAGCTATTACMAAAACCCAAGCTAACGAAGCTCTGGATTCTTTCACCAAAGCTGTTGCTGATACCCTGAAAAAAGGTGGCAAAGTAACTTTGGTTGGTTTCGGTACTTTCTCCGTTTCTAAACGTGCTGCACGTAACGGTAGAAACCCACAAACCGGTCAGATCATCAAGATCAAAGCTAAGAAAGTTGCTAAGTTCAAAGCTGGTAAAGCTTTATCCGACAAGCTCTAATCAGTTAGCACAACTTATTCAAGCAAGGAACAATTATGTTTCTTGCTTTTTTTTTATATCAAACGGCCGGCACTATACAATTTCATCGAATTACAGTAATTTGCAGCCTGATAACATCATATTTAATAAACAACAAACTTCAAATTATTCGTTATGGGTAGAGGAGATATCAAAACCAAAAAAGGCAAGATCTTCAGTGGATCCTTCGGTAAAGTAAGATCTGCTAAAACAAGGAAAAATACCGCCGCTAAACCAGCAGCGCCTAAAGCATAAGCTTACAGCTAAAAGCCTAAAGCAAAAAGCTAGTAAAGCGAATGATAAGAGCCATTGAATAATTCAATATCGCTGCTATCATTCGCTTTACTAGCTTTTTGCTTTAGGCTTTTAGCATCCTGCACTCACGGTGCCAGCCGTGCCGTTGTCCAGCTACCATCCGGTGCCAGCGAATACAAAATGCGGTCGTGCAAGCGACTGCTTCTACCCTGCCAGAATTCTATTGCCTGAGGCTTTACGATATATCCTCCCCAGTAATCGGGTCTTTGAGGCGCCGTATGTTCATATTTTGCGGCTACCTGATCTACCTGTTCATTCAGGAAAGATCGGCCGGGAATCACCTTGCTTTGAGGCGAAGCGATGGCTCCTATCCTGCTACCCAAAGGACGACTGTTATAATATTCATTACTGATGCCTACCGGCGCCTTACTAACGGTGCCTTCTATGCGTACCTGTCTTTCCAGCTCCCGCCAGAAGAACAACAAGGTAACATGTGGGTTTTGCGCCAACTCCTGTCCCTTGCGGCTTTCATAGTTGGTGAAAAATAAGAAACCCTCTTCATCGAAGCTTTTCAGCAGTACAATGCGTGCAGAAGGACGTCCGTCCGGCGTACTGGTAGCCAGGGTCATGGCATTGCTTTCGTCTATTTCACTATCAATTGCCTCTTGCCACCATTTCCCAAACTGCGCCAGGGGATAAGGTGCAATGTCACTTTCATCCAGGGAAGCCAGCTTATAATCTTTCCGTAAATCAGCTATTTTCTGGTTCAACATGGTCTGTTAATTTTATTGGTTCAAATGGGTCCTCAAAGGTATGGAAGGATAATAGTAATTTTGATGGATCTGATATAAATCATACTATGAAAAGAGCTTCATTATTGGTATTACTGCTGGCGATAGTTTTACTGTCGTGCCATACGCGCAGCGAGAAAGACAGCGCTGCCGCCGGTAATACCGCCAACACCATTGTACCACTGGTGTCTACTCCCCTGTTTTATACACAACTCAAAGGAAAATTAGGCGATAAAGAAATTACCATGCAATTGCTAAAAACCGCTCCCAATCTGTTTCGCGGCTACTATAGCGATGATAGCACCGGTCGCCCTGTTTCGTTATGGGGTACCCTGGATTCCAACCTGGTAAACATCTACGAAGAAACCAATAACAGCTCGGAAGACCGGTTGTTCAGCGGTTATCTTTCTGACGACGGGAAATTTAAGGGCGTATGGCATGGCAATGGCACGTCTTATCATTTTGAGTTTCATACTGACCTGCAGAAAGCCGTACCGTTGCAGGTATTTTACCTGATTGACTCGGCAAAACTAATACCCACCTTCCCGAAATCGCCGATAGGCACTGTTTCCAACAGTATGATATGGCCCGATTCAACGGTAGATTCTACCATTGCCCACTTCATTGTTCAGCAGATCACAGGTAGCAATTATTTCAAAACGCCGCAGCAGTACTTAAAAAGGGGTATCGACTCTTTCATTCTCAGCTACCGCGTATCCGCCAAAGATGCCGACAGCAGTGAATTCAGCGACGCTTCCACTGCCTTGTCGTGGAACTGGACTACTGACAACGATATGAAAGTAGTATATAATACCTGGCCGTTACTGGTAGTGGAGAAGTATGCGTACGACTTTACTGGCGGGGCGCATGGCAACTGGGGGGCTACCTATAAAACATTGGATTYATCTAAGCGCAAAGTGCTTACGCCAGATGATATTTTCAAACCTGGTTATAAAGAAACCGTAAGTGCATTGCTGGATAAGGCTTTCAAAGACAGGTTTCATATGAGTGAAGAAGAAGCGTTGGATCAGAACCTGTTGGTAAAAAGTATCCCACCCAATAATAATATGATTGTTACTAACAAGGGCGTAGCATTCAGTTATGTGCCTTACGAGATAGGACCTTATGCTTTAGGGCAGGTAACGTTGTTTATTCCMATGAGTGCGCTGAAGGGAGTGCTGAAGTGAGCCATCAGCCTTTAGCTATTAGCTTTTAGCAAAAATGCAGCGAAGAACATATGATATGTTCTTCGCTGCATTTTTGCTAAAAGCTAATAGCTAAAGGCTAACAGCTAAAATTATCCTTTCACCAAAGTACCTACATTTTTACCCATGATCACGTTCAGGAGGTTACCCTGACGATTCATATCAAACACGATAATAGGCAGCTTATTTTCCTGGCAAAGGGTAAATGCTGTCATATCCATCACGTTGAGGGATTTCTGGTATACTTCTGAGAAAGTAATGGTTTCGTAGCGGGTAGCAGTTTTATCTTTTTCAGGATCGGCTGTGTAGATACCATCTACCCGGGTTCCTTTCAGGATAACATCTGCCTGAATTTCGATAGCGCGCAGGGAAGCGGCAGTATCCGTAGTAAAGTACGGGTTGCCGGTACCTCCGCCGAATATTACGACACGACCTTTTTCCACGTGGCGGATAGCGCGGCGGCGGATATAAGGTTCAGCAATTTGTTCCATTTTGATGGCAGACTGGAGGCGGGTGTAGAGGCCTACTTTTTCCAGTCCACTTTGCAGGGCCATGCCGTTGATAACAGTGGCGAGCATTCCCATATAATCGCCTTGTGCTCTTTCGATGCCTGTTTCGGCTTCATTCATACCGCGGTAGATATTTCCTCCACCTATGACGATGGCTACCTGTACCCCTAGGTCGGTAACCGCCTTAATATCATAGGCGTATTGTGTTATCACCTTCGGATCAATACCATAATTTGCATCCCCCATGAGGGCTTCACCGCTCAATTTGAGCAAAATACGCTTATACTTTGGCAACATGACGCTATAAAATATTGTGAGATTGTGATTCCTAATCCGGTTTACGGTATTCTAATATACAACTTAAATGCAGAAAGGAGGAAATGAAGGAAAAAATGCCTTGGTGACTTCTTATTTTCTGATGGATTGAAGTGTATGATTAGTTATGCACAAAAAAAAGGAGAGAAACGAAATTCTCTCCTTTTTTTCAATATGATGATATTAACCTAAAGCGATTCGCTTAAAGCTAACCACTTTCAGGTCAGCATCTACAGACTTCAGGTAATCCGCTACGGACTTGTTGTTGTCCTTAACGAAAGCCTGTTGCAGCAGGGTGCTTTCTTTGAAGAATTTATTTACTTTACCGGCAGCAATTTTTTCCGCCATTTCAGCAGGTTTACCTTCTGCTTTCACTTGTTCAACAGCGATTTCTTTTTCGCGTGCAATTAATTCAGCAGGAACGCCATCCGCATCAACTGCGATAGGGCTCATTGCTGCGATTTGCATAGCGATGTCTTTACCTACTTCTTCAGAAACAGGTTTAGAGAAAGCAACCAGAACGCCCATACGGTAGTTACCATGGATGTAAGAAGTTACTGCACCAGCTTCAACGAATTCAAATTTATTCAGGGTGATTTTTTCACCGATTTTAGCTACCTGATCGTTTACTTTATCAGCAATGGTAGCGCCATCCAGAGAAGCTGCGTTCAGGTCTTCTACGGTTTTGATACCGTTAGCCAGCGCCAGATCAACGATAGACTGAGCAAATTTTACGAAATCTTCGTTTTTAGCAACGAAGTCAGTTTCACAACCCAGACCTACGATAACACCGGATTTACCATCAGCTGATGTTTTAGCGATGATAACGCCTTCTTTGGTTTCACGATCGGAACGTAAAGCGGCCACTTTCTGACCTTTCTTACGCAGGTAGTCTACTGCTTGTTCAAAATCACCATCACTTTCTACCAGTGCCTTTCTGCAATCCATCATACCAGCACCAGTTTGCTGACGCAGTTTATTTACATCAGCTGCTGTAATTGTTGCCATGAGCTATAAATAGTTTAATTGTTGTAAAAATTTATGATCAGCCTTTACCTATTAGCCTTTAGGTCTTAATAAATGCAGGCAAAAACAATTGCTGGTGCATTTACTAAAAGCTAAAGGCTAATAGCTTAAAGCGTAATAATTATCTTCCGCCACCTGGTTTTCTAGGACCGTTGTTGTTGCCAGCGCCAGACGGACGACGTTGTCCACCACCTGGTGCACCGCCACCACGGTTAGCTCCACCACCACGGTTAGCACCGCCGCCCTGGCCACCTGGACCACGACCGCCGCCTTGACCACCGCGATTAGCGCCGCCACCTTGACCGCCCTGACCACGTCCACTGCCACCACCTTGAGCGCCAGTTTTACGACCTCTTTCGCGATCTTCACCGCCTTCAACGTCGAATTTGCGTGCCTTATCGTCTGCTTCTTCTTCTTCCTCTACTTCTTCAGATTTCTCTGTAGCTCTTTCAGACAGACCTTCAGCGATTGCTGCGCAGATATAGCTGGTAATAATAGCGATTGATTTAGTAGCGTCATCGTTCGCAGGGATTGCGAAGTCAACTTTAGTAGGGTCAGAGTTAGTATCTACCATACCGAAAGTAGAGATGCCCAGACGTTTAGCTTCTGCCAGAGCGATGTGTTCGTGGCTGATATCTACCATGAACAGTGCAGCTGGTACACGTGCCAGTTGCGCGATACCACCCAGCACTTTCTCCATTTTCTCTTTATCGCGGCTTAAAGTCAGACGTTCTTTCTTAGTGATGTTGTCGAATGTACCGTCCTGCAGCATTTTTTCAATGCTCTGCATTTTCTTAACACTCTTACGGATTGTAGAGAAGTTGGTGAGCATACCACCTAACCATCTTTCAGTAACGAAAGGCATGTTGATGTTACGCGCAGCATCTGCTACGATTTCTTTCGCTTGCTTTTTAGTAGCAACGAACATGATCTTTTTACMGCTTTTAGCGATAGATTTCAGGGCAGCTGCTGCTTCCTGTAATCCTTCTACGGTCTTGTTCAGATCAATGATATGAATACCTTTCTTTTCTGCGAAAATATAAGGCAGCATCTTGGGATTCCACTTTTTCTTCAGGTGACCGAAGTGAACACCTGCCTCCAGTAACTGCTGCTGCAATGAGGTATTATTTTCCATGTTTATATTGCTCAATTAAAAGGATCAAATAATGTTTAGCTTTTAGCGGCTGGCGAATTAGCCAGTAGCTAACAGCCAATAGCTCAAAAATATTAGCGTTTAGAGAACTGGAAGCTTCTTCTTGCTTTCGCTTTACCTGGTTTCTTACGTTCAACTCCACGTGGATCACGTTTCAGGAGGCCTGCTGCTTTCAGTGCGGGACGGAACTCAATGTTCACTTCGCACAGTGCACGGGCAATACCCAGCTTAATAGCTTCTGCCTGACCTTTGATACCACCACCTTGTGCATTGATTTTCACATCAAATTTATCGAGTGCATCGATAGTTTTKAAAGGCAGCTCTACCTGATTCTGCAGGTAGATCAAAGAAAAGTAGTTTTTATAATCTTTGTCGTTAACTGTAATGTTACCGGTACCCTTGTTGATATAAACACGGGCAACAGCTTCCTTACGACGACCTATTGTATTTTTTTGCTTTTCCATGTATCAGAGAAAAATTAGAAAGTTAAAGGTTGTGGTTTCTGCGCTGCATGCGGATGTTCAGCACCAGCATATACAAATAATTTTTTGTACATCGCACGGCCCAGACGGTTTTTAGGCAGCATGCCTTTAACAGCCTTTTCGATCAGTACTTCAGGACGGCGACGAACCAGGTCCTTTGCTAATTCGATTCTCTGACCACCTGGGAAACCAGTGTAGTGCATGTATTCTTTCTCCGCCATTTTATTGCCGGTTAAAGCAATTTTTTCAGCGTTGATTACGATGATATAATCACCACAATCAGTGTGAGGCGTATAATAAGGCTTGTTTTTACCTCTTAAGATTGCCGCCATTTTAGCTGCTACTCTACCCAGTGTCAGGTTGGTAGCATCTACTATATGCCAGTCACGCTTTACGTAAGCGTCGTTAGCCGATTTAGTTCTAAAACTTAATGTATTCATTGTTGTATACGATAAAAATTACGTCTTGTAAACAATTCCCCATTATGAGGAGTGCAAAGGTACATTGCACAATCTTAATAACCATACAATTTGGACACTTTTTTACACAGCACCTTTGTAATTGATTGATTTTCAATAAAAAATTTGTATAAAAGTTATTAACAGAAAACGAAAAGCTGTTGATATTATTAATATTTCATGAATGAAAGCGGGCTTCCCGGTAATGGGAAGCCCGCAAAAGACTCATTATATTATGAAATATTAGTATCCCGGATTCTGGGTGAGCTTGCTATTCGCATCAGTTTCACGCTGAGGAATGGGAAGTACCAGCTTATCATCCGTATAAGTCAGGGTGCCAACATTCTTCTTCAGGCGCTTATATGTCCACAGTTTATCCCCTTCGAAAGCAAGCTCTCTTACACGCTCCTGAACTACGATATCTGCAGTAACAGTTGCCAACGGAGTAGCATTGGCTCTTACTCTTATCTTATTCACATCCTCCAATGGAGTAGCGCCTACGCTGGTACCCGCACGCAGATTGGATTCTGCTCTCGTCAGATACATCTCTGATAAACGTGCTACTGTATAAACCTTGTACCGCTCTTTCCATTTTGTTGTATACAATCCGCTTACTCCGGTAATTCCACGGCCCGCATAAAGAAACCCTTTACGATCATCCTGGGGTTCAAAAGAAAACTTGCTTGAATCAACAAGGATATCTCCTCTGCCCCCTTTTGCCCGGGGAGCATAGAATGTCTGTAATCCATTGTCGGACGTTCCTGCATTGCTCTGGTTGGTTTGTTGAATAGCAAAAATGTCCTCAGATGAGTTCAACCCATTATTGAAGGCTTTATCATAAGAAGATGCCAGTACAAATGATCCTAATTCGATAACAGAATCTGCTGCGACTGCAGCTTCTTTATACAAACCTTCTGACATGTACACTCTTGAAAGAATTGCATATGCAGAAAATTTATCAGCCCTCCCATTGGTATTTCCTTCCGGAAGATGCTCAACCGCAAATTTCAAATCTGCCAATACCTGTTTGTGAATGGCATCTACAGTTGCTCTTGGCTGATTTCCCTTTTCAAGATCTGCCTGAGCTACAATAGGATCAAGAATCAACGGCACCGCAGGATTGGCAGTAACGCTTCCTGCAGAATACGGCCTCCCATATAAATTACACATATGGAAGTACATTAACGCACGTATAAACCTGGCTTCTCCTTCTATCATTGGCTTATTATCCGCAGAAACAAGCTTTATATTTCCAATAACAATATTTACGGTGTTAATGATTTTGTAACCACGCTGCCAAATACCGTCGGCAATGGCATTGGTTTTCAGCTGAGTTTTTGCTTCCACTTGCCGATAAGGAAGAAAGGTTCCGACAAAGGATAACTCTCCTTCATTGGCCAACAAATCAGGTATTAAAATCGCTCTTTCACCATACGCATCATAATGCTGTAAATTAGCATAAGCACCTAAGAGCTCTGCAATTACATCGCTTTCATTCTTTACCTGATCCGGAGTAATGTAAGACCCTGGCACCACGTCCAGCTTTTTATTACAGGCGGAAAATCCTGCAATAGAAACCACCAACAAAACGGGAGCTATATATCTTTTATATGATTTCATCATTTACCTATTTAAAATTAAAACTTAACATTTAATCCCACTGTAACCTGTTTGGCTTGTGGTATAGTGTAATAGTCAATACCACCAGCAATATTGCCCAGCACATCGGAGTTAATTTCAGGATCACCAAAGTATTTGGTTTTTGTCCACAGATTATAACCGGCCACGTATACACGTAAACTTGAGATTTTCAGTGTATTGACAACTTTCTTTGGCAATGTGTAACCAAGTGTCAATGATTTCAGGCGAATGTATGATCCATCATATATCCAACGGCTGTTAGCAACTCCTGAACCACCATCAGAATAATAATAAGATAAGCGTGGAACATTAGTAATATCACCAGGTTTCTGCCATCTGTGTAAAACATCTGATAATTGGTTATCAAAGCCACCTGCAAATCCGTTATCCTGGTAAACACCTGCGCGGTTAAAGATACTGTTGCCTTGTACAAATGAGAAAAATGCACTCAGGTCAAATCCGTAAGCGGTGATTGTATTTGTTAAACCACCTGTCCAATCCGGATTAGATTTACCAACCACCATTCTTTGTGCCTTAGAGAAGTCTGAAGTAGTTTTGCCGTCAGCATCAAGATATAAAGCATCTCCCGTTTTAGGGTCTACTCCTGCAAATTTTGGCATATAGAACACACCAATAGGCTGTCCTTCTACGGCTCTTTGTTCTTTATTATCTGACTCAATGATTTGTCCTCTGATATCCTTTACACGGTTTTTATTATACGACACATTCAGTGAGGTATTCCATTTGAAATTACGGCTGTTGATATTGATACTATTCAGCAGTATTTCCACACCCTTATTTTCCATATTACCAATATTCAGGTATTGGAAGTCATAACCAGTGCTATATGGAAGGTTGGCCTTCAACAACAAATCAGATGTTTGCTTATTGTAGTAATCCACTTCTCCACTCAAACGGTTATCAAACAAACCGAATTCCAGCCCAACATCGAATTGCTTTGTCTTCTCCCATTTCAGATCCGGGTTACCCATTTGGTATGGACGATATCCGGGCAACTGAGGATAAGAAGTTGGTTGCAGTAATGTTAAGAATCTATTTTCGTCAATCTCAGCATTACCTGTTGTACCATAGCTCACACGAAGCTTCAGGAAGTTCAATGTTTTATTGCCTTTAAGAAAATCTTCCTGAGATGCAACCCATCCCAATGATGCAGCAGGGAACAAACCATAGCGGTTGTTAGGACCAAAACGGGAAGATCCATCTGAACGCAAGCTTACAGACGCCAGATATTTCTCTTTATAGCTATAGTTAGCTCTTCCAAAATAAGATAGGAAGGTATAACGCTGTGCGGTAGACCTTCCAAAAGTAATGGAAGCTGCTGCCACCAATTTTTTGATGATATCTGATGGAAACAATTCGCCATTCACCTCTGTTGTAGAAAAATCATTCTGCAGATAACTCATACCAACAGTCGCACTCAGGTTATGGTTTTCCCCAAACTTAGGAGTGAGCGTAAAATAGTTATTTGTATTTAGTGAAACGTTCTGTAAATAATTAGATGATGCTCCACCTGTTCCCAAAGCGTCAGATGCTTTGACACCGATGTACTGATCTTCTGTAAGACTGGAGATATCAGTACCCAGTTCTGAACGGAATGTCAATATTGGCAGTATTTTATAATTCAGGAATACATTACCTAAAGTACGAAAAGTAACCTGCCTGTTAGAGTTGAATTGCGCATCATACAAGCCGTTTGGATAAAGCGTATTGTTGTTGATCGCACCAGTTGAATCACGCAATGGCGACAATGGAGATTGCGCTACCAACTGACTGGGTGTTGAGAAAATGTTGTCATTACTTACACGATCCAGCTGCGAACGGCTTACGTTCAGGTTCATGCCAAAAGATATCTTATCTGATGCAGTATGCTCCAGGTTTAAACGACCACCGTAACGAACAAATTTGTTATTGATCACGATTGCCTCCTGGCTGTTGTAAAAGCCTGAAACATAAAATTTCGTTTTTTCAGTACCTCCGGAGGCAGACAAATCTAATTGTTGCGAATGTGCTGGATTTCTAAACTGCGCTTTTTCCCAGTCAGTACTATAGCCAAGATTATTAAAATCTTTACCCAACGCCAGATAAGACATTTGTCCATCTACTTCACCCATGAAGTAAGCGATTGCTGCGGCTTCAGTGGGGAATGGCAATCCGTCATCTGTATAGACATCTCCATTTGCAAATGCGGTTTTACCATCATTCGTCGCTCTTTCGTGAAGGAGGGTTACATAATCTTTAGCATTCAAAAAACCTCTTTTGGTTGTAGGCTTTCCCCATCCTGTGCTGGCATTAAGCTCTATTTTAGTTCTTTCACCAATTCTGCCTTTTTTTGTGGTAACCAGGATTACACCATTGGAACCACGGGCACCGTAGATTGCTGTGGCAGCCGCATCTTTCAGGACTTCAATAGATTCAATATCATTAGGGTTGATATCTGCCATCGGGTTAGTAGGGTCGTTGTTTACATCTGTCTGGCTGGTGGAGTTTACGGGCATCCCATCTACTACATATAGTGGTTGGCTATTGGCAGAAATGGAGGACGTACCACGGATACGTACTTTAATACCCTGTCCAACTTTACCACTACCGGACTCGATTACCACACCAGGTGTTTTACCCTGAATCGCAGATTCAAAGCTTACTACCGGCTGATTTTCTATTTCCTTAGCCGCAATTTTGCTCACAGCACCCGTCAGATCACGTTTGTTTTGGGTACCATAACCCACAACTACTACTTCTGAGAGGTCTTTATTGCCTGTAGTTAAGCTTACATTGATTGCTTTCTGATTGCCTACTGCTATTTCCTGGTCAGTGTATCCCACAAAAGAAAATACCAGTGCAGCCCCTTTTTCAGGAACTTCCAATTTATAAACCCCGTCGGCGGAGGTTAATGTTCCAGTATTGGTACCTTTTACCTTTACCGTAACGCCCGGCAGGCCGGTACCATCTTTCTGGTCGGTTACCCTACCAGTAATTTGTTTTGACTGGGCAAATGTTAATGTGCATAGGAGCATCAACAAGCCCACCATCGAGTAGAATCGCAACATGGCTCTTAGTTTAGATTTGAAGTATTAGCGGTTTAATAAACATTGGTTGATAGGGTACTTTTAGGCCTTATCAATAAGCAAAAACACCGACAGTGCATAAGTAGTATATCAGACAAGCAGCGGATCACTAAAAATTTGGCTGAATTCACATTCAGAGATTAAAAATATGATTTTTTTTAATTCTCTTAACAAAATGTTAACGAAGAGTTTTCGACTTGATTAAAAAAAGATAGCCCGCCTCCGCTAAAAGCGGCGACGGGCCATTACTTAATATATATTATATACGTTTAATCTCTATTCCGGGCGCCCATATAAATAAGAATGTATTGAAACAGCGTAGCTACGGAAGCCAATGCTGCCACTACATAAGTCATGGCAGCCCACCAGAGGGCATTTTTTGCTTTGTCATGCTCAGCCGTTCTCATTATCTGACTATTGTCTAACCAGGCTAAGGCACGGCGGGAAGCATCAAACTCCACCGGCAGGGTTACGAGGGCAAATAAGGTTGTAATTCCGAAAAGGATAATACCCCCAAGGAGCAGTTGTGGGAAGACATTTACGAGCAGGATACCGCCCAGCAATACCCATGAAACGATACTGGAGCTGACTTGTACAGCAGGCACCAGTTTAGAGCGGAGTCCCAGGAAGGGGTAAGCGGCGGCGTGTTGTACGGCATGCCCGCATTCATGGGCGGCCACTGCCGCGGCGGCTACATTGGCGCCATTGTATACATCCGGGCTCAGGTTCACGGTTTTGTCGGCCGGGTTATAGTGGTCGGACAGGAAACCTTCCGTTTCCCGGACCTGCACATCATATATCTGATTGTCTTTCAGCATCTTATCAGCAATTTGCTTACCAGTCAATCCGGAAGAAGTGGGTATTTGGCTGTAAGCCTGGAACTTACTTTTGAGTACATAGCTTACCAGCAAGCTGATCCCCACAAAAATCAGCGATAAAAACATGATTCCAGGTGTCATATCAGATTAAATTTGGTGGAAAGAGGGGCGCAAATATCTCACCAGATCCTCCCTTTTAAGGTTTATTTAGCACTTGTCTGCCATCCCTTCCTTTTGTCTAAAAATTATAAATTTAACACTGCCACTTTGGCGTAAAAATTATTTTTTTAACGAAAAAAGCGTCTGTTTGTCATTTAAAAAAATGTCTCTTATTAGCACTTTTTCATATGCAAAAATCATCAACATCAACCCTATTTATCAACATTTTACGAGCCTCCAATGAAAGTAATATTGGATAAAAACAAGCGCTGAAACAAGCGATGGCAGCCACTTTGTTAGATCTGACAGATTCCTCAAAAGTTATTCACATCAATTAAATAAACTTTTTTATTCTGAAGCCATTTTGTAATTTAGACCTGAATTTAATGGGTTAGTAAGTAGAAAGAGTCAGCGGAATCTTCCGTTTGGCTCTTTTCTCTTTTTATACCTTTTTCCCCTCTTTTTATCGCTTCTCTTTTTATGATTTTGATGCAATAAGTATAAAACCATTTACTTTGTATGCATCCTGTTTTAAAAAAATTATGAGTAAAATAAGAACTGCTTTTTTCTGTCAGAATTGTGGATACGAATCAGCGAAATGGAATGGAAAATGTCCGAGTTGCGGAGAATGGAATACGTTTGTTGAAGAGAGAGTACAAAAAGATATTCCACAGAAGCAACAAGACTGGAAAAACAACGACACTGCTACTACCCGCACACATAAAATCATCAATCTCGCTGAAGTAGTTACACGGGAAGAAGAAAGAATATTAACGCCCGACAACGAGTTAAACCGCGTGCTGGGAGGCGGTATAGTGGCTGGTTCGCTGGTATTGGTAGGTGGAGAACCTGGTATCGGAAAATCTACCCTCTTTCTGCAAAACGCACTACAACTGAAGCATATTAAAACACTTTACATCAGCGGTGAAGAAAGCGAGCAACAGATTAAAATGCGTGCAGACCGCATACAAAATTCCAACGAGCAATTTTATCTGCTTACCGAAACCTCTACACAGACAATTTTCCAGGAAATAAAGAAATTACAGCCACAGCTGGTCATTGTAGATTCTATTCAAACGCTACACTCTCCTTTCATAGAATCAGCACCCGGCAGCGTATCACAAATCAGGGAAACGACTGCAGAATTACAGCGCTTCGCCAAAGAAAGTAACACCCCCGTATTCCTGATCGGACATATCACAAAAGATGGTTCCATTGCCGGCCCGAAAGTGCTGGAACACATGGTGGATACGGTATTACAGTTTGAAGGAGATCAACATTATGCCTATCGTATCCTGCGCACCATCAAGAACCGCTTTGGCTCTACTGCCGAACTTGGCATATACGAAATGACCGGCACAGGACTCCGTCAGGTGACCAACCCCTCTGAAATTCTCATCTCACAACGGGAAGACCTGCTCAGCGGCGTAGCTATATCTGCTACCATGGAAGGCATGCGGCCACTCCTGGTGGAAGTACAGGCACTCGTTACCCAATCCGTTTATGGTACCCCACAACGTACCGCTACCGGATTTGATCTCCGCCGGTTGCAACTACTGCTGGCCGTACTGGAAAAACGAGGCGGATTCCATTTCGGCGTAAAAGATGTATTCCTCAATATTGCCGGAGGTATCCGCGTGGAAGATCCCGCCATTGACCTGGCGGTATTATGTGCACTGCTCTCCTCTTATGAGGATAATGCCATTCCACCGAAGATTTGTTTTTCGGGAGAAGTAGGACTGAGCGGAGAAATAAGGGCTGTTAACCGCATTGAGCAAAGGATTGCTGAAGCAGAAAAACTGGGCTTCGAAAAAATATTTATCTCCCGTTACAACAAAAAAGGCATTGATTTCAGTAAATTCCATATTGAAGTAATTGCTGTAGGAAGAGTGGAAGAAGTATACCAACGATTATTTTAACAACAGCTATATTCTACTTTTAAAACCATTTCATGTTAACCAGTTTGTTATCCCCACTGGTTCATCTGTTTTATCCGCATTGCTGTGAGCTATGCGGCACGGATTTACCCGAAACAGATGAACTCTTATGCCTACGTTGTATCCAGGCATTACCGCTCACCCATTTTCACCGCTACCCCCGGAATCCGGTAGCAAACGTATTCAACGGCCGTGTAAACATACAGCAAGCTACTGCCACGTATTACTACAGTCAGTCGTCCGGAATACAGCAACTCATCCATCTTTTCAAATACCGGCAACGTCGCGATATTGCTGCCTGGCTGGGCAGGCAAACCGGCTACCAACTCCGCGAAAGTTCCTGGATCGCTGATGTTGATATGCTGGTACCGGTACCCTTGTTTCCCCGCAAAGAAAAAATGAGGGGATACAACCAGGCCACCGTGCTGGCCAATGGTATTGCACAGATCATCCCCATATCCGTGCAACCAACCATACTTTCCCGGCAGCAGTTTACCTCCACACAAACCAGGAAAGGAAGAACAGACCGATGGCAAAATGTATCCTCTGCCTTTAAAGTCAATGCCCATCTCCCCGCAGACGCACATGTATTGCTGATCGATGACGTAATCACTACCGGCGCCACCACCGAAGCCTGCTGCTCCGCCCTTCAACAAGCCGGAGCCAGGGTGAGTGTGTGTTGCGTTGCATTTGCCTGGAAATAAGAAAAACTTCATTTTTTTTAAACGGGGAATGTTAACTTTACAGATACCAGCCTATCGCTGATAATTTTAATCAGTCTTTTTAAAAAACGTCTATATGTTCAAGCTAGCAATACTATCAATGGTGATGCTTTTTGCCTCTTCTCATCTATACGACTTCAAAGTAGACGCTGTTGACGGCGGAAAAATAGACTTCTCCAAATACAAAGGAAAGAAAGTCTTAATCGTTAACACGGCCTCTCTCTGTGGAAATACACCACAATATGAAGGACTCGAAAAACTTTATAAGAAATACCAAAATAAATTGGTGATTATTGGTTTTCCGGCTAACAACTTCGGTTCTCAGGAACCAGGTAGCAACAAGGAAATACAGGAGTTCTGCACTAAAAAATATGCAGTAACTTTTCCAATGGCCGCTAAAGTTTCTGTAAAAGGAGCTGATATACATCCACTGTATAAATGGCTGCTTGAAGAAAGTAAAGCCAAACATTTTGAACCAGCTGAAGTTACCTGGAATTTCCAGAAATATTTGCTGGATGAAAAAGGTAACCTGGTAGCGGTATTTTCTCCTAAAACGCAACCAGATTCACCAGAAGTCATTGCTGCTATAGAAAAGTAATAGCCGCCGTTTTATCGTCCTGTTGCCAACTTTGTGTATTAAAAGCTTTTTACAGCTACCTACGTTAGCGTATATACGTTAACGTAGGTGGGCTGCTTTTTTATTCATAATTGCGCAACTGTATTACATGAAGCACCAACTTACCCCTACTAAAAGCATCGGGCTATTAATAGCCTTTGCCAGCATCTTCCTATTTGCCAACGCTTGTCAGAACTCGATTGATGATCCATCCCTTTCCTGTCCGGGGTTGATAATGACAACTACCATTGGCCCCCATGTCAATGTCATGCATTTTTCCAGTGGCATTATATTCCGCTCAACAACAGATAGTGGTGGGTTGAAACTGCTGAACATAGAAACAGCTTCAGATTCTGTTAAAATAGCGTTCAATCTCACAGACGGGATGTATGATGAAAATGCGATGAAGAACGACAGTCTTCACCGGGATACCTTCTACTTTCCCCATCCCGGAGCCCCGGGAAAAGGGTTGGTGGTTGTATCTTTTGCTAATACCAATGGTAACTTTGATTTGATCACTACAGATACTTCGCAGATTATCATCAGTAAGATAAATACCAAAACACAAACGATTTCCGGAAGCTTCTTTTTTATGGCTAACAGCCGAACAGTGACGGGCCGGGGCTCGTTTGAGAATGCCTGTTATGTATCGTTGTAATAATGGGGATTAGCCCCTTTTCATTATCTTGCGCCCATGCTATTTTCTGAGATTATAGGACAGGCAGAGGTAAAGCAACAGCTCATTCAATCTGTTCAGCATAACCGGCTTAGTCATGCCATGATACTCCTCGCTCCTGAAGGAGCGGGTGGTCTTCCGTTAGGACTGGCCTTTACCCAGTACCTTGTTTGCGAAAACAAACGGGATCAGGATGCCTGTGGGCAATGTGCGGCCTGTACCAAAGCTTCCCAATTTATTCATCCGGATATTCATTACTCCTACCCCGTTATTCCCCGCAAATCGGGCGATAAGCCTATCAGTACGGATTATATCAGCGAGTGGCGGGAGTTTGTGGTGTCACAACCGTATGGTAATGCGTACGACTGGCTACAATTTATAGGTGCTGAAAACAAGCAGGGTAATATTACCGCTACCGAGTGTCAGGATATTATTCATAAGTTAAACCTGAAAAGTTTTGAAAGCGGGTATAAAATCCTTGTGATGTGGATGCCTGAATACCTGGGCAATGAAGGTAACCGTCTGTTAAAGCTAATTGAGGAGCCACCCCAAAACACGCTTTTTATTCTCATTGCTGAAAATCAGGAACAGATATTAGCTACCATCTTATCAAGAACACATCTTATTAAAATAAATCCGCTGGCAAAAGCTGATATGGTTACCGCACTCCAGGAAAGGAGCAGTGTACCTGCGGCCAAAGCTCAGCAAATTGCCACCCTGACTGCCGGCAACTACCGGGAAGCCTTGTACCTGCTGCAGCACTCGGAAGATGACTATCACGAACTGCTTCGTAACTGGCTCAATCATTTATTTACCGGTAACCGGGTAGCTCTGCAGGAATGGATAGAAGGCATTTCCAGCGCCAAAACCGGGCGGGAAAACCAAAAACAGTTCCTACGTTACTTCATTAACCTGATGGAACATACGCTCCGGTTACAATACCTGGATAAAAGCCAATTGGCTTTTTCTCCGGAAGAAATGGACTTTGCTGCCAAACTGGCTAAATTGGCCAACCTGGAGCAAATGCAGGAAATTACGGATGAACTGAACAATGCCAGTTATTATATTGAACGGAACGCGAACGGAAAGATGCTATTTCATGCCCTGTCCATCAAGCTTCAATATATATTTAAAAAGAAACCTTTACCAGTTATGTAACTACCACGGATATCCCAAAGGGCTTATCAGCTGCTTTTCCCTATCTTTGTTGCTTCCGGCCTTTTGTTTTTCTGAAAGGAAAAACGTATTTTGAAGAACTGGAATAACCTGAAATGCTTATTTATAAAATTTAAACTAATTAATAATATGGCTTGTGCCGGATGTGGTACGGGTGTGGATGGGAAGCCGTCAGGATGCAAGAGTAATGGAGGATGCAGCACAGGAGGTTGTAACAGACTGAATGTATTTGACTGGTTGTCCAATATTCCCCTTGGTGATAGCTTAGCACCATTTGACATTATAGAAGTAAGTTTTAACAACGGCAGCCGCAAAGACTTTTTCCGAAATGTGACCAAACAACTCTTTGATAAGGGTGAAATGGTAACAGTGGAAGGGGTAAGCGGATTTGACGTTGGCACAGTAAGCCTGACTGGCGAACTGGTAAAACTACAAATGAAAAAGCGACGCGCGGAAGATACACCCGAAGTAAAAAAAATTCTACGCCGTTCAACTAACGACGACCTGCAACGTATGAGTGACAACAAGTCACGCGAGAAAGAGGCGCTCATTAAATCAAGAGCATTAGCCCGCAATCTCGGACTTGAAATGAAACTCGCTGAAGTGGAAATACAGGCCGATGGCCGGAAAGCCACCTTCTTCTACACCGCAGATGATCGCGTTGATTTTAGAGAGTTAATTAAAGTATATGCCTCAGAATTCAGGGCCAAGGTGGAAATGCGTCAGATAGGCGCCCGCCAGGAAGCCGGAAAAGTAGGAGGCATCGGCAGCTGCGGCAGGGAGTTATGCTGCTCCACGTGGTTGTCTGATTTCAAAAGCGTGAATACTACCGCTGCCCGTTACCAAAACCTGTCTATCAACCAGGCGAAGTTATCCGGACAGTGTGGTCGTTTGAAATGCTGCCTGAACTACGAACTGGATACTTACCTCGATGCGCTGAAAGACTTCCCCGAAGATGCTGATAACATTGAAACTGCCGGCGGCGTAGCCCACCTGCAAAAAAGGGATATCTTCAAAAGCCTCATGTGGTACTCCTACGAAGGCAGTAACAAACAATATCCGCTTACCATTACCCGGGCAAAGGAAATACGTCTGCTGAACAGGCAAGGTATTAAACCGGACGACCTGAAACCAGTAGAAGTGGTTACCGCCAAACCAAAAGAAGCGGACCTCGGATACGCAGATGTGGTAGGCTTAATCAGTCTGAAATCTCTCGAAAAAACTGCTCAAAAGCGGAAACAGAAAGACAAAGACAAGCAAAAACAACAAAAATCCGGCGAACAGAAACAAGGCCAGGCTGCAACTGCAGGTCAACCGAGAACGGAACAAGCGCCTAAAGCTGGGCAGCGGCCAGACAATCGCCAACAACCCGATCGTAAACCTAAACCTGAGAACCGCCCGCAGCAACAACGGCAGCAAGGTGGCAATCAGCCTAAACAAGGTCGTGATCAACAACCTCGCCCCGAACGTGCAGAACGTCCTGAACAGGGACCACGGCAACAGCAGGGCCCGAGGCCGCCACAACAACAAGGTCCTAAGCCAGGCGGGCAACAACCCGAACAGGCCGGCGGACAACAACCCGGACAAGCGCCGCGGCAAGACAGGCGTTCACCACGGCACAAACACCGCTCTGGTAAGCCGAATAATCCTAATAATAATCCTGAAAAGGATAACAAATAACGATAAAAAGGGACTATTTCACTAAGTGTGTAAACTTAAAAATCGGGGGATCAAATTAAAAGTTAGATTCTCACTCTTTTATCAAAAATAGTTAAAAACTGATTTAGGATCATGCCCCAGTTTCTAATGGGCATGGTCCATTTTTTTGATACTTCCC